>JBOIDW010000268.1:0-38127 GCA_050740655.1 Gammaproteobacteria bacterium | reverse complement strand
TACGGCGCGTGTAGATGAGCTGCATGGACTTGAATTCCTTGCCATCGGGACCTCTCTCGAAGAACTGGTGGACCTCCCGGTCCGGACCGTCATCGCGGGAGGTCATGCGCGTAGTCTTCTTGGCGTTCGTCATCGCGTCCATGTAAGAGCCGCTGTGGGTACAAGCGCCCTTGTCGTCGCACTGGCCAGTGCTCAACATGATCCCGGTGCCCATGTTGTCGTTCCAGGTGCCCCAGAACTCCTTGGACACGTTGTCGTAACCGGTTAGGCCATACCCCTCGAACGGCTTGTCCATATAGGTGCTGTTGACCTTCTCCGCCAAGACCCGGCCGCCCAGCATCATCTCGCGCTCCACGGCGCCAACGGATTCGGTGGGCGGCTTCGTGGGGTCCATCCAGAATTTGCCCGCAGAGTTCCATTTCCCCACCTTGCCAGCCAACCACTGGTGCTGCGGCCCGGGCTTGGCCGCCTGTTCCCAGGCCTCCATCACGGCCTTGTGCTCGGCCGACATCTCCTGCTGCTTGTTCGTTTTGTCTTCTGCCGTGGCCGACGCGGCGGCCACGCCCAGTACGAGGGCGAAAGCGGTTGCCGTTGCGACTTGCTTCATATCTTCCTCCTTATCGTGGACCATAACACTACGACTGATTGCGGGCCCGTGCGCCGCGCGCGAGTATAGACCCTTGAGTTTGTAATAAACACTGCCCCTCGCAGTACGGGAAAGCTTTCCCGCCTACGCTTGATGCATATGCCGAACAGGACGCGGTCATCAAACTCTTATAGGGCCGCGTACCGGCGCGCCCGCGGCGCGCCCGTAGCCCGCACCCGCCACTCCATCGCTCGAACCCGGCACCGCGGTATTCGAGCCACCGTCGCGCCACCGCCCCGGCAGATCCCGAGATAACCGCGCTGGATCACGCTTTGCTAATTCCCAACCGGAGGTTTGCGGTTTGCCGCTTTCGGGTTTCAAACTAATCATCGTCGCGACGAGGAAAAACGGGATGGATCATGCGATTTCACCGGGCATTGAGGCGGAACTTGCCCAACCCGCAACCGACAGGACCATGACGCGCTGGAAGGCCTCGGCCCTCCATCTCTCGATCTGCGGCGTCATCGCCTTGACGGTACTCGGGTGGATGCTGTTCGTCTGGTACCCCTGGCCGTATTTCGAGGCCGTCGGCGCCGGCCAGCTCTCCGCGATCATCATCGGCGTGGACGTGGTCATCGGCCCGCTCATCACGCTGATCATCTTTAACCCCAAGAAGAAGAGCCTGCGCTTCGACCTCACGGTGGTCGCCCTACTCCAGACCGGCGCGCTGATCTACGGTGTCTACGTGGTCTATGAGGCGCGGCCGGTCTTCGTGGTCTTCAACGTCGATCGCTTCGATGTCGTGGCAGCCAATGAGCTGGACCCGGCGGAGTACAAGAAGGTCACGGCCGCCGAGTTCAAGACGCTGTCGCTCACCGGGCCGCGCGTGGTCGGCGCCCGGCTTCCGGAGGACCGCAAGGAACGCGAGCGCATACTGTTCGCGGCCGTCGCGGGGTACGACCTACCCAATTTTCCCCAGCATTACGTCCCGTATCGCGAACTCCGCGGGCAGGTCATTGCGCGCGCCAAGTCCCTGGCCGAACTCAGGGCGAAGCACCCGGAGGCAGGGGCGGCCCTTGCGGCCGTCGAGAGCGCATTTGCCGGGCCGCAAAGCGATCTGGGTTTTCTACCGGTGCGCGCCCGCAAGCGGGACCTGACCGCCATCATCGACCGCAAGACGGGTGAGCTGCTGCAGATGCTGCCTATCGATCCCTGGCTGTGACGCGCCGGCGGCGGCGTTACCGCAATCGGGCTTAGTAAAGATCCGAATAACCCCTCGCTCGTCGTGCACGCGGACGCGGGCATCCGGAAGTTGCTCAAAAAACCTGGATTCCCGCTCTCGCGGGAATGACGCGCTTGGATTCTGAAGGATCGATTCAGACCTTTCTTAGCCGATCAGCGGTTCCGAGCGCCGGTAGGCGACCGCCTCCATCAGGTGTTGCGTCCGGATGGTCTCGCTGCCGGCGAGATCGGCGATCGTTCGCGACACCTTGAGCGTACGGTGCACCGAGCGCGGCGATAGACCCAGCCGCTGCACGGCGGCGCCGAGGAGCTTTGCATCGCCGTCGCCGAGCGGACAATCGCGCTCGATCTCCGAGGGACCCAGATAGCTGTTCGGTTGGCCGGCCCGCAGCAACTGCCGCTCGCGTGCCCGCGTTACGCGCTCGCGGACCAGGCGGCTCGAATCGGAATCGGGGCCGGGTTTGAGCAGTACCTCCTGCGGGATATTGGGCACCTCGATGTGGATATCGATACGGTCCAGCAGCGGGCCGGAGATCCTGCCGCGATAGCGCTTCACCTGATCCGGCGTACATCGACAACGGCCGTTGGCGTCGCCGTAAAACCCGCAGGGGCACGGATTCATCGCCGCCACCAGCAGCACGCGCGCCGGGAAGTCGGCCTGCTGCGCGGCGCGCGAAACCGTGATGACGCCGCTCTCCAGGGGCTCGCGCAGGACCTCCAGCACACGCCGATCGAACTCCGGCAGCTCGTCGAGGAACAATACGCCGTGATGCGCGAGCGAGACCTCGCCGGGACGCGGGTGACTACCACCGCCGACCAGCGCCACCGCGGAGGCGGTGTGGTGCGGGGCCCGAAACGGCCGGCGCTTCCATCGGTCGACGCCGAATCCCTGGGCGCTGACCGAAAAGACCGCGGCGGATTGCAGCGCCTCCGGCTCGGTCATCGGCGGCAGGATCCCCGGCAGGCGCCGGGCCAACATGCTCTTGCCGGTCCCGGGCGGGCCTATCAGCAGCAGGTTATGCGCCCCGGCGGCGGCCACCTCCAGGGCGCGCTTGGCATGGTGCTGGGCCTTGATCTCGGCCAGGTCCGGGAGGTCCTGGGCCAGGGCCTGTGTACGGTTGGGACGATGCGCCGCGAGCGGCTGGCTACCGGTCAGGTGGGCGCAGACCTCCAGCAGGTGCCGAGCGGCATGAACCGTGATGCCGTCGGCCAGCACCGCCTCGTCGGCGTTTTCGGCGGGCACGACCAAGGCGCGCCCGACGAGCCTCGCGCTCAAGGCCGAGGGCAGGATCCCCGGCACGCTACGCAGCTCGCCGGTCAGGGCCAGCTCGCCGATAAACTCGTGTCTTTCTAAATCCCTGGCCGGGATCTGCTCGGAAGCGGCCAGTACGCCGAGGGCGATCGGGAGGTCGAAGCGCCCGCCCTCCTTGGGCAGGTCCGCCGGCGCCAGGTTGATGGTGATGCGCCGCAGGGGAAACTCGAACTGCGCATTGAGGAGCGCGCTGCGCACCCGATCCTTGCTCTCTTTGACCGCCGCCTCCGGCAAGCCGACGATCGACAGTCCCGGCAGGCCGGCGGACAGGTGCACCTCGATGGTGACCAGCGGTGCGTCGATGCCGACCTGGGCGCGGCTATAGACGACGGCGACCGACATCCTGGATAACGTCCCAGCGTGCGGTCCGGTATTGGCGAGGGGCTATTCGGCCCGCCGCCCCGCCAGCATTTGCTCCAAGGCCTGTACCTGTCTCTCCAGCGCCTCCAGCCGCGCGCGGCTGCGGGCCAGCACGGCCGCTTGGACGTCGAACTCCTCGCGCGTCACCAAGTCCATGCGCGCCAGTGCCGAGGACACCACGGCCTTGATGTTCTTTTTCACGTCCTCTTTGAGCACCGCGCTGCCGTCCGGCAACAGCTTGCCCAGGCGTTGAACGATCTCTTCCAGGGGATTGCCGGCTTGCATGATTCCATCATAAACCGGGGGCCAAGCCCGGATCTACCGATTCACGCGGCCAACAGGCGGCGCAAGGTGTCTTCATAGATTGCGGACAGCGTCTCCAGTGCCGCAACGCCGACCCGCTCATCGACCTGGTGGATGGTGGCATTGAGCGGCCCCAGCTCCAGCAGCTCGGTGCCGGTCGGCGCCATGAAACGCCCGTCCGAGGTCCCGCCCGAGGTTGAGGCCCGCGCCTCGATCCCGGCGATGTGCCGGATGGCCGCCTGCACAGTGCTCAGCAGCACGCCGCGCCGGCACAGGAAGGGCTCTCCCGAGACCTGCCACTCGCAGCGATAGTCGAGCCCGTGGCGCTGGAGCAGCGCCTCGATCCGTTCCTGCAGGCCGGCGGCGGTACATTCGGTCGAGTAGCGCAGATTGAATCGCACCTCCAACTCGCCCGGGATCACGTTTTCGGCCCCAGTCCCCGCGCCGATGTTGCTGATCTGAAACGAGGTGGGCGGAAAGCCCGCATTGCCCTCGTCCCAGCGCGTCGCGACCAGCTCGCTCAAGACCGGCAGGGCGAGATGGATAGCGTTCGCAGCGCGGCTCGGATAGGCGACATGGCCTTGCCTGCCCTGGATGTGCAGCGTGGCGTTCAGGGAACCGCGCCGGCCGATCTTGACCACGTCCGCCGTCTGGTGCTCGCTACTCGGCTCGCCGATGATGCACCAATCGATGGGCTCGCCGCGCCGATTCAAGGTCTCGACCACCTTGCGCGTGCCGTCCACCGCCGGACCCTCCTCGTCGCTGGTCACCAAGAACCCGATCGAACCGCGGTGTTCGGGATGAAGGGCGACGAAGCGTTCGGCGGCGGTCACCATGGCGGCCAGACTGCCCTTCATGTCGGCCGCACCCCGGCCATAGAGCACGCCGTCCACAATGGCCGGCTCGAAGGGCGGCGTACGCCACTTGCCGGTGGGGCCCGGCGGCACCACGTCGCTGTGTCCGGCGAAAACGAGAAGCGGTGCGGCCCGTCCACGCCTCGCCCATAGGTTTTCGACCGCACCGAAACGCATCGGCTCGACCTGGAAACCGCAGCGGCGCAGGCGTTCCGCGATTACCGCCTGGCAGCCGGCATCCTCGGGTGTGAGCGACGGCCGGGCAATGAGGTCCAGCGCCAGCGCCAGGGTCGGGCTCACCGCCCGTTTTTCAGCTTGGATTGGGCGTCGGCCAGACGCTGCGCCGCGACCCCGACGTAGCTCGCCTCCGACTCGCAACCGATAAATTGCCTGCCGAGCTGCAGGGCCGCCACACCGACCGAGGCGGAGCCCGCAAAGGGATCGAGGACCCGATCGCCGGGCCGGGTGCTGGCCGCCAGGCAGCGCGAGATGAGCGCCAGCGGTTTCTGCGTGGGATGCTTGCCGAAGGCCTTCTCCTCTCGGCCGACCGCGTAGATACGCCATACGTTTTTCATCTGTTTGCCGCCGTTTTCCTCCCGCATCAGGTCATAATTGAAAGTGTAGCGATCCTGGGCCTTATTGGATCCCTTGCGGGCGCGGGTTGCCCACAGCACCATCTCCGTGGCATGGGTAAAGCAGCGGCAACCGAGGTTGGGCGGCGGGTTGGGCTTTTCCCAGACGATGTCGTTGAGGATCCGGTAGCCCTCCTGCAGCAGTGCCATCCCGACGCTGAGATAAATGTGCAGGGTGCCGCTCACCCACAGGGTACCGTTCGATTTGAGCACGCGCGCACAGGCGCGTAACCACTGGCGATTGAACTCGTGGTCCAACTCGAGACCCTGGCTGCGGTCCCAGCCCCCCTTATTGACCGAGACGCGGCGGCCCGCGACGCAGGTTACGCCGTCGTTGGAGAGTAGATAGGGCGGATCGGTCCAGATGCAGTCTATGCTCCCGGCAGGCAACCCGGCCATCACCTCGAAGCAATCGGCCTGAAACACCTCCACGGCGCCATCGTCCGAACGCCAAGCGGGTTGCGGTCGATCGATGGCATGCTGGGTTCGAATAGCGGTTGGCACGCGAGGGATCCCCATGTTGTTTCGTTTCAGAGGTTACGGGCGTCGCGGTCCGTCAACGAATGCCTCGCGGGTTTCTCCCCTACCCTTCGCCCGGCGCCCTGGCGCGGATGCTGAGCGCGTGGACCTCGCTCCCCAGCAGATCGCCTACCGCTTGGTAGACGACGCGATGCCGCTCGATCGGCGTGAGACCCGTGAAGCGTGTCGAGACGATGTCCACCGCGAAATGGCCGCCGCCGCGCGCGCCGGTATGGCCCGCGTGCCGGTGGCTTTCGTCTACGATGGTGATGGACTGCGGGGCGAGGGACGACTCCAGCCGCTCGCGCAGCCGGTGTGCCCGCCCCGACTCAGGCATGCGGAAACACCCGCTTGAAGGGGCGCACGCGGACGTTTTGATAGACGCCGGCTTGGAGATAGGGGTCCTCATCGGCCCAGCGCCGGGCCTCCTCCAGGGAGGGAAACTCGCCCACAATCATGCTGCCGGTAAATCCGGCCGGGCCGGGGTCCTCGGCATCGATGGCCGGAAACGGTCCGGCTAGGAGCAAGCGGCCCGCGTTATTCAGCGCATCCAGCCTGGCGACGTGCGCCGGCCGCGCGACCCGCCTTTTATCCAGGCTGTCCATGCTGTCTTCCCCGATGATGGCGTAAAACACCTCAACCGTCTCGCTCACGCTCGGCGATGGTGCTGTAGCGGACCAGAAAGAAGGCCTGGCCGATGACGAACAATACGGTCAGACCCAGGATCCCGAACATCTTGAAGTCCACCCACGCCTCGGTCGAGTAGTGTTGGGCGACGTAGAGATTGGCTACCCCCATGGCGGCGAAAAACACCGCCCAGACCGCGTTGAGCCGCCTCCAGCCGGAGGCGGGAAGACTCACCTGCCCTTCCATCATGCGTCGCACGATATTCCTCTCCCCGATGAATTCACTGCCGAAAAACACCGCCGCGAACAGCCAATTGACGGCGGTTGGCTTCCATTTGATGAAGCGCTCATCCCCGAATAGCAGCGTCGCGCCCCCCAGTACCACCAGGATGGCCAACATCACGAGGTGCATCTTCTCGATGCGTCGCGTCTTGACCCAGGTGTAGCCCAGTTGGAGGGCCGCGGCGGCGATGGCCGCGGCGGTCGCAATCAAGATCCCTTGCTGCGGGTCGCGGACGGACTTGAAGGCGACGAAAAAGACCGCAACCGGGAGAATGTCAAAAAGAATCTTCATAATGCGTGTCGTCAGGAACGGAAGCCGCTATCATAGCGAAATCGTGAGGATGTCTCTATTTGGAGCGCGCGGCGGGCGACATGGCGCAGCACTATCGGATCCACCCCGATAACCCGCCGATGCGGCTCATCCGCCAGGCCGCGGAGCTACTCCGCCAGGGGGGTGTGCTCGTCTATCCGACCGATTCCTGTTATGCGCTGGGCTGCGGTATGGGCGAGAGGCCCGCCGAGCTGCGCATCCGCCAGGCGCGCGGGGTCGGCCCCGAGCACGAACTGACCATGGTATGCCGCGACCTGTCCGAGATCGCCCTCTATGCCAAGGTGGATAACGCCGCGTTTCGCTTGATGAAGTCCCTCACCCCCGGCCCTTACACCTTTATCCTGAAGGCGACCCCGGAGGTACC
Source organism: Gammaproteobacteria bacterium (assembly GCA_050740655.1). Lineage (GTDB taxonomy): Bacteria > Pseudomonadota > Gammaproteobacteria > JACCXJ01 > JACCXJ01 > JBOIDW01. The sequence goes on along the minus strand of JBOIDW010000268.1, from coordinate 30,716 downwards.
GCGGCGCCTGCAAAACCCCAAGCGCCGGACCATCGGCCTGCGTATCCCGGCACAGCGCGTCGTGCAGCTACTCCTGGGGCAATTGGACGCACCGCTCATGAGCACGACCCTGCGGCTTAGGGGCGCGGCGCTGCCGATAGCCGAGGGCGAGGAGGCCTACGAGCGCTTGCATAAGCAGGTCGACGCCGTGCTCGACGCCGGTAGCTGTGGGCTCGAGCCGACCACGGTCATCGATCTGGTCGAGGCGATACCACGGGTGATCCGGCGCGGCAGGGGCGAGGTCGGGGCGCTCGCCGCTGCCTGAACCAGGCACCCTGGAGATCGGATCAGGCACGTGGAGCTATCGCTCGTACAGCAGATTGCGGTGTGGGCACTGCCGGTGCTATTCGCCATCACCCTGCATGAGGTCGCGCATGGCTGGATGGCGCGCAGCCTGGGCGATCGCACGGCCGAGATGCTCGGGCGCTTGTCGCTCAACCCGTTCAAACACATCGATCCGATAGGGACGGTCCTGGTCCCGGTGATACTGCTCCTCATTGGCGGTTTCATTTTCGGCTGGGCCCGGCCGGTACCAATCGCCGCGCGCAATCTCAAGAACCCCAAACGCGACATGGCGCTGGTGGCGGTGGCCGGTCCCGCGGCCAATCTGCTCATGATGATGGCCTGGGCCTTGATCGTGCGCATTGCGGGCGTCTTCGGCGATTACGCGTTCTTCAGCAAGCCTTTGATCTACATGGGCATGGCTGGGATAATGATCAACAGCGTGTTGCTGGCCTTCAATCTCCTGCCGATCCCTCCCCTGGATGGGAGCCGCGTGCTCGCGGCGTTCCTGCCCCCGCGGCTGTCCGCGCAGTATGAGGCCATCGCGCCCTATGGCCTGATCATCCTGATGGCCCTGTTGTTCCTCGGGGTGATCAGCCCGGTGCTCGGCCCCCTGGTCAACGTCTTCCTCGCCTTAGCCAGAGTAATCGCCGGTGGCTGAGTACCACCCGCCGGGGTCCGCCCGATGAGCCCGGTCGCCGCACAGCGTGTGCTGTCCGGGATGCGGCCCACCGGCGCCTTGCACCTCGGTCATTTTCGCGGCGTGCTCAAGAACTGGGTCGAGCTGCAGCATCAGTACGAGTGTTTCTTTTTCGTCGCCGATTGGCACGCCCTGACCACGGAATACGATAACCCCGGCCCGATTGCCGGCTCCGTCTGGAACATGGTGATCGATTGGCTGGCGGCCGGGATCAATCCCGGCGAGGCCACCCTGTTCATCCAGTCGCGCGTCCCGGAGCACGCCGAGCTGGCGACCCTGCTCGCTATGAGCACGCCGCTCGGCTGGCTGGAGCGTATCCCGAGTTACAAGGACCAGCAAGAAAAGCTCAAGCACAAGGACCTCGCCACCTATGGATTTCTCGGCTACCCGCTGCTACAGAGTGCGGATATCCTGATGTATAAGGCCGGGCATGTGCCGGTGGGCGAAGACCAGGTGGCGCATATCGAGTTCGCGCGCGAGGTGGCGCGGCGCTTCAATTATCTGTACGGGCGAGAGCCTGATTTTCAGGCCAAGGCCGAGGCGGCCGCGCACAAGCTGGGGAAGAAGAGCGCCCGCTTGTATTTCGATCTCCGCAAGCGTTTTCAGGAGCGCGGCGACGACGAGGCCCTGGCGACCGCGCGCGCGCTGCTGGAGTCCCAGCAGAACATTGCCCTCGGGGACCGCGAGCGCCTGCTCGGTTACCTGGAAGGTGTGGGGCGCTCGATCCTGCCCGAGCCGCAGCCCTTGCTGACACCGGAGGGTAAGATGCCGGGCCTCGACGGCGAGAAGATGTCCAAGTCCTATGGCAATACCATCGGCCTGCGCGAATCGCCGGACAGCGTGGTGCGCAAGCTCCGCACCATGCAGACCGATCCGGCGCGGGTCCGCAAGCAGGACCCCGGCGATCCCGAGAAGTGCCCGGTGTGGCGTTTCCATAAGGTCTATTCCAATCCCGGCATCCAGTCCTGGGTCCAGTCCGGCTGCCGCAGCGCCGAGATCGGTTGTCTGGAATGCAAGCAACCCGTCATCGACGCGGTGCTCACCGAGCTCGATCCCATCCGCGAGCGCGCCGAGGAATATGCCAAGGACCCGGACATGGTGCGCGCCATCGTCAACGCCGGCTGCGAGGCGGCGCGCGAGGTCGCACGCGAGACCATGCAAGAGGTGCGCGAGGCCATGGGGCTGGTCTATCGGTGAACGCGGGCGATCACGATCCGATACCCGGGGCCGAGCGCTCGTCGTCGGAGGTCCCGGTCGCGCGGGTGCGCGGCCTGCCCGTCGATGAGCTGCCTCACGACCTGTATATTCCACCGGATGCCCTGGAAGTGGTCCTGGAGACCTTCGAGGGACCGCTGGACCTGCTGCTGTATCTCATCAAGCGGCAAAACCTCGATATCCTCGACATCCCCGTCGCCCGCATCACCGAGCAGTACCTGCTGTATATCGATCTCATGCAGGGCTTGAGACTGGACCTCGCGGCCGAGTATCTGCTCATGGCGGCGATGCTGGCCGAGATCAAGTCGCGCATGCTGCTGCCGCGCCCCGAGGCGGGCGTAGAGGAGGAAGACCCGCGCGCCGAGCTGGTGCGGCGCCTGCAGGAGTATGAGCGCTACAAGCGGGGCGCCGAGTTGATCGACAGGCTCCCGCGCCTGGAGCGCGACGTGTTTCTCGCCGCGGTAGGCTTCGCCGAGCGGTGCCTCGAGCGGCCCGAGCCGGCGGTATCGCTCGAGGCCTTGCACACGGCCTTCGCCGAGGTCCTGGCGAGGGCGCGGATGTTTACGCATCATCACATCCTGCGCGAGCCGCTGTCCGTGCGCGAACGCATGGTCCGGGTGCTGGAGCTGGCCGGCGGCGGCTTCGTGGAGTTCTCCCGTCTGTTCAGCGTGGAAGAAGGACGTCGGGGTGTGGTCGTGTCGTTATTGGCGATCCTGGAGCTGCTCAAGGAATCGCTCATCGAGATCGTGCAGCAGGACGGGCCTAGCCCGATCTATGTGCGGGCGCTGTCATGAAGGCCGTATGGCGTGGGAGGTAACCATGAGCGAAACGCAGATCAAGAACATCATCGAGGCCAGCCTGATGGTCGCCGATCGCCCGTTGGCGAGCAATCAACTACAGAGCGTCCTGGAGCCGGAATACGGCAGCGAGGCGCTGCCGGGGCTTATCGTCGAGGCGCTGGACGAGTTGCAACACGACTATGCCGAGCGTGGCGTGGAGCTCAAGCAGGTGGCGCGCGGTTATCGCTTCCAGGCGCGCCCCGAGCTGGCGACCTGGGTCAATCGCCTGTGGGAGGAACGTCCGCCGCGCTACTCGCGGGCGCTGCTGGAGACGCTCGCCATCATCGCCTATCGGCAGCCGGTGACGCGCGGCGAGATCGAGGCCTTGCGCGGTGTTGCCGTCAGCACCGGGATCCTGAAGACCCTGCTGGAGCGGCACTGGGTACGCGTCGCCGGCCATCGCGACGTGCCCGGCCACCCGGCGGTCTATGCGAGCACCAGCCAGTTTCTCGAATACTTCAATCTCAAGACCCTCGGCGAGCTGCCGCCGCTGCCCGCCTCGACCCGCGGCGTCGAGCAGATGGAGATGGCGCTGGACAGCGAGGCCGGCATGGCGCGCGGGATCGAGGGGTTGGACGGTGACGAGGGCAACGAGCCGCTGCCGCAAGAGGCCGTCGGTTAAGCGCCTGCCTGCCAGCGCAGCCCCCGGTGAGCGCCTGCACAAGGTCTTGGCCCGCCGGGGTCTGGGCTCGCGCCGTACCATCGAGGCCTGGATCGCGGCCGGGCGTATTTCGGTCAACGGCGAGACCGCAAGGCTCGGCAGTGTGATCCGGCCCGGCGACGCGGTGCGCGTCGATGGCCAGGCACTGGACCCCACGCATTTATTCGCGGAGACGCGCCGGGTCATTGCCTATTACAAGCCCAGCGGCGAGGTCTGCACGCGCAGCGATCCGGATGGGCGCCGCAGCGTCTTCGAGGCCTTGCCGGCGCTGGCCACCGGGCGCTGGGTAAGCGTCGGGCGCTTGGACCTCACGAGCAGCGGGCTGTTGCTCTTCACCACCGACGGTGCCCTCGCCCACCGACTCATGCACCCCGCGAGCGAGGTCGAGCGCGAATATCTGGTCAGGGTATTGGGTACGGTGTCCGAGACGGTCATGAAAAATCTCCTGGCCGGCGTAGCGCTTGAGGATGGTTGGGCGCGGTTCGATACCGTCGAGGCGCGCGGGGGCACGGGCGCGAACCAATGGTTCGCCGTGGTACTGCGCGAAGGCCGCAACCGCGAGGTGCGGCGCTTGTGGGAATCACAGGGCCTGCGGGTCAGCCGTCTGATGCGCATTCGCTATGGCCCGATCGTGCTGGCGCGCGAACGCCGGCCCGGCGCATCCTGGGACCTTTCCCAGCGCGAGGTGGAGCAGCTGCTGGCCTCGGTAGAGGGGGATCGCCGGCACCCGGCACAGCACCCCCTCCGCGCCGGTCGGCAACCGATCTGATGCGCACCCGCCTGCTCGCGGTCTTTCGCCGCCTGCTGCGGCATTACGGCGCTCAGGACTGGTGGCCCGCCGACTCGCCCTTCGAGGTCATCGCCGGGGCGGTGCTGACGCAAAACACGAGCTGGTCCAACGTCGAGCGGGCCCTGGCCAATCTCAAACGCCATCACTGGCTGGATCCCGCGACGATACTCGCAGTACCGCAGCCTGATCTCGCGCACCAGCTCATACCCGCGGGGTATTTCAACGTCAAGGCTGAGCGCCTCAGGAGCGTCTGCGCCTGGCTGCTCGAGCACGGCGGAATAGAATGCCTGCGCCAACGCGAGACCGGCGCGCTGCGTAGCGCCCTGCTGGCGGTCCATGGCATCGGGCCGGAGACCGCCGACGATATATTGCTCTACGCCTTCGATCGTCCGGTGTTCGTCATCGACGCCTATACGCGGCGCATCCTGGCGCGGCTCGGGCTGGTACGAGGGGACGAAAGCTACGAGGGCCTGCGCGCGCTGCTGGAGCGCGGGCTCCGCGCCGACGTGGCGCTGTTCAAGGAATACCACGCCTTGCTCGTCCGGCACGGCAAGGACACCTGCCGCACGCATCCGCGCTGCGCGGGCTGCTGTCTGGCGCACCGCTGCCCGGCCCGGCTCCCGGCCTAGGCAACCCCAATCAACCGGTGCACACGGCCGAGCTCGCGGGATGCGGGTTCAGGCTGCCGACCAACTCGCAGACCGAGCCCAGTCCGTGGCGCCGCAGGTACGCGGCGATCCCGCGGTTGATCTTGGGGAGCAACAGAGGGTCATAAAACAAGGCCGTGCCGATCCCGACCGCACTCGCCCCGGCGATGAGAAACTCAAGTGCGTCCGCGGCGTTGCTGATGCCGCCCTGGCCGATAATCGGTATGCCATACCGATGGCAGATCGGGTAGACCTGGTGCACCTTGAGCAACGCGATGGGCTTGATGGCGGGCCCGGAGAGGCCGCCCTGATTGTTGCCGATGACCGGCCGGCGCGTCTCGATGTTGATGGCCATCCCCATGACGGTGTTGATGACGGCCAGCGCGTCGCTGCCGGCCTCGATACAACGCCGCGCGTTCTCGGCGATGTCGGTCTGATTCGGCGACAGCTTGGTAATGATGGGTTTGCGGGTGACGGCGCGGCAGGCCGCCACCACGCGCGCCGACATGTCGGGGTCATTACCGAAGGCGACCCCGCCCTCCTTGACGTTGGGGCAGGAGATGTTGATCTCGATGGCATCGATGGGCGAGTCATCGAAGATCTGCGTGACCTCGCGGTATTCCTCCACGGTCGAGCCCGAGACATTGGCAATGAAGCGCGTCTCATCGCGGTCGAGCTGCGGCAGGATGCGATCCACCACCGCGCGCGCCCCGGGATTCTGCAGACCGATGGCGTTCAGCATCCCGGCCGGGGTCTCGGCGATACGATGCGGCGCATTGCCGAGGCGCGGCGCGAGCGTCGTGCCCTTCAGGCACACGGCTCCCGCGTCGCGATTGGAGAACCCGGCGATGCGCGTATACTCCTCACCAAAACCCACGCAGCCGGACAACAGCACCAGCGGTGTATTGAAGCGCAGCCCGCAGAAATCCAGCTCCAGCCGCCGCACGTCCTCCGGATCCAAGACCGAACTCGCCCCTAGCAGCGTGTCGGACTTAGCGAAATTGGACAGCGAAATCATAGAACTTTCGGGGTGAAAGCGCGCAATGATGGTCATCTAACGCCATACGGTAGCCCACACTCGTCGTTTCGGAATCGAACAGAGCGGTGCGGGAATTCGTCGATCGCTTCATCTACGGAATCGTGCGAAGATTTTTTGTTAAGTCCGACAGGCTGCTAGCGCCATTGTTTCACGACTTCCGGGGTTAAACCAACCCGATCCAATACGGTAAATCGCTATTGTCTTGCTGCCGATGGACCCGTATTTAAACAGCTCCTCTATTGGCGAACGGCGGTTGATCGACGTCGCGAAACAACTTGTACCATAGCGTAAACGAAAAGACGACGGTCGCGATGAAAATAAACAACCTCAGACCGATTACCCACCCGAAAATCGATCGGTCTGCGAGGGCTCGCTATCGGCTCAGCACCGTCGGCCGGGGAGGACGCGTATCATCCGTCTGCGGATAGTCCAGAGTGTAATGCAGGCCGCGGCTCTCTCTGCGGCGCAGGGCCGACTCGATGATGAGCTCGGCCACCAGCACCAGATTGCGCAGCTCGATGAGGTCGTGAGTAACGCGGAAATGGCTGTAATAATCCACGATCTCCCGGGCCAGCAGGCGCACGCGGTGGCGGGCGCGCTCCAGCCGTTTGGTGCTGCGTACTATCCCGACGTAGTCCCACATGAAGCGGCGCAACTCGTGCCAATTATGGGCTACGACCACCTCCTCGTCCGAATCGGTGACCTGGCTCTCGTCCCAATCCGGGATGGCCGGCGGTGGCGGCGCGGCCGGCAAGTCAGCGAGTATATCCTGCGCCGCCGCGTGGGCCATGACCAGGCACTCCAGCAACGAGTTGCTGGCCATGCGGTTGGCGCCATGCAGGCCAGTGTAAGCGACCTCGCCGACCGCGTAGAGGCCGGCAATCGCGCTGCGTCCGCGACGCTCGGTAACCACCCCGCCGCACATATAATGTGCCGCCGGGACCACCGGGATGGGCTCGCGCGAGATGTCGATGCCGAGCCCCAGGCACTTGGCATAGATGGTCGGAAAGTGCTCGATGATGAAATCGCGCGGCAGATGACTGATGTCCAGAAACACGCAGTCCAAGCCCAGGCGTTTCATTTCATGGTCGATGGCCCGCGCCACGACGTCGCGGGGCGCGAGCTCGGCGCGCGGATCGAAGCGTTGCATGAAGGCGCTGCCGTCCGGCAATATCAAACGCCCCCCTTCGCCGCGGATGGCCTCGGTGATGAGAAAGGACTTGGCCTTGGGGTGATACAGACAGGTCGGATGGAACTGGAAGAACTCCATGTTCGCCACCTGACAGCCGGCGCGCCACGCCATGGCGACGCCATCACCGCTGGCGACGTCCGGGTTGCTGGTATAGAGATAGACCTTGCCGGCACCGCCGGTGGCGAGCACCACGAAGGCCGACTTGAAGGTGCGCACCCGTGCCGCGCGTTCGTCCAGCACGTAGGCCCCGAGGCAGCGCTCGCCAGCCATTCCCAACTTGCGCGCCGTGATGAGATCGATAGCGATATGGTGCTCGAAGATCGAGATGTTGGGATGGGCGCGCGCCAGGCGCTCCAGCGTCGTCTCCACGGCGCGCCCCGTGGCGTCGGCCGCATGGATGATGCGCCGGTGGCTGTGGCCGCCCTCGCGAGTCAGGTGATATTCCAAGCCGCCGGCGGCGTTGTGCGCGCGCGTAAACGGCACTCCGCGATCGATGAGCCACTGCACGCTGGCACGGCCGTGCTCGACGACGAAGCGCACCATCTCGGCATCGCACAGGCCCGCCCCCACCGCGATGGTATCGGCCACGTGCGAGTCGATGGAGTCGGAGGCATCCAACACCGCGGAGATCCCGCCCTGGGCGTACAGCGTCGCCCCTTCCGGCAGCGGGCCCTTGGCGATGACCGACACCTGGGCGTGCTCGGCGAGCTGCAGCGCAACGCCGAGGCCGGAGGCCCCGCTACCGATGATCAGGACTTGGTGTTCGGGTGCCAGGCTCATCGTATTCTCGCGGCGCTGTTGGTCCCATCCGTAACCGCACGCCTGAGCTGCGCGGCTTGGATCGAGGGGCGGAAGGCGATACCCTGCCGGATTTCAATCGCAGTCAGAACTCGCGCCGCCGGTCCAGGTCTACACTAGGCACGCGCGGCGCCACGGAAAATAACACGGGAGGTGGCCCGGATGGGCGAAACCGGCGTAAGCGCGGATGGGCTGCTCGTTGCTAGAGTACAGCAGGGCGATAAGAAGGCATTCGACCTGCTCGTGTTGAAATACCAGCACCGGATCATTAAATTGGTCTCGCGCTACGTCAAAGACCCGAGCGATTGCCTGGATATCGCACAGGACACGTTCTTGAAGGCCTATCGCGCGCTGCCGAGATTCCGCGGCGAGAGTGCATTCTATACGTGGCTGTACCGGATCGCCATCAACACGGCGAAGAACTATCTGAGCAGCCAGGCGCGGCGCCCGCCGGAGGTCGACAACACCGGCAATGACGGCGAGGAGCTGGACTTGGAGCAGTTGCTGAAAGACGTGGATACGCCCGAACGGCTGCTCATCGCCGATGAGATACGGGCCACCATCGAGACGACCGTCGAGGCGTTGCCGGCGGAGCTCAAGATGGCCATCAACCTGCGCGAGGTAGAAGGCTTGAGCTACGAGGAGATCGCTGAGATCATGGCCTGCCCGATCGGCACGGTACGCTCACGGATCTTTCGTGCCCGTGAGGCCATCGATAATCGTTTAAAGTCGCTATTGGAGTGAACCCTATGCAGGCAGACAAACGCGAGCAGTTGTCTCTACTCATGGATGGTCAGTTGAGCACGGCCGCCGGCCGTCGCTTGCTGGCCGAGCTGCGCGACGACGCGGATCTGCGCGCCGCCTGGACACGGTACCACGTGATTCAAGATGGCCTTCAAGACCGGCTGCCGGCGCGTGTGTCGCCCGGCTTCGCGGCGCGCGTCTCCGCTACCATCGAGCAGGAACCGCTTGCGTTCCGTCCACGGACGGCCCGGTACCGGGACTGGCGGCGGCCGGTATTCGGGATAGCCTTGGCCGCATCCGTCGTGGGCGCCGTGGTGCTCGCGGCGGCGCTGCTGCGCGCCGGACGCGGGCCGCTTGGTGAAGACCTGGCACTCGCCGAAACCACCGTGGAACAGGCAACACTACCCATCGCCACACTGTACTGGAGCCAAGAGCCGGCCCGTCCCGCGCGGCTCACCGCCTATTTGGTGAACCATAGCCAGATCCCATACCACCTGCCGACGCGGGGCGCCGCCCCGCGTATCCGCTTAACCGCGCACGGCGCCAATCCCGAGTAAACCGCCTAGACAGCAGCGAAGCCAGCGCAGAACCATGGGTTCGCCACCGGCACCGGTCCACTGCCGCAGCGTCGGGCCAGCGGTTTGCGGCGTACGCAGGCCGCTTGGTTTCTAGTCCTTCGCTGATGCGGTGGCGATATCGATTCTTCACGCTGCTCCTGCCAGGTCTTTGCGCGTCTTTCGCAGAGGCCGAACTGCCGGAGGCGCGGGCCCTGCTGGAACGAATGGCGCGGGCCTCGAGAATGCTCAATTACGACGCCGTCTTCGTATCCATCTGCGGTAGCGAGGTGGAGAGCATGCGTGTCATTCATCAGGCCGGCGCGAGCGGAGAGCGGGAGCGGCTGGTCGCCTTGACCGGTATGGCCAGGGAGGTCATCCGCCAAGGCGATCAGGTCACCTGGATCCTACCCGCGGATCGCGCAGTCATGCTCGGGCGGGGGTCACCGCGCAACCTCCTGACCGCGACCTTTACGCAGCCGGTCGATGCCATTGCCCGGCACTACCACTTCACAATCCTCGGCGGCGATCGGATCGCGGGCCGGCCGAGCTGGGTGGTGGGGATCTCACCCAAGCGCTCCGATCGCTATGGTTACCGATTGTGGATCGATAGCAGCGTGCATCTCCCTCTCCGGTCTCAGACCTTGGACGGCAATGGCACCGTGCTGGCACAGGTGATGTTCACCTCCCTCGCTCTGCCTGCCGCGATCCCGGCGCCTGACTTAGTACCCGGGATCAGCGGAAGAGGCTTTGTTCAATACGCGAGCGAGGACCAGGGCGAGGACCCCGCCTCGCATGCCGGCGGCTGGCGGGTCGGGTGGCTACCCAAAGGATTCACCATGCAGCGTCACGAGCAGCACGCCTACCCCGATCACCCCGAGGCCACCGATCACCAGGTATACTCCGACGGTCTGGCCAGCATCTCGGTGTTCATTGAGCGCTACAGCCCGGCGTCCGCGCCCCTAGGATATTCTACGCTCGGTAGTCTGAATACCTATAGCACCATGAGTTACGAGCACCAGCTCACCCTGGTGGGCGAGGTCCCGACGTTGACCCTGCGCCGGATCGCGTCCTCCCTGACACCGGCCGGGCCGGCGCAGGCAGGCCTGGGTGCACAGCCTTGAACGCACCACGGTTGCGGACGCCATCTTGACCCATCCGCGCCGGGGGTCGCGTACGTTGCACGTTCCCGTCATTTCCGTCATTCTCAACGACTTCATCATGACCCATCCGAAGAGACGACTCCGCATGTTCCGATTTCGAGCCTGGTGGCATTGGTTCCCGCTCGCGCTGTTCTGCCTATACGCCTGGTCCCGCCCGGTGTTTGCCGAGACCGCTAGGCTTCCGGATTTCACCGTGCTGGCGCAGGACAATAGCCCGGCCGTCGTCAACATCGGGACCACCGTGAAAAAGGCGGACCGGGCCGGCGACGCGCCCTCCGTGCAGATCCCGGACCTGCCCGAGGACAGCCCCCTGAACGAGTTCTTCCGGCGGTTTTTCGGGGACGGCATCGAAGGCCCGGACCTGGAGCCGCGCTCCTCACTGGGCTCGGGCTTCATCCTCTCCGAGGATGGCTACGTGATCTCCAATCACCACGTCGTCAAGGACGCGGACACGATCATCGTACGGCTCATCGATCGCCGCGAGTTCGTGGCCAAGTTGGTCGGTAGCGATGAGCGCAGTGACCTGGCGGTCCTGAAGATCGACGCCCAAGGCCTCCCGGCGGTGCGCCTGGGCAAGTCGGCGGACCTCAAGGTCGGCGAGTGGGTGCTGGCCATCGGCTCGCCCTTCGGCTTCGATTATTCGGTAACGGCCGGGATCGTCAGCGCCAAGGGCCGTGCCTTGCCCAACGAGAGCTACGTGCCCTTCATCCAGACCGACGTCGCGATCAACCCGGGCAACTCCGGGGGACCGCTGTTCAATCTCGATGGCAAGGTGGTCGGCGTCAACTCGCAGATCTACAGCCGCACCGGCGGCTTCATGGGTCTGTCCTTCGCTATCCCGGTCGAGGTCGTCATGAACGTCTATCAGCAGATCCGCGATTCCGGCAAGGTCTCGCGCGGCTGGCTGGGGGTGCTGATCCAGGAGGTCACGCGCGAGTTGGCGGAGTCCTTCGGCATGGACCGCCCGCACGGTGCCCTGATCGCCAAAGTCCTGCCCGATGGCCCTGCCGTGGGCGGCGGCTTGAAGGCGGGCGACGTCATTGTAGAGTTCAACGGGGTCGCTATCGAGCGCTCCTCCGATCTGCCGCCGGTCGTCGGCGGCACCGCGGTCGGCACCAAGGTGCCGGCCAAGGTGGTGCGCGACGGCAAGCGCATCGAGCTGTCGATCAAGATCGGCGAGCTCCCGCCGCAAGAGGCGCTCAAGCTCGCTGCCGGCGGCAAGAGTAACGCCAAGGTCGATGCGCGCCTCAAGATAGCGGTCCGCGACCTGAACAGGAAGGAGCGCGAGGACCTGGACGGTCTGGACCACGGTGTGATGGTAGAGAGCGTGCAGGCCGGCCCGGCACGCAGCGCCGGCGTGCGCAAGGGTGACATCATCCTGATGCTCAACAATGAAAAGGTAAAGGACGTCGATGCCTTCAAGTTGCTGGTCGACGCCCTGCCCGCCGGGAAATCCGTCCCGCTGCTGGTGCAGCGCCAGGACGGGCCTTTATTCTTCGCGCTCAAGGTACCGTAGGCCGACGTTAAGCGGGCCGCGCTACGATAAAACGCCTGCGGCGTTGCTGGGCGCGCCGCGGCGGGCGGCATCGGCCGGCCACGCATGAAACGCATTCGCAACTTCTCCATCATCGCACACATCGACCACGGAAAATCGACGCTCGCGGACCGATTCATCCAACGTTGCGGGGGCTTGAGTGAGCGGGAGATGGACGAGCAGGTACTCGACTCGATGGACCTGGAGCGCGAGCGCGGTATCACCATCAAGGCCCAGTGCGTATCCTTGCGTTTTCAAGCCGCCGACGGCCTCGGCTATCAGCTCAACCTCATCGATACCCCGGGACACGTCGATTTCAGCTACGAGGTGTCGCGCTCGCTGGCGGCCTGCGAGGGGGCCCTGCTGGTCGTGGACGCGGCACAGGGGGTAGAGGCGCAGACCGTCGCCAACTGTCACACCGCGGCCGAGCACGGCTTGGAGATCATCCCGGTGCTGAACAAGATCGACCTGCCGGCGGCCGATCCGGCGCGGGTGCGGCGCGAGATCGAGGATATCGTCGGCGTCGATGCCTCAGAGGCTATCGAGGTCAGTGCCAAGACCGGCTTGGGAGTCGAGACCTTGCTCAATGCCATCGTCAAGCGCATCCCGCCGCCGCACGGCGATGCCGAGGCGCCGCTCCAGGCCTTGATCGTGGACTCCTGGTTCGATAACTACCTGGGCGTCGTGTCGCTGGTGCGGGTCTTCGACGGTAAACTATGCAGCGGGACGCGGATCCGCGTGATGTCGACCGGCCGGGACTTCGAGGTCGGCGAGCTGGGGGTCTTCACCCCCAAGCGCGTGACGCGCGGAGTGTTGGGCAGCGGTGAGGTCGGCTACGTGGTGGCCGGCATCAAGGAGATCGACGGCGCGCCGGTCGGTGATACCCTGACCGAGGCGCGCCGCCCCGCGGCCGGACCCTGGCCCGGTTTCAAGGCCGTCAAGCCCAATGTGTTTGCCGGTCTCTATCCCACGGACGCCCACGAGTACGAGGCGTTCCGCGAGGCGCTGGCCAAGCTGCGTCTGAACGATGCCTCGCTGCATTACGAGCCCGAGACCTCCCAGGCGCTCGGATTTGGCTTTCGCTGCGGGTTTCTCGGCCTGTTGCACATGGAGATCGTGCAAGAGCGGCTGGAGCGCGAGTACCAGATGAACCTGATTACCACCGCCCCGACGGTGGTCTACGAGGTGCAGACCACGGACGGCGAGCTGCTGCGCATCGAGAACCCGGCGCGCCTGCCCGCACAGAGCCGGATCGCCGAGATCCGCGAGCCCATCCTGCAGGTCGATATCCTGGTCCCGGCGAGCTACCTCGGCAACGTCATCAATCTCTGCGTCGAGCGGCGCGGGGTGCAGAAGCGCATGCATTACTCCGGACGGCAGGTCGCGGTAAGCTATGAGCTGCCGATGAGCGAGATGGTGATGGATTTCTTCGATCGCTTAAAATCCTTGACGCGCGGTTATGGCTCGCTGGACTATAGCCTTATCCGCTTTCAGGCCGCGCCGCTGGTGCGCCTGGATATCCTGATCAACGGCGAGCGTGTCGATGCCTTATCGGCCATCGTGCACCAGCAAAACGCCCAGCGCCGCGGTCGGGAGATCGTCGAGCGCATGCGCCAGGTCATCCCGCGGCAGATGTTCGCCGTCGCGATCCAGGCGGCGGTCGGATCGCAGGTCATCGCGCGCGAGAGCGTCAAGGCGTTGCGCAAGAACGTCACGGCCAAGTGCTACGGCGGTGACATCACACGCAAGAGAAAACTGTTGGAGAAACAAAAGGCAGGGAAGAAACGCATGAAACAACTGGGTACCGTCGAGATCCCGCAAGAGGCCTTCATGGCTATGCTCACGGTGGGGAAGGATAAATGAACGTCGATTTTGCAGCCGTGATGGTCTTATTGGTGGCGGCCAGCGGTGCCATCTCCCTGTTTGACCGCCTGGTCTTATCGCCGCGCCGTAAAGCGGTGCTGGCCGGGGCGCCGGAGACCGAGTTGGCGCAACCTCCGGTGCTCGTGGAGTACGCGCGCTCGTTCTTCCCTATCTTCCTCATCGTGCTCCTGCTACGCTCGTTCCTGGTCGAGCCGTTTCGCATCCCCTCCGGCTCGATGATGCCGACCTTGCTCATCGGCGATTTCATTCTGGTCAACAAGTACACCTACGGCATCCGGCTGCCGGTGCTGAACGTCAAGGTCGTGGACATCGGTGCGCCGCAGCGCGGCGATATCGTGGTATTCCGGTATCCCAGAGACCCCTCGACCCCCTTCATCAAGCGGGTGGTGGGTCTACCCGGCGATCGAGTGACCTATACCGCCAAGTCGCTCCGGATCAACGACAAACCGATCGCGCAACGGCCCGTCGGGCTTTATGAGGGCAACGGCTCCGGCAAGAGCATGAACGGGGCGACGCTGCTCGACGAGCGGCTCGAAAGCGTCCGACACGCCATCCTCATCGATCCGGACCTGCCTTCGCTGGAGGTCCGGCAGTTCGAGGTGCCGCCCGGACATTATTTCGTCATGGGCGACAATCGCGACAACAGCAAGGACAGCCGCTACTGGGGCACGGTCCCGGACGACCATCTCATCGGCAAGGCGTTTCTCATCTGGATGAACTGGGATAGCGAAAATCACTGGTATATCGATTGGAGCCGTTTGGGCGATACCATTCGATAATCAACTGCTCAGCACGGGGAGGTAGACGATGCATACGCGTATACGCGCGGGCCAGCGCGGATTGACACTGATAGGGCTGCTCTTCGGGGCGTTTCTGCTGGGATTCACGGCCTTGGTGCTCATGAAGTTATTTCCGCTCTATAACGAGTACTTCAAGGTGCGGGCGGCGATGGAGGCGGTCTCCAAACAACCCGATATTGCGAACATGAACGCCCAGGAGATCCGGGCCTTCATGATGCGCAACTTCGACGTCTCGGACGTCGACCGCTTGACCGACGCGGACCTCAAGAAGTACCTCCAGGTCACGCGCGGCGAGGGCGGCAAAGACCGGGTCATGAGCATGGTCTACGAGGCGCGAGGCGCGCTGTTCGGAAATCTGGATATCGTATTGAAGGTTGATGAAAGGCTTAGCATCCCCGGGGTCGCCTTCGAGTGATTGCGGCTCGGCGCTGTCCCAGGCCCTGCGTTACCGTTTCAAGGACCCGGCGCTCCTAGCCGAGGCCCTCACCCATTGCAGCAGCGGACCGCGCAATAACGAGCGCTTGGAGCTGCTGGGCGACGCCGTGGTGGGGCTTATTATCGGCGAGCTATTGTACCGGCTGTTCCCGCTGGCGGACGAGGGTCGGCTCACGCGCCTGCGGGCCACTCTGGTCAAACGCGAAAGCCTGGCCAGGCTCGCCCGTCACATCGACCTCGGCAGCCACCTCGACTTGGGGGAGGGTACCTACCGCAGCGGCGGCCGTGAGCGCGATTCTATCCTCGCCGGCGCCTTCGAAGCCGTGATCGGCGCGCTCTACCTCGATGCCGGCATGGAGGGCTGCCGCGAACGGGTGCGTGCCTTGTTTCAACCCCTATTGGATGGGATTGACGCGGATAGCCGCGACAAAGACCCCAAGAGCCGCCTGCAAGAGGTCCTGCAAGGCCGGCACTTGCCGCTGCCGCACTATGAGGTCATCGCCACTCACGGCCGCCACCACGAGCCGGTATTCCGGGTCAGTTGCACTACGCCGGCCCTGCCGGAGCCGGTGATCGCCGAGGGCACCAGCCGGCGCCGCGCCGAGCAGGCCGCCGCCGAGCAGGTCCTGCTGCGCTTGCGCGACCCATGCCTCGCGTGAGCCCCGCGCCGGGGCCTCCGGGCCCCACCCCGGCCACGCGCTGCGGACTCATCACCATCGTCGGCCGCTCCAACGTCGGGAAGTCCACGTTGCTGAACCGCATACTCGGTCAAAAGGTCAGCATCACCTCTCCCAAACCGCAGACCACGCGCCAACCGATCCTCGGGATCAAGACCGACGGCGCTTGCCAGTGCGTATTCGTCGATACCCCGGGCTTGAGCGCTCCCCGCCGGCGGGCCCTGTACCGCTTGTCGAATCGCAGCGTGATGCGCAGCCTGGCCGATTGCGATGCCGTGCTGTTCATGGTCGAGGCCTTGCGCTGGGGCGAGGACGACCAGCGTGTTCTCGAACGCGTGCAGCGTCTCGCCCGCCCGGTGGTCTTGGCCGTCACCAAGATCGACCTGTGCCGGGATAAACGCCGGTTGCTGCCGTTCCTGGAGGCGGCGGGCGCGCGCATGGACTTCGCGGCCGTAGTCCCTCTCTCGGGCCGTACCGGAGACAATCTCGAGGCCATGCAGGCGGCGCTGTCCGAGCTGCTGCCGTTTGCGCCGTTCCTGTTTCCCGAGCACCAAGTCACCGCTTGCAGCGAGCGGTTTCTGGCGGCCGAGATCATCCGCGAGAAGCTCCTGCGCCGCCTAGGTGCCGAGGTCCCGCACCGCATCGCCGTCTCGATCGATCAATTCGCAGAGCGCGCCGACCTGGTCGGGATCCATGCCACCATCTGGGTGGAGCGCGCGGGCCAGAGGCGTATCGTCATCGGGGGTAGCGGTGCGGTACTGAAGGCGGCGGGCAGCGAGGCGCGTGCCGATCTGGAGGCCATGCTCGGCAAGCAGGTCCATCTGGAGACCTGGGTCAAGGTCAAGGACAAATGGTCGGACGACCCCAGCGCATTGCGCAAGCTGGGACTCGCGGGTTAGGGGTACCGAGACATGGGCACCCACCAGGGTAGCCCCTGCGGGGCCGCGTGAAGGGTTCGACCGGATGGCCGAGCCGCCCCGATGCGCGCTGAGCTGCACCCGGCCTTCGTGCTGCATACCCGCACCTACCGTGAGACGAGTCTGCTGATCGAGGTCTTGTCCTCGCGCTACGGGCGGGTCGGCCTGATCGCCAAGGGCGCGAACCGGCCGCGCGCCGCGCTACGCGGCGTCCTGCAGGTGTTTCGGCCCCTGCTCGTCGCCTGGACCGGCCGTGGTGACCTGGCGACGCTCATCGGCGCGGAATTCGATGGGACGCCGATCACCCCGCTGGCCGGGCGCAGGCTCCTCTGCGGATTCTATTTGAACGAGGTCTTGATGCGCGTGCTGGCGCGCCACGATCCCCACCCGCGGCTATTTGAGCGCTATGCCGCGGCCGTGCCCGCGCTGGCGCAGGTACCGAATGAGGAGACGGTGTTACGGGCGTTCGAGAAGCATCTTCTGCAAGAGCTGGGCTATGCCCTGCAACTCGATCACGAGATCGAGAGCAATGCCCCGATCGAGCCCGATACCGTTTATTATTATCAATGCGACAAGGGCCCGTGGCGCAACGCCCCCGGCGCCGTTCCCACCCTTGGCGTGCATGGGCGGACCCTGCTAGCCCTCGCGGCCGAGCACTGGAACGGCCCGCAGGACTTGCGAGAATCGAAACGGCTGATGCGTTTCGCGTTGGCCCCGCATCTCGGTGACCGCCCCCTGGCGAGCCGTGCGCTGTTTCGCAATCTGGAAGCCGGATGAATCGACAGTACGCCGTTCCTAAAATGCATGGCTGACCAGGACCTCCGCAATATCCTCCTTGGCGTCAACATAGACCACGTCGCTACCCTGCGGCAGGCACGCGGCACGCGCTATCCCGATCCCGTGCAGGCGGCCCTGCTCGCCGAGCAGGCCGGCGCCGATCTCATCACCGTGCACCTGCGCGAGGACCGTAGGCATATCCAGGAACGCGACGTCGAGCGCCTGAGCGAGGTGCTGGTGACGCGCATGAATCTCGAGCTGGCCATCACCGAGCCGATGTTGGCCTATGCGGAACGACTGCGCCCGGCCGACTGTTGTTTCGTACCGGAACGCCGCGCGGAGCTAACCACCGAAGGCGGCCTGGACGTCGCGGCGCAGACGGAGGTGGTCGCAGAGGCCTGTGCCCGCCTGCAGGCCGCCGGCATCCGGACCGCGTTATTCGTCGATCCCGAGCCCTATCAGATCGAGGCCGCGGCGCACGCCGGGGCCGGGGTGGTAGAGATCCACACCGGGGCCTATGCGGAAAGCACGGCACCCGGGCTGCGCCGGCGTGCGCTGGAGCGGATCCAAGCGGCGGCGCGGCATGCGGCGGCGGTCGGGCTGGAGGTGCATGCCGGGCATGGGTTGCATTACCACAACGTCCAACCCATCGCCGCGATCGCGGAGATCTGCGAGCTCAACATCGGACACGCCATCGTGGCGCGGGCGGTGCTGAGCGGGATGGCCGCCGCGGTACGCGACATGCGGCGGCTGCTGCGCGCGGCACGGCGATGATCTTCGGTATCGGCGTGGACCTCGTGCACATCCCGCGCGTCGAGCGCGGGCTCGAGCGCTATGGGGAACGCTACTCGCGGCGCATCCTGAGTGCTCGCGAATACGGTGATCTGGGGTTACAAACGACACGGCCGGCGCGTTTCGTCGCCAGCCGTTTTGCCGCGAAAGAGGCCTTCGCCAAGGCCTTGGGCACGGGATTCCGCGACGGCCTCTGGCTGCGCGACATCAGCGTCACCCACGATAAGCTGGGGAAGCCCTGGATTGAAACACAGGGCCGCGCCAGCGCGCTGCTGCGCGAGCGCGGCATCGGCGCGACCCACCTCAGCCTCTCGGACGAGTTCGACTACGCCCTCGCCTTCGTCACCCTGGAGCGGGTTTGACCGCGGCGTCTCCTCCTCACGCCGCCTTGGCCGCCGGGCAGGGCGCGCAGAGACCCGCGGGTTCCAGCAAGCATTGCACGCCTCGCACGCGCACTCGCCTTTGCACCGCGACCGTGAGGGAGACCACTGGGAGACCACCGCTCGCTTGGCGCGGCTCGCCAAGACATGCTAACGTTGGCGTCGGCCCTGGTCCTCTAAGCGGTTGAATGTTCAAGCGTATCGGTCTCGTCGCAAAACCCGGCGATGTACGGGCCCGGGAGGCATTGAGGCCGCTGCTGGATCACCTTGCGTTGCGTGGCATCGAGGTCAGCGTCGATAGGCATGCCGCGGCGCTGCTGGAGAACGGTCAGGACCACCCGGAGTTCACCGGCGCCGAGCGCGTCGATCTGGTCATCGCCGTGGGCGGGGACGGTACGCTGCTGCGCGCCGCCCATTCGGTCGCCGATCCGGAGGTGCGCCTGCTCGGTGTCAATGCCGGTCATCTGGGGTTCTTGACCGATATCTCCCCCGACGAGATCCCCGAGCGGCTGGACGCCATACTCGCCGGGCAGTATATCGAGGAACCCCGGATGGTCCTGGACAGCACGGTGCTGCGCGCGGGGCAGGTCATCGAGCGGCGCGCCGCCATCAATGACGTCATCGTGCAGAAGTGGAACATCGCACGCCTCATCACGCTGGATACCTACGTAGACGAACGATTCGTACATCGCCAGCGCTCCGACGGCATCATCGTCGCGACCCCCACCGGCTCGACGGCCTACGCCTTGTCCTGCGGCGGACCGATCCTGCATCCGGCACTGGAGGCGATCGCTCTGGTGCCGCTCTGCCCCCATGCCTTGACGAATCGCCCCATCGTCCTGCCCGCGGCGAGCTCTATCGAGATCGTGGTCGAGACTCGCGAGGCCGATCAGGCCCGGCTGACTTGCGACGGCGATCCCCGCTGCGAGCTCGCACCAGGGGACCGCGTACGGATCAGCAAGCGCCCTTGCGGCATCCATCTCATCCATCCGTTGGGACACGATCACTTCGCGACCCTGCGCGCCAAGCTGCTGTGGAGCTAGGGCGCAGTGCTCACCGCGCTGCACATAGAGAACCTGGCGGTCGTGGAGCGGTTGGAACTCGCGCTGCGCCCGGGGTTTACCGTCTTCACCGGCGAGAGCGGGACCGGAAAATCCATCGTCGTCGAATCCATCGGACTGGCGCTCGGCAACCGCGCCGAGACCGGTCTGGTCCGCAGCGGCGCGGCACGCGCCGCCGTCAGCGCGGTGTTTGAAATCTCCGCGCTGCCCGCGATCAGGGCTCGGCTCGAGGCTCAGGGTATCGCGCCGGACGCGGAGGATGGCCAGTGCATCCTCACCCGCCACATCGAGACGGGTGGTCGTTCTCGAGCCTTCGTCAACGGCACGCCGGTCACCAATCGCGTGCTACAGTCGCTTGGCGAGGAACTGGTGGACATTCATGGCCAGCACGCCCACCAGTCGCTGTTGCGCCGCGAGACGCACCGCCAGGTATTGGACGGATTTATCGATCCCGGCGCGCTGGCCGGCGTGGCGAGGTGCTGGGCGGAGTGGCACGAGTGCCGCCATGCCCTGGAGGGCCGGCCAGAGGCCTGTGCCGGCGATGCCGAGGCCGAGCTCGATCTGCTGCGCTATCAGGTGACCGAGCTGGAGGCCGCCGGTCTTGGCGCGGAAGACCTGGACCTGCTGGAGCAAGAGCACCGGCGCCTCGCGCATCTGGCACAGATCATCGACGGCTGTGAGGCGGTGCTGGCGGCCCTGGAGTCCGGCACGCCCACCGTGCTCCAGCTCCTGTCCCAGGCCCGCAAGCAACTGCAGGGCCTGCTCGCCTACGAGGCGCGGCTGGAGCCGGCCCTGGGCCTGCTGGCCGAGGCCGTGATCCCGATCGAGGAGGCGGCCCTGGATCTGCGCCGCACCCTGGGCGCGGCCAGCCTCGACCCCGAGCGGCTGCGAGCCATCGAACAGCGGCTGGCGGACCTGCAGGCCCTGGCGCGCAAGCACCGCGTGCCGATGTCGGCCCTGGGCGAGCACCTCTCCAGCCTCAAGGAACGGCTCGCGCAATTGGAGAACGGGCGTGAGCGTACGGCCGCCCAGCACGCGCAGCTACGGCAAGCCCTGACCCAGTACCGGCAACAGGCACTGGCCCTGCACCGGCAACGCGCCGAGACCGCGCCCAGACTGGCGGGCCGGATCGTGAAACATCTGCGTGCCCTCGGCATGCCGCGTGCCGAGCTCCTGATCGAAGTGCAATGGCAGGAACAGGCCCTACCCGCGCCGCAGGGCAGCGACCAGATCGAGATCCTGGTCAGCACCAATCCCGGTGAGCCGCCGCGGCCGCTCGCCCAGGTCGCCTCGGGTGGCGAGTTGTCCCGCATCGGCCTGGGGATCCAGGTCGTCAACGTCGCACAGAGCGGCGTCGGCACGCTGGTCTTCGACGAGGTCGATGCCGGGATCGGCGGCGCGGTGGCGGAGATTGCCGGCCGCCAGTTGCGCGAGCTGGGCGCGCGTCGACAGGTCCTGTGTGTGACGCATCTGCCGCAGGTCGCGAGCCTCGGCCATCAGCACGTTTCGGTCTCCAAGCAGGCGCGCCACGGTCACAGCGAGACCACGGTACGTTACCTGGACGGTCCGGCCCGCGTCGAGGAGATCGCACGCATGCTCGGCGGGCTCACCATCACCCGCCGAGCGATGAAACATGCGGAGGAGATGCTGGAGCAGGTGAGCGCCGGTTGATACCCGGTTAGGACCCGAGACCGGCACGCTCGCGGCAGGATGCACACACCCCGTAGAGGTACAGTGCGTGGTCGGTGATGGCGAAACCGTGGCGGGCGGCGATGTCCTTTTGCCGGTCCTCGATGACCTCGTCCACGAACTCCTCGATGCGCCCGCAGCGCACACAGACCATATGGTCGTGATGGGTGCCCTGGTTCAGCTCGAAGACCGAGTGACCGCCCTCGAAGTGGTGCCGGGTAACCAGTCCGGCGCTCTCGAACTGGGTCAGGACGCGGTACACTGTGGCGAGTCCTATATCCTCGCCGGCCTCCAGCAAGGCCTTGTACATGTCCTCGGCGCTGACGTGGCGCCGGTTCCCGGTCTCCAGCAGGTGCAGGATCCGCAAGCGCGGGAGCGTCGCCTTGAGGCCGGCCTTTTTTAGGTCTTGTGTCTCCATGCTACGCCGATCTTGTGGTTCGCCAGATCCAGGCCGGGAGATTACACGTAAAACGGGTGACAAGCACGCGCCGTAGTACTATAAAGAGAGCCGGAATTTCCTTAACTAGTGCAAGCACCGATGAGTATCCACACTTTTCGCGGGTGCGCGTGCCTGACGGCGTGCCTGCTGCTCGCCGCCTGCGCCAGCGGTCCGGTCGAGAACATGCGGGTGCCGCTGATCTACCGGGTCGATGTCCAGCAAGGCAATATCATCACCCAGGACATGCTGGCACAACTCAAGCCGGGGATGGAGAAGGCCAAGGTGCGCTACATCATGGGCACGCCCCTGGTGACCGACGTCTTCCACGCCGATCGCTGGGACTATGTCTATACCCTGCAGCCGGGCGACGAGGGCCGCGCCGTGCAACGCCGCGTATCGCTGTATTTCAGCGGTGACCGTTTGCGGCGCGTAGCCGGTAACGTAAGACCGGCCAAGGGCGCCCTGGCGCCGAGGCCGCGGCAGGATGTCACCGTGGACGTCCCCGCCGGCCAGGATGGCGGATTTTTCGACGATCTGTTGAGCGGTATGGGTTGGGGCGATAATGATGACACCAAGACCGGCGGCTCCGGGGATTGGGCCGACGACCTGGAGGTGGAACGCAAGAGCGGTGAGTCGCTCAAGAAGCCCTGAGCACCCCTAACCCCCGGTCCGCCGGACGGGGCGGCAGGCCGCCCGCCGCTTGCGGACTTGCTTCGGATCGACGGCCAGCGGCCGGTAGATCTCGACCCGATCACCGTCCTCCAGCCGATACGCGCGGCCCCGCTCTTGCCCGAATACGCCGACCGGGGTCCGAGCGAGGTCCAAGCCCGCAAAGCGTTCGGCGACCTGCGCCGTGCTCAGGAGCCCGCCGATGCTCGTGCCGGCCGGCACGCTGAGCCGTAAGCGCGACTGCGCCTCCGGCGTCGCGTAGACGATCTCCACCTCGATCATAGGCTCATCCGGGGCCATAGCACTGCGCCGCGCGGGTGCAAAAGGCATCCACCAGGGAGCTCGCGATCGGATTGAAGACCTGGCCGAGGGTCAGTCCCAACAGGCCGCCGGCAAGCTCGAAGCACATATCCAGCGAGACCTCGCAGCCGCGCTCCCCCAGCGGCTGAAACAGCCAGGTCCCGTACAGGCTCTTGAACGGTCCCTCCGCTAAGCGCATCTCGATGCGGCGGCCGGCCAGCATCCGGTTATGGGTGGTGAACCGTTGCCGCACAGCGCCTTTCGCGATCTCCAACGTCGCGCGCAGCGATTCCTCCCCCCGCTCGTGGACGGTGACCCCCGTGCACCAGGGCAGAAACTGCGGATAGGCCTCGACGTCATTGACCAAGGCATACATCGCCTCGGCCGAATACGGCACCAGCGCCGTGCGCCGTATCCTGGTCATGTATCGTATCGGCCCGCCGTAAATGGCAGCATCGGAGGCAGTCTAAGGGAACCTCTCGATATTCGACAATTTCCTACACGCTCCGGGCGCAGGTGAGGACGAGGGATGCAAAATTACTAGACCCTCGCCCCAGGGCCAATGGACGTTTCGACATACCGCACGTCACGTATCCCCGCACTTCCCTTCCCCCTTGCAGGGGGAAGGTCAAGGATGGGGGTAGAGACGAAAAGCATGCTCGAACTTAGCGATCTTGCAGGGATTAAGCGTTCAATTCCCATCCTGGCCTTCCCCCTCGCCAGGCGAAAAACATGAAGAGTAGGCAACCGGTTGAGCTTTTAATTTCGGGACACAAACGAGGGATACATAGAGGCCTACCCATCAAACCGCCGGGCGCAGGTGACGCCAGGGGGCCGGGCGTACGGCTGCTATAATCGCGCCACCTATGCCCAAGGATAAGCCGGCCACCGCTACCATCGCGCTCAACAAGAAGGCCCGCTACGATTACGCCATCGAGGAGCGCTTCGAGGCCGGTTTGGTCCTGCAGGGCTGGGAGGTCAAGAGCCTGCGCGCCGGGCGCATCCAACTGCGCGATAGCTATGTGATCCTCAAAGACGGCGAGGGCTGGCTGTTCGGATCGCTCATCAGCCCCCTCCCTTCCGCCTCGACCCATGTCCAGACCGATCCGCAACGCACCCGCAAGGTGCTCTTGAACCGCCGCGAGCTGAGCCGCCTGGTCGGCGCCGTAGAACGCAAGGGCTACACCGTAGTAGCCACGGCGATGTATTGGAAAAAAGGCCGTGCGAAACTCGAGATCGGACTGGCCAAGGGCAAACGGGCGCATGACAAACGGGCGGCATTGCGCGAGCGCGATTGGCAACGCGAGCAGGGCCGGCTCCTGAAACAAAGCGGCTGACGATGGTGCGCGAACCTCCAATCGATTAAACTGTCTGTACCGTTTTGGGGGCGACCTGGCTTCGACGTGGGTCATGAAACCCGAGGGGCATGTCGAGGGGCAGCATACCTCGTTAATCCAACTGCAAACCAAGTTAGTTGCCAACGACGACAACTACGCCCTAGCGGCTTAATCCCCGCTAGCCTCTGACTGAATCCGTGCTTGTGCGCTCAGCTCAGGGGTCGACTCTCACACGCTCGCGCTGAGGCCCGCCCGGGACCAAGGCGCTAAACACTCACCGGGCTCGCCGCAGACAGGCCCTGCCGCTCGGACGGCCCGCGGTTAAACTAAAAGAGACGGCTAAACATGTAGAACCGAGGGCGGACGGCTTGCGGACGCGGGTTCGATTCCCGCCGCCTCCACCAATCACCCAAGGCCAACCACTCTCGGTTGGCCTTTTTCTTTGCAGGTTCCCGCGCGTTTGCGAGGGTTCGTGCGGCGGGCGGCCCGATCCGTCCTCGTTCGCGTCAGAGCCCTACTTCGCCGCCGTCCTCCCGGGTGATGGCGAGGGTCGCGGAACGCGGGCGTGAGAGACCGCCGTCCGGCCAATGACTGCCGAAGGCGCCCGTAGCGAAGTTGGGCGCCGTGTTCTCTCCGGGGTGCTGAATGTTGACGAACAAGGTCTTGCCGTCCGGCGTTTCCGCAATGCCGGTGATTTCGCATTCCTTAGGACCCACCAAGAAGCGGCGCAGATTCTTTTCGCCCAACGCCTTGCCGGCGTAAGTATCGACGGAATGGGTCGTGCTGCCGCTCACATTGGTCACGGTGCGCCGGGCGCCGTCTCCCACTGCGCCTGGTACGGCGGCCAGCATCATGCAATTGGTCACGTCGGTGTACGCGCCGTCGTCGGTCTCGATCCACAGCAATCCGGGATTCGCACGGCTGAACCACAGGCCGTCGGGACTGGAGAAGTCGTTTGAGTCGGTCAGTCCGGAGATATTGACGTTGGCCGCGTCCGCGGCGGCACGCGCGCCGAACAGGAACACGTCCCACGTGAACAAAGTGCCATCGGCCTTGCCGTGGGCCTCGGCGAAGCGAACGATGTGGCCGTTGGGGTTGCCCAGCTGATCCTGGCCAGTGGTCCTGCGATCGTTATAGAAGCGCGGATTGGCGGCATCGACGGCCGTGATCGGGCGGCTCGCGGCATTGGTGTTGGTCAAACTGAAATACACCTCGCCGTTCTTCGGATGGACCGCACCCCACTCCGGGCGATCCATTTTGGTGGCGCCCGCAGCGTCCGCGGCGAGCCGGGTGTTGATCGCCACGTCGGCCTGATCGGCGAACGCGTAGGCCGGATTGGCGGGGGTGATACCGTTGATCCCGAAGCTCAACTCCTTCCACTCGCCGCTGCCGCCGGCATTGAACTTGGCTACATAGAGCTTGCCATGGTCCAGATACTTGTCGCCCGCGGCCATGCCGCCGTCGGCGTCGCGGGGATCCCAGCGCCGGTTCGAGACGTATTTGTAGATGTACTCGTTGCGCGAGTCGCAACCCATGTAGTACACGATCGGCTGGCCTTGTCCTACCGGCCCGAGGATCGCCCCTTCATGGGCGAAGCGGCCGAGCGCGGTGCGCTTCCTGGGAGTGGACCTCGAACGGTAGGGATCGATCTCCACTACCCAACCGTAGGTGTTGGCGACGTTACGGTAGTCGTCGCTGCCGTCGGCTGAAGCCCCCAGCCTCATCGCATTCCAGCGGCCATAGAAGTCGTCCGCGGTATCGGGCGTCACCGTAGCCCACAACTCGCGGCCGCTGCCCACGACACCGTAGCGCGCGAACGAGATCAGCTCTTTCGCCGTGCGATTGGGGTTGTCGGTCGCGGCGATACGGCGGAAATATCCGGCCCAGTTCTCCTCGCAGGTCAGATAGGTGCCCCATGGCGTGGTACCGTTCGCGCAGTTGTTGACGGTGCCGCGCGATTGCGATCCGTCGGGCGAGAATTTAGTGATCATGTACGGAGTCTTGGCCGCCGGTCCGGACAGCGTCATTGGCGTCAACGTGTGTATGCGGCGGTTAAAACGGGAGTATTGCTTGCAACTCCATCTCCCGTTCTCGCCTCGCCGTTTAACCACCTCGATGATGCCGATGCCGTGCAGGTAGAACTCGCGCAGCACCTCCTCGGGCACCGTCCGGGCACCGCCGACGACAGTCTGACCGGTCGGGTGCAGGTAGGCCGGCGTGATCGCTTCATGGTTGATGCACAGCAGACCGCGGTCCGAGGAGTTCTCGTCGCGCATACCCCTGCGGGTCAGGCCGAAGTAACTCATGCCGTCGTGATGATCGCCGGCCCGATGCGCGAAGCTGGCGGGATCGTCCGTGCCGTCGTTCAGATAATCGGCGACCCCGGCGGCGATCGGATCGCCCAGCCGGTACACCACCGCATGGCGGTATCCCGGCGGCAGCGCGACGGCGTCCGCGAGACCCTTGGGCACGGCGTGAAAACCGAGCTTCAAGGAGTGGCGCGTGCGGCCTCCGGCAGGCTTACCGGTAGCCCAGGCAGGGTTCGATCCGAACCCGCCGAAGACGGCCATGGCAGCGGCACCGGCAGTGCCGCGCAACCATTGGCGGCGCGAAAGCCGCGCTTGCAGTATGCTGTCGAAAGACGGGTTTTCCGACGGGTTGGTTATCGCGTCGTGGTCCGGGCCATCAGAAATCGGCAAGGGATTGTGGGTCATCGTTGTCTCCTAGCGGAAAGCGATACGCGGAGCAACGCCACTCGCTGCCCCTATTTAAGAGCAGCCTACCGTAACGAGGATTCGTTACACGATTATGAACGATGAAAAGCCTGCCCGCCCCGGGAGCAGTAGGGTTGCAACAATCATGGAACTCACGTATACCGTGATAATGCGATCGTGGAGCTATTAGTGGGGAAGCTTTCACGTTACGCGGTACGATGCTGGTCTCTTGTCCGACCATACCTCTGCAGCCGGCTAATATCGCCGTAGCGCGCCCAATCTACGCCGAGATCGACCAGATCCGCACGCAGCAGTCGAGGAGGCCACGGTCGATGCCTACGACGAGTCGAAGCAGGCCACCGGTTGGTTCGCGATGTTCGAGGAGTACCTCGCGCTTCTCTCGGCAGCGTGGTCACCGTCGCCAGCATCGACCTTCGCGATGGCGGACAGATCGTTGCCATCTGCACGCGCGGAAGCTAGGCGCATGCATCGCGACAAACCCGAAGGGGCGCCGGGATGAGTAGCGACATCCGGTGGAAACAGCGCTTCGATAACTTCGATCGTGCATTCGTCCTGTTGCGCGAGGTCTATGAGCGCAGGCTCGATTCCCTGTCCCGACTGGAGAAAGAAGGCGCCATCCAGCGTTTCGAGGTCGCCTTCGAGCTGGCCTGGAAGACCATCAAGGATTATTTGGAGGAGAGCGGCGTGGTGGTGAATCCGGTGACGCCCAGGAACGTTATCAAGGAGGCGTTCGCCGCCAGGCTACTGGACGATGCGGACGTCTGGATCGACATGATGCTGCATCGCAATCTCCTCTCTCATACCTACGACATCAAGCCGTTCGAGATGGTACTTCAGGCGCTCGCGGAGCGGTATTTCATGGCCTTCGATCGTCTCCACGAGTCGTTCCTGATGAAAAGGCTGGAAACATGAACGACACCGGCCTGTCTCCTGACGAGATCGAACGGATGCGCTCGGTGTTCCGTCGCGTTCCGGCGATCCGTGAAGTCGTATTGTACGGGTCGAGGGCCAAGGGAACCCACCGGCCGGGGTCCGATATAGACCTCGCCCTCGTCGGCCTAGATGACCCCGTGCAAGCCGAAGCCGTTGCCGAGATACTGGACGAATTACCGACGCCCTACCGGTATGACGTAAAGCCCTACGGCAGCATCGCGGATGGCCCGCTACGCGAGCACATCGCGCGCGTCGGCGTTTCACTGTATCGGCGCGATCCGCCGGACCAGACCGCGGCCGAAGAGCCCGACGCTGCGATGGCCTGGGACCCGAAGCGATGAGGATAGTCCTGGCTCGATGGATTACTGCGTAACACCACGCCTGACCCAGCTACGTTTGAAGCCGCCCTGACCGTTTCCCGGATCCGTGCAGGATGCGCGGGATGAGCAGGGCTTCCGAGGACGGCGGCAGTTGAGCGGTCCTCGCACCCGCCCACCAGCACCGTCGCTATCCATAAATCCTCCGCACTTCGTCTGCGATGATGGCAATCCCGCGATGCACGACCTCGGGGGCCTGCGCGTAGTTGATGCGCAGGCACTCGCGGGTATGTGGCCACTCTTCGTTGAAACCCGGAAAGAAGTAATGGCCGGAGACCACCACCACGCCCCGTTCCTTGAGCCGCGTATAGAGCGCTAGACTCGAGATCGGTAGATCGGGCAGCCACAGCCACAGGAACAGCGCGCCCTCGATCTGATGCAAGCGATAGGGCAGCCCGTGAAGGTGCTCATCCAAGCAGGCTGCTGCGTCCCGGGCGCGCCGTGCGTAGTAGGGTTGGATGATCTCGCGGCTCATGCGCAACACCGCCCCGCTGCGTACGGCGTCGATCACCAGGGCGGGGCCGAAATTACCGGGTGCCAAGCCGACGACGGCGTTCATGGCCACCAAGTGGGTGATGACCTCTTCGCCGGCGATGACGATGCCGGTGCGCGCCCCCGGTAACCCCAGTTTCGACAGGCTCATGCACAGGATGATCGTCTCATCCCAGATCGGTTTGGCGTCCACGAACAAAATGTTGGGAAAGGGCGCGCCGTAAGCGCTGTCGACGATCAGCGGCACCTGATTCGCCCGGGCGGCCTCGGCGAGGGCCACGATCTCGCCGTCGGTCAGCACGTTGCCGGTGGGATTGGTGGGACGCGATACGCAGATCGCCGCGATGTCCTCACCGATGGCGAGGTCCTCGAGCGCCAGCCGGTACTTGAAGCGATGCGGGGCGTGGTCTTCGATAGTCGGGCGCCGCGCCGTGAAGAGGTCTGGGGCCGCCCCGAGATCGGCATAACCGATGTACTCCGGGCACATCGGCAGCAACACCTTCTTGAAGCTGCCGTCCGCATGCACGCCGGCCAGCATATTGAACAGCATGAAAAACGCGAGCTGGCTGCCGGAGGTGAGCGCGATATTCCCGGGCCCGAGCCGCCAGCCGTATTCGAGCCGTAGCAATTCCGCGAGGGACTCGATAAAGGCCGCATCGCCCTGCGGCGGGCTGTAGTCGCCGATGACGCGGCCGAAGGGTCCCGGGTCTTCGACGATGCGGAGCATCCGCGCGCGCCACACGGCTTCGATCTCCGGGATATGACTGGGATTACCGCCACCCAGCATCAATACCGTCCGCTGACCGGCCAGGGCCGTGCCGAGATCATCCATGAGTCCCAAGATCCCGGAACCCTGCGTGTAGCGCCGGCCGAGCTTCGACAGCTTCACCGCTAGTCCGCAGTAAAATAGCGCTGGCGCATGCGCTCGCAGTAGGCCACGAGACGGGGATGCGCGAGCGCCGCGTCCCGGATCGGGGAGTCTATGGGCGGCACGATGGCGTTGGCCATGAAGGCATAGACCACGGCATCGATAGCGCTGGGCCTTGCGCCCAAGACGAAGGGTTGATTCCCCAGTAGGCCCGCGACCGCGGCAATATCGGCGGCACCGAGTCGATAGACCTCGTCGCGGCTATGCCTTCCGGTGCCTTGCAGCCACAGGGCTTTGCGTACCTGGTAGCGCGCCACGACGGGTATTAGACCTCGCGCTACGGCCGGCAGGTGCTTGAAGAACACCGGCTTGATCACGGCCCAGCCGGCGTCATCCTCCCATCGCGAGTACGCGACGACCCAGTAAAGGCCTTCCTCCAACATGCGGCGCAGGCCATGCGCCAGCGCCCGCTCAGTGGCCGTAAGCCCCGCATCCAGGGGATCGCCGTAGCAGGCCTTGAGATACTCGATAATAAACTCGGAGTCGGCGATCCGCCGCCCGCCATCCTCGATAAAGGGCAGTTTTTTCTTGGGGGCCTTGAAGGGCAGCGGGTCTTCGATCACCTCATACACGAGGTCTGCCATGCGCATATAGGTCTCGACCTTCATGCAGAATGGGCTGGGGTTGGGTAAACCCCACACCGCCGGAAATTGATGGAGCTTGATCATGGGCGTTACCTCCGAGCGTGAACGAGTGTGCGTTGTTGACCTTGAATATCCGGGGCACGCCTAAGAATCCCCTCGCCCTCCGGGAGAGGGTTAGGGAGAGGGGATCGAAATCGACGCAACGGTTTGATTGTATTCCCTCATCCTAGCTTCACCCGGAGGGATAAGGGACTTCTCTGCTTGCTGTGCCGGATGTATACCGCGAACGGCATAATTTTCCTAAAGATGCAAG
>JBOIDW010000267.1:0-2012 GCA_050740655.1 Gammaproteobacteria bacterium | reverse complement strand
ATATTGTTTTCCTGCGGGGTAGGTGTTTTTGTCGCGCGCAGGGGTTTGCAGCCTCTGAAGGATATTGCAACGGCCGCGGACTGTATTAGTGCGAGCCAGTTGCACGAACGCATTGCCGCAAAAGCCTGGCCCGAGGAACTGGCATCGCTGGCCCGCAGCTTCGACCAGATGCTCGACCGGCTAGAAGACTCGTTCAGCCGCCTGTCTCAGTTCTCCGCCGATCTCGCCCATGAGCTGCGCACGCCTATCAACAATCTGCGGGGCGAGGCCGGTGTGGCGCTTTCGCACGCCCGCACGCCCGAGGAATACCGCCGCACGCTGGAATCGAGTCTAGAGGAATATGCGCGCTTGTCCCGGCTCATCGACAATTTGCTCTTTCTGGCGCGAGCCGACGGCCCCATGACCAGCGTCGCCCGCAAACCGTGCGATGCACGGAAGGCCATCGAAGTCGTGCGCGAATTTTACGAAGCCCTGGCGGCAGACCGGGGTATTGAGGTCGCCTGCGGCGGTGAGGCCACGCTGGAGGCCGACCCGGTGTTGTTTCGGCAGGCCATCAGCAATCTCCTGGCAAACGCGCTCAACTGCACCGCGCGCGGCGGCAAGGTGAGCATCAGCGTCCAACGGCAAGGTGACCGCACGGTCAAAGTGAGCGTCAGCGACAGCGGCTGCGGCATCCCTGCCGAACATCTGCCGAAAATCTTCGACCGCTTCTATCGCGTTGGCCCGGCGCGTTCGCGACAGCCCAACGCTTCTGGTCTGGGGCTGGCCATCGTGTAATCCATCATGGGCCTGCATGGCGGCACGGTCAGCGTGCAAAGCGAAGTCGGAAAAGGCAGCACATTCACCCTTAAGTTGCCGTCAGCGGACATTCCTGCGGTTGATCTCCTCGACCTTGACCGCGCCGTAAGACCGGTACCGGCAAAACGACATGGCAGCAGCGTCTCCCGGCGGATGTGAGCGGCGCCCGGGAAAGGTTCACTATGTCGGCGTGTGCGAACCGCTCAACACAAGCCGGAGAGTTGTCGCGTCCGCCAACTCGGCGGACAACATCATTCCGAGCACACCCGCGCTGACGCTGGCCAGCGACAGCCCTAGGCCCGCGTGGGCGGAATCAGTACGCGCCGCATCTTTGCGCCAGAACCGCTCGAACAGGTGCGGCAGATCCTGCGGACTTAGGACGTCGGTGGTATTGGCGACGGTGAGATCAAACCGGCCATTGCGCGAGGACGCCGCGATGCTTAGCTGGCCGCCCGCCGGGGTGTAGTCCACGGTGTTGGCGAGCAGGTTGGACAGGATGAGACGCAACAGGCTGCGATCGGTTTCCAGGCAAAACGCGCGCGGGATTTCCGTCGCCACGGCCAATTGCTTGCGTTGTGCCCGCTCGGCTAGCGGCGACCAGATTTCCTCGACCAGCTCCGCGACCTTGACAGGTGCGACTGCCACGGCCTGCTTGCCGTCCTCGCAGCGGACCAGCGTCAGCAGGCCGGCGACGATGGTCTCCATTCTATGCGCGACCGCGAAAGCCTCTTGAAACGCGGCCCTGCCGCCGGCGTCCTCGGGCCATTTCAGCGCAACCTCAGCCAGCGAGCGCAACTCGGAGATAGGCGTGCGCAACTCGTGGGCGAGGTCGGCGCCAAAGCGGCGTTCGCGCTGAAAAGCATTTTCCAGCCGCACCAGCAAATCGTTGAGCCGATCACAAATAGGACGCAACTCGTGCGGCAGGGAATCGGTGGGAAATCGCACTTGCAGCGAGTAAGTGTCGATGGCCGCCGCTTACAAGGCCGCGCCTGCCAGCCCCAGGAACACGATCGAACCCACGGTCAGTCCGACGAAAAGCTGACGGCGGATGGAACTCATGCGCCAGGCTCGTCGAGGACATAACCCATGCCGCGGCGCGTGTGCAGCAGCGCGGCGGCGCTGCGCAGCCCGATTTTCTTACGCAGGTTGCAGATAGCCGATTCCACCGTGTTGCTCATCGGCTCGGCGCGTTCGTCATAGATGTGCTCCCAGAT
>JBOIDW010000266.1:0-1819 GCA_050740655.1 Gammaproteobacteria bacterium | reverse complement strand
TTATTGCCATGACTGCGTAGCTGTGTATTCTTGGTGTCATCGATGGTCTCCTTTCTTCATCCTATACCTCTGCCTCTCGGTTCGAGGCCAGGACCCTCTCTTACTTCAACCCCGCGCGGACGCGCGCCTGTACCCGGCCGCCTGAAGCGCGCTTCAGCGGATCGCCGGCTTGGATTGAAGCACATCTCCGAAACGCCGCGCGTCCGATACCAGCGCGCCTACCGTGATGGCAGACGATATCGGATAGCCGGCCGCCTGTAAGGCACCCGCTGTCCAGGTATTGCAGGTATTGAAGAGATGAAATGCCCCCCGCGCCGGGTAAAACCGGCTATCTCCATAAAGCCCTCGGCCGAGTGGCGCCGCGGCGCTATTGCCTACTCTCGCAAAGCTCCCATCGATATAACCTACCAAGCGCTCGAAACCGCGAGAGGGCGGATTAAATTCGATAATCTCGCGGTAGGGAGCATAACCGGCGACGGGTCCGCCGAAACCGACTACATGCAACACGCTCTTGCTCGGGAACAATAGGGCTTTGAGCGCGTAGCCCAGGTTAAATCCCCGAGCCTGATAAAAATCCCACTCCCCCCAGCCAAACTCCAGATACTCCGCCTCGGGAAAATCCCGACGCTCCGGCACAAGATCTCCCGGGATATCGGAGATCTTGATCACGACACCGGCATGCCAGCGATCGACAAGCAAGAGAGCCGAGGCAGCCGATCCGCCCTTGGGAGCTGAATCAATGACGTTGTCGACCCCTGTGGTACAACCACCACAGCCGGCGATCCCCATCAAGAGCGGGACGCATCGCTTCAGGGCCGCCATCGGGTTAGAAAATCCGCTACCTCCTGAAACCGGCGACGGTGGATCTCTAGGCTCAGGTCTTGGAACGGATGGGCGAACTCAGGCTGTTCCAGCACCTCTGCCCCGCGGCTCTGTGCGATGCTCGCCAGCTCTTCGATGTCCGTACGCGGAACCACCCCATCGCGCAGGCCGATGATGATCTTTATTCGCGAGCAGTCCCTCGGTAGGTGGTTGACGGGGTCGTATTCCTCCGGGCAACCCAACGGGGAGATACGACTTGGAGAAGAATCGATGACCGCAGCGTCATGATCACGGGTCTTTCCAGCAGCATCCAAGAGGATGATGCCGCCCATCGATATCCCATACAAGAAGCGACGGCCGTGATCTTTGGCATTCAGTGCGCGAATGATCTCTCGATAATCGGAGACGAGCGCCTTGAGCCGGCTTTTGCCGTCGGACAATCCATAGCCGCGGTAGTCATAGATGTAAACCTCTAGGCCCAAATCCCGGAACGATTGGAACTCACCGATGATGTGGTCCGCCAGCATGGCATTGCCTTGAGCGACCAAGAGATAGCCCCAAGGCTTAACGGCGCGCAGCTTATAGCCGCCTAAGCTTCGGCCATCGCGGGTCGTAAACGATAAACGCTCGATATTGTCGATGCCGCGCAAGCGCTTCGCATCGGGGGCCCCGGCCGCCAGCCGAAACGACCAGAAGGCGAAGGGTTCGCGGAGGACACCGCAGACGGTCCTTTCCAAATCCGATTCAGTGTTCTTGGCAAAGCCCGTACCCCCCACTTCTTGCCACCCCATGGTCGCCGATAGGAGGATCATCAACCAGCGGTAGAACATCGTGGTATCACTCGACCGATCAAGCGCGGCCGCATCGCCATCCGTCTTGGCACGCGCCCAGACTGCTTTTTTTAGTCTCTGACCTGTCCTGGACTTACCGGGCCAGAGCTCACCTTTCCCCGTTAAGTTCACGTAGTCTCCCGGGGTCCTCGCGAGCGCCTCAGGCC
>JBOIDW010000265.1:0-17811 GCA_050740655.1 Gammaproteobacteria bacterium | reverse complement strand
CCGTGAGGGGGTCCACGTCTCGGTCCGCGATCAGGGGGGCGGGATCACGCCCGAGAGCGCCAAGTCCGGGCGCGGTTTGGGATGGACATCATGCGCCATCGCTGTGCCCTGTCCGGCGGCATCCTGCAGATCGAGTCTCCGCCCGAGGGCGGGACGCGGGTGTCCTGTTTTATACCCAAGGGTGCGAACGGTGGCGCCCGCTGAGGTCAATCCCCCCGCTGCGGTCAATCCCGTAGAACGAGCGGAGCCAAGGGCGCGGCGCCCGGTGCGCGTGCTCATCGTCGACGATCACGCGCTGGTGCGCTACGGGATCGGCATGCTCCTCCGCCAGGAACCGGGTCTGGAAGTCTGCGGTGAGGCGGAAGATGCCCTCGATGCCAGGCGCCGCATCGATGCGCTCGAACCCGACATCGTGATCGTCGATCTCGTGCTCAAAGAGTCCAACGGGCTGGATCTCATCAAATGGATCCGAAAGCAACATCCGCGCACCAAGACCATCGTCTCGACCATGCATGACGAACGCGTCTACGGGGGGCGCGCCTTGCGCGCCGGGGCGAGCGGCTTCGTCAGCAAGCAAGCCGAGTCCCGCGCCATCTGCTCGGCCGTCCGCGCGGTCCTCAAAGGACGGCTCTACTTCAGCCAGGACTCGCTCCAGCGCATCCTGGAGCGCGCTCAGACGCGCGACACGCCTATCGACCGCTCGCCCATCGAAGGGCTTTCCGACCGCGAGCTGGAGGTCTTCAGGCTGATGGGAACGGGGCGGACGACGCGCGAGATCGCGTCGCTACTGCACCTGAGCCCGAGCACGGTGGATACCTACCGCGGGCGGCTTAGACACAAGCTGCAGGTCGAGAACACCAACGAACTGCACGTCGAGGCCACCCGCTGGGTGCTGGAACAAGGCATCCCATGACCGGGAATAGAAGTCGACCGACCGGGAGATCCCGCCGATCTTCCACGGGCTCGCCGATCCGAAGATCGCCTGGTGGACCCTGGGGCAATCAGCGGAGGTTTCAAAAAAAGTCACCGCCGGTGAGGGCACTCACGATTACTCGGTTTCACGCACCGATAAGTTGGCGCTTACGGACTTCTGAAGCGTGCTGGCCGGATGGATCTGGTCGGGCTTGGTTAATGTTCTCCCGGTGCTCGAGCTCGGCAAGTGAGGAGTGCGCCGCGGATGGCTGGGACACCGAATGAGCTTGCCGTGCATAATTTGCACACTGGCCGCGAAGCCTTCCATGCCATGTTTGACCGCTGGTTGCCGCAT
The DNA here is from genome assembly GCA_050740655.1 of Gammaproteobacteria bacterium. Classification (GTDB taxonomy): domain Bacteria; phylum Pseudomonadota; class Gammaproteobacteria; order JACCXJ01; family JACCXJ01; genus JBOIDW01. Next base: position 16,544 of record JBOIDW010000265.1, on the reverse strand, counting down.
CCCACCGTAGCGCATAGCGAGTTACAAGCAACCACTAGGTCTAGGCTGACGCCGCGTCCGCGGTCCCGACTCTAAAAAAGGCCACCAGTTCCCGTAGCTGTTGGGCCCGGCTGCTCATATCCTCGGCCGTGGCCGCGAGCTGTTGGGAGGCCGAGGCGTTGGTCTGCGTGCTTTGGTTGATTTGGTTCATGGCAATACTGACTTGACCGACACCCGCCATCTGCTCGTCCGATGCCGCTGCCACCTCTTGCACCAGATCCGAGGTCTTTGTTATGTCCGGCACCATGGTCTCGAGTAGCATACCCGCGCGCATCGCCATCTGCACGCTGCTCGAGGTCAGCGTACCGATCTCCTGGGCCGCTAACTGGCTGCGCTCGGCGAGTTTTCGTACCTCCGCTGCTACCACGGCAAAGCCTTTACCCTGAACACCCGCACGTGCCGCCTCGATCGCCGCGTTCAAGGCGAGTAGATTGGTTTGATAGGCGATATCATCGACGATCGCTATCTTGACGGCGATCTCCTGCATGGCGGCAACCGTATCCTTGACGGCCTGGCCGCCCGCCTTGGCCTCCTTGCTCGCCTTCGCCGCCATACTGTCGGTCAGCCGGGCATTCTCGGCGTTCTGCTGGAACGAGGCTGCCATCTGCTCCATCGCGGCATTGCTTTCCTCGACACTCGCGGCCTGCTCGCCCGCCGCCTGGCTCAAAGACTGGGCCGTGGCATTCACCTCCTCGGACGCGCTCGCGAGTGTGTCAGCCGAACCGTTTACCTCGATAACGGTATGCGCAAGGGTTTTAACCATTTGCCTGAGCACGTGCTGCAACCACGCCAGCTCGTCGCGGCCCGGCGCCTTCGGGACACCGGTGAGGTCCCCGGCCCCAATCTTCTCCACGGTCTCGCCCAGGAACTCCAGAGAACGGGTGAGATTGCGCGCCATGTGATGGGCGATGATCAGTACCCCCAGCGTCAGGACCAAACCGGTCACCGCAATAAACGCCAAAACGGTCGACTCGAAATCGCCATCGGTCAAGTCCGCGAGCTGTGGCGTGTTTATCGCCTGGACCAGCGCTTTCAGACCCGCGAAACCCACGTTCAACGCCTGCGACTGGCTGCGTAGATCCGCGTAGCGCGCGTTCGCTGCGGAACGGTCTTTCGAGGCCAGCGCGACGGTACTCTCGGCAGTCGCGATGTAGTGATCTGCCGTCTCAAGGACCTCCGCGAGGCTCGCGGTACCGCGTTCATCGAGGGGCAGTGCATTGAGCTTGGCAAGGCCCTCACGCAGGAGGGCGGCATGCGTATTCAAAGTATCTACAACGGGCTCGTGCGCGATGCCTGGATTGGCCTTGGCGGTATCGAGTGAGCTTTGAACGTCTGCGTCGATTGCAGCCGGGATTACGGCCGCATCGAAGAGGCCGGCGAATGCAGCAAGCTGTTTGTCCATGACCCGGGTCGCCAACGTCGTCCCTTGGATGGTCGAGTAGCTCAGTCCGCAGAACATCAGAATGCTGACACCGATGAAGGCGGCGAAGGCCATTAATCGAGTTCTAATCGGAAACCGGGATGTAACTACCATATGCGTTACCTCTAATACTTACTGAACGAATATCGTTGCGCCGACAAAGGCTCGACTTCACTCCATCAACCGGGAGACGTGAACCACCGCCGCTCGCCTGCACGTTGCCCATCCGGGGCCGGCTATAAACTACGTACGATCTCTGCCGCGATCGCTTCGAGCGGCAGTACCTTGTCCACTGCTCCGCACCTCACCGCTTCCTTGGGCATGCCGTACACCACCGAGGTCGATTCATCCTGGGCCACGGTCACGGCACCGGCGTTGTGCATCTCCTTCAGGCCGCGTACGCCATCGTCACCCATGCCGGTCATGATAATCCCGCGGGCATTCCTGCCCGCCGCTTTGGCAACGGATCGAAACAGTACATCGACCGAAGGACAGTGTCGGTTGACCGGCGGGCCCTCTAGCGTTTCCGCCAGATACTGCGCGCCGCTGCGCTTGATCTGCAGGTGGCGGCCGCCCGGCGCGATCAACGCGAGGCCCGGCCGCAGGCGCTCGCCATTCGCGGCCTCCTTGACCTCGATTCGGCATAAGCCATTGAGCCTATCCGCGAAGGCCGCGGTGAACTTCTCCGGCATGTGTTGCACGATCACGATGCCCGGACAGACTCTGGGCAGCGCGCTCAACACCACCTCGAGCGCCTGGGTACCGCCGGTGGAGGTACCGATGGCGACGACCTGCTCGGTCGTCCGGTCCAAGGCCGCTGCGTGAGCGCCACGCATTGTATCGATCCCCAACTGGAGCGCGGCGGCCGCTGCTGCGGAAGGCCGGACCGGGTGCATATTGGCGGTAGCGGCGGCCTTGACCTCGCGTATGAGCTCGCCGGCCGCCGCCTGCAAGAAACCCTTGATCCCGATGCGCGGTTTGGTGATGACGGAGACGGCTCCCGCCGCTAGCGCCTCGAGGGTGACGTGCGCGCCCTTCTCGGTCATCGAGGAACAAATCACCACCGGTGTCGGCCGCTTGGAGATGATCTTCTTTAGAAAGGTCAGTCCGTCCATGCGCGGCATCTCGATGTCGAGCACGATCACATCCGGCCAGTTTCGGTTCATCTTGTCGATGGCGAAGATCGGATCCGAGGCCGTAGCGATGACTTCGAGCGTCGGGTCTCCAGCCAGTACGCCTTCCAGGACCTGGCGGACCACGGCTGAATCATCTATGACGCAGACTTTTACACGGCTCATGGCTTCACCCGCGACGAGGAGGGCTTAATAACGATTCGCCGGGGATCCCGGTCGGCCGTGCGTACCCAGACATTCCCGCTCCAGATATCAAATATGATGTTGCGGTAACCCCTGCCGCCCATGTCTTCAGCCACCACCTTGAACCCATAGCGCTTGGCCAAGCTCCGTGCGGCGCCCACGTTCTTGCCGGGGATTTGCGTACCGTTCTTACCGCTCGGTATTTGGGGAAACATTTCCCCGCCGCCGAAGAGTTTGACCTCATACTGGGAGGGTGCGGTATTCGCCGCTCGTATTTCGCCCAGCAACAGTTCGGTGGCCTCTTCTCCGTAACGCCCGTCCAGCGCCCCCCCCGCGTCGCCATCCTTCCCGTTGCCCGCTTCGCGCATGCGCGATGGCAACAAATAGTGGCACATGCCGCCGATACGCAGTCGAGGATGCCAAAGCGTCAGCGACACACAGGACCCGAGCAGGGTACGTATGCGCGTGTCCGCGTCACCGAAATAGTGCTCGCCCGGTTGCAGGAAGATCTCGATGTAATCGCTTGGATGACGCACGGGATTACGCTCGTCTATACACGGACGGCTGTACCATCGCGACTTGCGGGTTGATGCCATGGAGGCTTTCCGAGTGCCCGATGACCAAGTGTCCGCCAGGCCTTACGGCGGTGAGCACCCGCTGCACGACCTCGCCTTTGGTCTGCGCGTCGAAGTAGATCATTACATTGCGCAGGAATACCACGTCGAACTCACCCATGGCGGGTATCGGGGCATTGAGGTTTATCGAGACAAACCGCACGCGTTCACGCAATCGGTGGTCGATCGAAAATAACCCCGCGCGTTCCCCAACCCCTTTGAGGCAGTAGTCGTGTAGGTAGCCTGGCGGGATCGGGCCGGCGCGATCGATGGGGTAGTGGCCATTGCGGGCCTTCTCCAAGACGCGCGTGCTGATATCGGAGGCCACGATCTCCCAACGACCCTGGCCGAGACTATCCGCAAGCAGCATCGCGATGCTATAGGGCTCCTCGCCGCTGGAACAGGCCGCGCTCCATACGCGCAAGGTCGCACCGGACGTACGTTGGGCAAGCACCCGACGCAGGAACTCGAAGTGTTTGGGCTCCCGGAAAAACTGTGTCTCGTTGGTGGTCAGGAGGTCGATCGCGGTTTGCGTCTCGGCCGCCGCCCGCCCGCTCTGCAACAGCTTGAAATACGCCCCGTAGCTGGGGAGGTCATAGTGCTTGATCCGCTTCATGAGCCGTCCGGACACCATCGCCTTTTTTGCCGCCGAGAGGCTGATGCCCGTCGCGGCCCGAACGAAACGCTGAAACTGAGCGAATTCGGTATCGGAGATCAGCAAGGGGTCCATACCGAGTCTTCAAGCCGTTACTGCCACTCGTTCATCGACGGATCGCGCCGCTTCCGCTTCCCCATCCCGGTCAACCGCCGGCGCGGCCTGGGCGAGCGTGGACATGTCTTCCAGCGAGAGCACACGGGTGATATCGAGAATAATCAGGAATCGGTCCTCCATTTTTCCCATCCCGGCTATGAACTCGGTGCGCAGTCTTGCACCGAAGCTCGGGGCCGGCTCGATGTCCCCCGGCCGGATCTCAAGCACTTGGTTGACCCCGTCCACGATGATGCCGATCTCCTGCTGCTCACCCGCCTCCCCGACCTCTGCAATCACGATGCAGGTACGCCGGCCCGGGACGGTACGGGGCCGTCCAAACCGCAGCGCCAAATCCACGACCGGAACGACGCGGCCGCGCAGGTTGATCACGCCCCGTACGAATTCCGGCATCATGGGCACGACGGTCAAGAGACCGTACTCGATGATTTCCTTTACGCGCAGGATCCCCATTGCGAAGGTTTCCTCGCCCAGTCGAAAGGTCAGGTATTGCCGATGCTCTTCATCGGTGCTGAGGGCCTCAACCCCGATGTCTACTCGCAACAACGCGCTCATTACCTTACTCCTAGAAACGTATGAAACCCGCCCCTGCCGGCGCCGCAGCGCCGCTACCGGCCGACCCCTCCAAGCTGGACCGCGCGGTTGCCGGCGAGGCCAACTTGGGCACGGTCCGGGCCGGACGGCTTGTTAGCTTGGCAGGCTGAGCCGCCCTCTGATCCGCGAGCTTGAAGACCCCCATCCTCCGCTGCAGCGCTTGGGCCTGGTTGCTCATCACTTCGGCGGTCGCGGCCAACTCCTCCGAGGCCGATGCATTGGTATGCGTAGTCTGGTTGATCTGACTGATGGCCGCACTGATCTGATGAACACCGCTAGACTGCTCGGAAGACGCCGCTGCAATCTCCTGCACGAGCTCGGAGGTCCTCTGGATTGCGGGGACGATCTCATCGAGCAGCCGGCCGGCCTTTTCGGCCATTCTTACGCTGTTACCGGCGAGCCCTCCGATTTCCTGGGCCGCCACCTGGCTGCGTTCGGCGAGCTTGCGGACCTCGGCGGCTACGACCGCGAAGCCCTTGCCCAGCGTGCCTGCGCGCGCGGCCTCTATGGCCGCGTTGAGCGCAAGCAGGTTGGTCTGATAGGCGATATCATCGATGATCCCGATCTTGTCGGCGATGGTCTTCATCGCCACCACCGTATCGCGCACCGCCTGGCCGCCCCGGGCCGCCTCTTGCGCGGTTTGGGCCGCCAGGCCGTCCGTTGTCTTGGCGTTCTCGGCATTCAGCTTGACCGAGGCGCTGATCTGTTCCAGCGACGCGCTCGACTCTTGTCCGCTCGCGGCTTGTTCGGTCGAGGTTTGGGAGAGCGAGTGCGCCGTGGCCTTGACCTGCTCGGATACTCCGGCCAGCGACTCGCCGGCCGCGTGCACTTCGGCAATCATCCGGGCGAGACGTTCGACCATGGCCGCTACCGCATAGAGTAGGCTGCCGTCATCCTCGATGCTCTTGTTGATTTGAACGCGCAGGTCGCCCGCCGCGACTTGGCGCACCACTCCGGCCACGTAGGCAGGCTCGCCGCCGATCTGCCGCAAGACGCCGCGCAGGATCACGAAGCCCAGACCCATGGCACACGCAAATAGCCCCAGCACCGCACTTAGCAGCCAGCGCTTACGCGCGGAAAGCCGGCCGACGGTCGGCCCGAGAACGGCTTGGAGTTGTGCGCTTGCCGCGTTGCCGAGGTCAAATTGCGCGTCGATTGCGGCGGTAATGAGCGTAAAGTATCGATCGCTCGAAAACGTCAGGGTTTCTGCCGTAACGATCTCGTCTTCGGCGGTCCGCAGCGCGTTCCGCACCCGCTCGGCCTTGGTAGAGAAGCCTGCCAGAGCCGCCTTCAGGTCAGGATCCCCTGCATAGCCCTTGTTCAAGGTCTCACGGCCGGCTTCTAACTCGCGGCGCGCAAGACCCACCATATTGGCGATGCGGTTGCGGTCCTCGGGGGAGGCTGCCTTTGCCGCCAGCATCGCCGCACCCCAGGCACGCAGTCGGCCGAGATATTCGGTCAGCCAAGGTAAGCGGTGGAACGCCACTAGACCCAAATGGTGACCGGCCACGGTCGGGTCGTAAGTGATATTCGATACGTCGCCGATCAAGACCAGGAACTCCAGGAGGCCCTCGATAAGCTCGGTATGGCGTTTGAAGCTCTCCCCCGGACTCAACTTTGCGACGTCAGCGCCAAGCGACGCCCACTGCGACTTGAGCACATTCCAGGATTTGGTAAGCGCGAAGTCAGAGTTGCTGATATTGAGCACATCGATTGCCGGAACGGCCTTATCGATCGCACGCCGGGTCTCCTCCCAGCGGACCCGGAAATCGGTCTTGCCGTTCAACATAAGGTTGGACAAACCACGATGCTGCTGGGTGAGCTGCAGAAACTTCAATACCGACGGTAGATACTGAGCACCCCGTTGCTCCCGGACCGCGAGCACGATGCCCTCGTTCACCTGGGCGGTGAATAGGTAAGTCGGGATGCTGAATAACACGGCCGCCAGAGCGCCGAGGACGGACCATTTCTGCGGCAGCGTGAGGCGACGCGTAAGTGCATTCATTCGGTGTTTCCCCGTGATACCGGTTTAGACTACGGACCTTCCCGTTGCTCGGTGCGGTACTATGCCGCCATGGCCTGTACACGTACCGACTCGGCGCTCACCAGACATTTAATCAGTCCCGGCACGTCGAGGATAAGCGCCACCTCACCGGTACCCAGGATGGTCGATCCGCCAATCCCGTCGACATGCTGAAAGAGTCGGCCGAGCGGTTTGATTACGGTCTGGAACTCACCGAGGAGATCGTCGACCACCAGCCCCGCCTTGAGATTGCCGAACTGCACCACCGCGATGTTCTCGCGCCGGGCGGCAGGGCCTTGGACCCTGAAAAAGTCCTTGAGCCGGACGATCGGGAGCACCTCTTCGCGCAGACGCAGGTAACCGCGCCTACGCGTGGCCTCGCGGTCGGCCTGGCTGCACTCCAGGCATTCGACCAGCATATCGACCGGAATCACGTAGCGAGCGTGGCCGACCCCGACCAGGAAGCCGTCGATGATCGCCAGGGTTAGCGGCAGCCGAATGCGCACCGTGCTACCCTGTCCCCGCGGGCTCTCCAGCTGTACCGTACCCCGCAAAGACTCGACGTTGCGCTTGACGACATCCATACCGACGCCGCGGCCGGAGAGGTTGGAAGGCGCGTCCACCGTCGAGAACCCGGGCTCGAAGATCAGATTGAAGACCTCGGTATCGCTCAGCGTGCGCCCCGGGTCCACAAGACCCCGTTCGATGGCCCTCCTGAGGATCTTCTCGCGGTTAAGGCCGGCGCCATCGTCGGCGACCTCGATCACGATGCTGCCGGCATCGTGATAGGCGTTCAGGGATATGGTCGCCTGGCCCGGCTTTCCGGCCGCCAACCGCGTTTCTACGGTTTCCGTTCCATGGTCGACGGCGTTTCGAATAAGATGCATGAGCGGGTCGCCAATCTCCTCGACCACCGATTTATCGAGTTCGGTCTCTCCGCCGCTGATGCGCAGCATGATGTCTTTGCCGAGCGCACGGCTCATATCGCGCACCACGCGCTGGAAGCGCTGGAAGGTTGCGCCGATCTGCACCATGCGCAGGCTGAGGGCACTATCGCGGACCTCCTCGATCAAATGGGACAGGACCGCAGTCGATTCGTACAGTTCCCCGATCCCGCGGCGTTGCGCGAGGATCTGCGTACCGGCCCCAGCGACGACCAATTCACCGACCAGATCGATCAGCTGATCGAGTTTCTCGGCATCCACGCGCAGATAACGGCCGTCACGGGCCTTTTGTTCCATTACCTGCTGCTGTTTTGCAAGAGCGGCAAGCGCGACCGAGGGGTGTACCGTACCGTCCTCCACCAGGATCTCGCCGAGCGGGCGCACCGGCCTGTTGACCGCGCCGGTTACCTCGGCCAAGCGACCGGTTTCGTGGGCCTGGACCTCTAAGCCGCCCTGCAACTCTGCCTGGGTGAGTGCGCCACTCGCTACCAGAATCTCGCCCACGCTCAGGGTGTCCCCAGGCAACTCCTGGATGAGCCGGATATAATCGGAGAGTACGCTCCGCGGCGGCAGTATGCGAAGCTGGCAATCGTCGCGGACGAACTCGAAGGCGTTCTCGATCGCGGCCTTATCGGCCTCGCTCTTGAAGCTTATCTCAAAGCCGAGGTAGCAGGATTCCGGATCCATCTCCGCGGCGGGCGGCATGGTATCGGCCAATGTCGTCAGGTGCACGATGTCGCCTAGCGTGGTCAGATAGCGCAGGAAGGCGAGCGGGTCCATACCATTGCGCAGCACATCGCGGCCGAAACGCAGCGAGAGGTGCCAGCAATCGGTCGCTGCCGGGCACCCGCCGCTCGGTGGAACGGCCCTTTGGGGGCACTCGGTACCCGGGCGCCGTTGCGCCGGCACGGGTACACCCGCTGCCAGGTATGGCTTGAGGCGCGCGAGCAAGCCTTCGCCCTGAGCGCTAAGCTCAAGCGGCAGGTCTATACCCGCCGCCAAGGGATCGAGTAAGGCCTGAATATGATCGCGGCACTGGAGTAACAGTGAGCTCAGCTCGGCGGTGATTGCGATCTCGCCCGCCCGCACCCGATCGAGCAGGCTCTCGATATCGTGCGTGAAGGCCACCATCGGATCGAATCCAAACATCCCGGCGGAGCCCTTGATGTTGTGCGCCGCACGGAAGATCGCATTAATGAGCTCGGCGTCGTCCGGTGCGCTCTCCAACTGCAACAGACCGGCCTCCATGCTCTCAAGCAGTTCGCGGGTCTCTACAAAAAAGGCATTGATGGCCTGGTCCAGTTCCATGCTGCCGATAGGCTCTTAGGGTTACAGCGCCGCGCCGGCGTCGTGCGGCGCCGAGACGCCCGGAATCCCGACCGGATCCCCGAAGTATGACTCCATGTGGTAGAGGGCGATCACCTCACGGATCGCCGCACTGTGCTCGGTTAAGTGCAGGGGTTTGCCCGCGCGCAAGGCCTCGCGCTTGGCGAGATAGAGTTGCTGGAAACCGGCACTATCGATCTCGGCCACGTCGGCCAGGTTGATAACCACCGCCGCGCATTCGGCCACGCTCATGAGGAGCTGCTGCTTGATCTCGGCCGCGTTGTATATCGTCATGTCGCCAACGATTCGCACACGGGTCACGCGCTCGTCTTTCGTTACTTGGATTTGCATGCTCGGTCACCCCCAGTGACGACCATAGGCGCGGGCCGCGTCACGGCAAGATCAACTTGGAGACTGCGCTCAGTAGTTGCTCCGGCTTAAACGGCTTTACCACCCAGGCCTTAGCACCCGCTGCTTGAGCATTCTGTTTCTGCTCCTCCTGCGAGTCGGTCGTGAGCATGATGATCGGTGTGAACCTGTAGCTCGCTAATTGTTTGACGGCCTGCACAAAGGCAACGCCATCCATGTTCGGCATATTCACGTCGCTGATGATCAGATGGATCTTTTGACCATCGAGCTTCACCAGGGCGTCCATGCCGTCGCAGGCCTCGATGACCTCATAACCGGCGCCCTTGAGCGTGATCCTCACGACCATGCGCACGGGGCTGGAATCGTCAATAATAAGAATTGTCTTGGCCATACCTATCTAAACTGAATAACGTGCCCTGTGACACTTTTGCGCTCGCGCGTCAAACCCCGAGTCAACTACCCCCTCGATCCACCGTTGAGTTTGATTCCGCACGTCGACGCGTGGTGCATTGCATTTAGCGGACCAGCGTATTAATCCTTTAGCGGGGTGCTCCACGCGGCGCCCGGTGTACGGTGGCACCCGGCCGCGCATCCGAGCTTTTCACCTACAGGCAGATACGGCCCGCTTGCAAAGTGGGTTTACAACGGAATCAGGGCATTGCTACGCACCGGCTGATCATATGATTAGAGGTACGCGGTCCAACATGAGACTGAGATCTACGGCCAGCTCGAGGCCGCTTTTATAACGCCAGTCCGGGTCTTTGACGAGGGCGCGTCGCACGATACGCGATAGGATGTCCGGAGCTTCCAGGCGATAAGCCCGCAATGGTCTGGGCGTCGAGTACATTATCTTATCATCGCTCGAGGTGTCTTCATCCGCCATAAACGGAGATATACCGGTCACGGCGCCGTACATCACTGCGCCTACGCAAAACAGATCGCTCTGGGCCGTGGGCCTCTCCCCGCGCACTTGTTCCGGCGACCTAAAACGGGCGGCACCGCTACGATCGGGCACCATTGCTCCGGCGTCCGACGGCGCATTGCCGATGTTCGTGAGCTTAACGTCCATGTCGGGGGTCAATAGAATGCTCTTGGGCGTAATATTCCCATGCACGACACCTTTCTTGTGGGCGTAATAGAGCGCCGTAGCGCACTGATAGAATATCCGCACCAGTTTAGGGATCGGCAATAGCGCGTCGACGTTGCAGTAATCCGCAAGGCTCTGCCTACCCGCGACGTATTCCATGGCGATATAACCGATATCGTCACCTATCCCCGCATCGAAGATGGCCGCGATGTTCGGGTGCATCAGCATCCCCGATGCCTGGGACTCCCTAAAAAACGGGTTCTTACACATCTGGCCCCTGTCGGTACACGCCGGACTATTGACGTGCGCCAGCTTGACGGAGAGGTCGCGGTTGGTAAGTGCATCGTGAGCCAAATAGACCCGACCCGTCCGCCCGCGTCCGAGCTCTCGAACCAGGCGGTACTTGGTAAACTTCGGATACGTGTTTTCGAGCGCCGGGGGGACCTGCTCGGGGAGCGTGTTCCGTGGCGGTAGGATGCGGATCTCGCAATCGTCGCGGACGAATTCGAAGGCGTTCTCGATGGCAGTCTTGTCGGCCTCGCTCTTGAAGCTGATCTCAAAGCCGAGGTAGCAGGATTCTGGATCCATCTCCGCGGCGGGCGGCATGCCATCGGCCAGGGTCGTGAGATGCACGAGCTCGCCTAACCTGGTCAGATAGCGCAGGGAGGCGAGCGGGTCCATCCCATTCCGCAGGACGTCGCGGCCGAAACGCAGCGAGAGGTGCCAGCAATCGATCGCAGCCGGGCGCCCGCCGCTCGGCGCGACCTCCCTCGGGGGGGGGTCGTTAGGCGAGCGCCGTTGCGCCGATACGGCTACGCCCACTGCCAGGTGTCGCTTGATTTGTGCGAGCAGGCCTTCGCCCCGTGCGCTGAGCTCAACGGGGAGGTCTTTGCCCGCCGCCAAGGGATCGAGCAGGGCTTGAAGATGATTGCGGCACTGGAGTAACAATGTGCTCAGCTCGGCGGTGATCGCGATCTCGCCCTCGCGGACCCGATCGAGCAGGCTCTCGATATCGTGCGTGAAGGCCACCATCGGACCGAAACCGAACATCGCGGCGGAGCCCTTGATGGTATGCGCGGTGCGGAACATCGCATTGATAAGCTCGGCGTTGTCGGGGGCGCCCTCGAGCTGCAGAAGACCGTCCTCCATGCTCCCGAGCTGCTCGCGGGTTTCGGCGATAAACGCGCCAACTACGGTTTCGCCGAGCTCCATATTCGCACCGCAGCTCGGCCCCGAAACAACGGCCCGGGCGGGTCGCATCACGCGGCGTCCCGCGTAGCGATCTCGCGCTCGAGTGCGCGAATCGCGGGCTTTAGTCCGTCCTCGATCGCCCCTACCAGGGCGTCAGCGCCTTCGTATCCACCATTTTTAGCCTGCTGTTCCAGCCGCTGGCACAAATCGGCAACGCTTAAAACGCCAAAGGTTCCCGAGGTTCCCCTCAAGGTGTGCGCCTCGCGCCGCAATTGCTCGGTCTCACCGGCCGAGAGCGCCGCACGCAACCCGCTCATGCGCAGCGCCACGTCGTCGAGAAAAGACTGGACGGCTGCCGGGAATGCACTGCCCAAGGCTTGGCGTAAACGGGTCACCGTCTCCTCGTCGAGCAACGGTTGCGGCTGGGAACCGTCGCCAACCCCATCGGCATCCGCTGCCGGCGATTCCAAGATGATCTCCGAAACCCCGCCCAGCCAGCGCGTCAGCATTTCCCACAGCGTGTGCAACTGCAAGGGCTTGGAGAGATAGTCATTCATGCCCACCGCGAGACATTTGTCGCGGTCGGCGACCATCGCATGGGCGGTCAGCGCCACCACGGGTAATCGCGCGAGGCCCCCTATTTGCTCCGTCTCGCGCAGCCTTCGGGTCGCCTCGTAGCCATCCATCTCCGGCATCTGACAGTCCATAAGCACGAGATCGAAGGTCTCGGTTTCGATTGCCTCGAGCGCCAGCCGGCCATTATTGGCTACCCGCGGCTCGATTCCAAAGCGCTTGAGCATGGCGAGAGCGACTTGCTGATTCACCGGGTTATCCTCGACCAGCAATACGCGTCGATCCGCAAAGTTTGGCAGTTCGGGGACCGGTTCTAACTGCGGCTGCTCAGTATTAACGCGGCAGCCCAGGAGCTTGGAGACGGCGTAGAAGAGATACCATTGCCGCACCGGCTTGACCAGGCTCAGGGAGATCCCTGCAGCGGCCCATTCGGCCTGGTCAACCCGGCCCGTCGAGCTCAGGAGCACCCGCGGAATGCGGCGCAGCACAGGGTGTTGTTCCATCGCGGCGGAGAGCGCGATCCCGTCCATCTCCGGCATCCGCATGTCAAAGATCGCGAGACTGTACGGTTCGGACTTACGGAGACCGGCGTATAACACGTTCAAGGCCTCGACGGCACTTGCGCAACTCGTAGACACCATTCCCCAAGCCTGTAGATAGTGTTCCAGAATCTGCCGGTTGGTGGGGTTGTCACCTACGATAAGCACCCGTAACCCGGCGAACTCCTCCAGCATCCGGCTTTTCATTGCCTCGCCCGGTTGTTTCTCCAGATCGATCGTGAACCAGAGAGTCGAACCTCGACCCTCTACGCTTTCCACGCCCATCGTACCGCCCATCAATGCAACCAGTTTCATGGTGATGCAAAGACCTAGTCCGGTGCCTCCGAAGCGGCGCGTCGTCGATCCGTCTCCCTGGCTGAAGGGCTGGAACAGTCTGGCTTGCACGGCGGGGGACATACCGATGCCGGTATCCTGTACCTGCACCCGTAGCGTCGCTCGCCGTTCCGTGTCACTCACGCAGGATACCCTCACCGTGACCTGACCTTGGCTAGTGAACTTGATGGCGTTTCCAAGGAGATTGGTAAACACCTGGCGCAAACGGGTCGGGTCGCCTTGCAAGGCGTAGGGTAGGCCAACGGGAACGAAGCACGACAATTCCAGACCTTTTTCAAAAGCGCGCGCGGCCATCACCGCACATACGTCTTCGAGGAGCTCGCCGACGTCGACATCCGTGTTCTCCAGAACGAGGTTGCCGGCCTCGACTCTCGTGAAATCCAGGATGTCGTTCAGAACGCCCAGGAGCGATTCGGCGGACGTGTACGCCGTATGGAGATAATCGCGTTGCTCGCGATTGAGCGGCGTTTGCTCCAGGAGCTGGAGCATTCCCATCACCCCATTCAGCGGCGTCCGGATCTCATGGCTCGTGTTGGCGAGGAACTCGCTCTCGGACTCAAGCGAGGCCCGCGCGTGATCGCGAGCCGCCAAGGGCTCTTGCTCCTGACTCCGGCGCATGGACACATCGGTCCAGGTCCCCATGACCTCGGGGCCTTGCCCGGAGTTGTTTGTCACCACCCTGCGGCGGTCGACTATCCATAGGTAACGGCCGTCCGCGTGTCGCAAGCGGTATTCGTGTTCGGTAACCCCCTCCTCGGCATGACGCAAGTCGGCCATACGGGCGCTTACGGCCTCACAATCGTCGGGGTGAACGTGATCGATCCAAGAACCGGGATTCTCGTACAAGGACCTGGCCTCATGGCCGGTCACATCGAAGAGATTGCTGCTCACGTAGGCGTACGCGACCTCGTCCTTCGGTGCGAGGATATACGCGACCGTAGGGCCCATGGCGAACAGGCGCTCCAAGCCTGCGCCAGCGTCAGCGGTTTCAGGGTCCGGGGTTGCCGGCCCGTGCAGACGGCGGGCGATCCCCGCGAACAAGCGGCGCCCGTCGGTCCGCATCTCCGTCAATGCAAATAGCAAGGGAAAGACCTGATGGTCTCCGCGCTTTCCCTCCAGTTCCTGGGCAACGCCGGGGACTAGCTTCAATGCCGCGTTTTGCTGCCGTGGCTTCGGGGCACCGATCAACCTGTGAATACCGTGTCCTATAAGCTCACCGGCAGGGCGACCGAACATGCGTTCGCTGACCGTATTGACCGAACGGATAACACCCCGATCGTCGATGATGACGATGCCGTCAAGGGCATCGCGATTGCTGGTGCGCGCCCGCGCGTCGCGTTCTGCTGACGACTGCATAAATATCTTCCCGCCTTTCCCCCACCGGTGCTGTGGATGCTTGGTGACCCGACTCCCCCTGGAAACCAGGTATGCGCGTAACCGCACCCCTATAGCGACCGAAACGTTGCCAACCTAACACCACCGCCACGGGCGCGCTTAGCCCCGCCGGCAACCCGTACCCCCGGCCGACGCCGGGTCTGGCGTGCTCAATACGCCGGCCCTTGGTCATAATGGATGCCCTTGGCCGCAGCCTGCGACCTGATCGCCGAATAGAGCTTGTGATCCAAGCTCTCGGGGGCGGCTTTACGCTTTTCAACCTCTACGGCGATGTGGCGCTGGCGGCGCTCGGATAGGTCCCGCAGCCTGGCCTGCAGCCCCTCGCGTTTTTTGGCCTGCTCCTCGAGGTGCCGGGCCCGCTCGCGCTTGGGCAAGGCCTTGAGCGGTGCCGGAAGCTGGTCCTCCTCGAGGGCGGCGAGGTCCACGCGGCCTTCCTTGACATCCCGGACCAATTCCTTATCGCCGAGGAGATTGTCGGCCCCCGCGGCCTTGGCATTAAGCTCGGCGCGGCTGGCCAGGGCGGCGGCGGGTGCCGCGGCTCGGAACTTGTCGCTCAAGGCAAACCTGGCCTCCAGGCCGGCCTGCTCGACCGGCGTTCCATACGCCATACGGGTCTCGTCCATGGCATGCGACAGCCGCGCCAGCTCCGCGTCGTAGGGCGTCGCTATCGCTACCGCGCTGCCACCTTGCTCGACCTGAAAATACCTGCCTTCGGCGCGTTGAGCGATCTCCTGCCACACCGGCATCGTACCGCCATCGCTGCCGCACTGGATGGTGTTGATGACGATGCCGCGTTGCGTTGCGAGCCGGGTGCTCTCGGTGTACTTGACGTCGTCCTGGTAGTCCATATGCGGGGGGGCGTCGCCGACCAGGAAGATCGCCTTATAGGTATCCCGCTCGGGGCGCCAGGACAGGTGCGTGACGGCCTCGTGCAGCGCCTGATTGACGCTCTCCGGCCCGTCTCCGCCGCCGTCCGCGGCAAACGCCATCAGCGCCTCATACACCGCGTCGAGATTCTCCGTGAGATCGGTGCGGGACGTCACGTATTGATCGCCGCGGTCACGATAACCGATCAGGCCCATGCGGATGCGCGGCGCCGGTTGCGCCTGGGCCAGGGTGTTGGCGATGGCCCAGATCTTCTGCTTGGCCGCGGCGATGAGCCCGCCCATGCTGCCGGTGGTGTCGAGCACGAACACTACATCGACCTGCGGCTTGTCGGTCGTTACGCCACCGACCGTGGCCGCGCCGGCAGACGAGAAACTCAGTCCGAGTAGCAACAGGCCCCGGAGCGTTTGAATGGTGTATCGCTGCATAGCGTGCCTCCTCAAGAATATTGCGCGGACCGCCCATCGGTCGCGTTCGGTGACATGCTATGGGCCCTTGCGGCGCCGTCCTAGACGCGCGCGGGTAAAAAAACGGCGCGGCGAATTTACCTCCGTTTTACGGGAGCCGAGTGGCGCCGAGAATATAGTAGGCTGGAAGCAACCGAGATTGGATCATGCCGTCGGTCTTCGCGAGCAACTCACGGTTCGGGGTAGACGACAGCTCGTACCGTTATAGTAGAGCAGCCGGTCCTGGGCGTCGTAATGGGCCAAGTCCGCTTTCGTAGCCCGGATGAAACGAAGTGCAATCCGGGAGGCCTTCTGGATCGCGGCAAAGATCCGATCGGCCTACAATGGTTCCATTTCGGTTCCAGGAGAAACCCATGCCGACACTGACGCTCAAGAACATCCCCGAGCAACTGCATGCCATGCTTAAGGAGAGCGCCGAGAAGAACCGCCGGAGCCTCAACAACGAGATCCTCGCGCGGCTGGAGAGGGACCTTGCGGCACCGGCCGCACATTCATAGGGTCACATCTTGTATTATCACATTTGTTCGCTAGCCTTAACGAGGCGACTTATCGTCGCATAGTGTAGCCCGACTTCGTGTGCAATCTCCGCCAGCGTATAGCCGTGTTCCAGGTACGCGCTGGCCATGGCTCGATTGCGGG
>JBOIDW010000264.1:0-2004 GCA_050740655.1 Gammaproteobacteria bacterium | reverse complement strand
GCCTGGAATTGGCCTCGCGCGGCCCGCTCAACGCGGACGTTGGGCACCAAGAAAATGAGTGAGCGCGATCAGCGCCCTACGGTAGGCGTAGCGCACGTCGTTCTACAGACAGACCGCATGGAGGAATCGGCTCGGTTCATGCGCACAATAGGCATGCGCCCCATATTCGACGGCCCCCAGGTGTCCGTCTATGAAATGCGCGGCGGCACGCACTTGATACTGATGCTGAAAGAAACAATCGTTGCGGGCGATGCCTCGTTCGGCCTCATGGTTGATGACCTACATGCAACCCGTCAGCGATTTACATCTCTGGGGCTTGCCCCATCACCGATTGAAGCTCGCCCCGCTATCGATCATGAGGTTTTCACCGTCCGCGAGCCTGCCGGCCATGTCATCACATTTTTCTCAAGCCACGCTTCGGGCAAGCCCACATGAACCGGGACTTGGTGCCCAACCGGGCGCTGGAGTGGGACGCCGCAAACAGCGCGGCGCCCCTCAGCTTGAACGTTAGAGCGCGGGCAAAGCATCGCAAGCCTCTCGCATCGAGTCGATGACCACCCAAGCCCTTCCGACCGTCGCCCCCTTCGATAAGCTCCGTGACACCGGAAACGGCTTCGTCCTTTCCGGCTCGCCGAGTGGCGATCCCGACCGCCATCGGCTATGGTTCAGCACTCGGGCTTCGATCCGCCGCGCCGGTGGTTTCCCTTTGGCCGGTCTGCTCTGTCACTTCGGCAAGCCTCGGTGGTATCGGAAAGGCCCGCGCCCTAACCACGCGCTGGAGGGGACGCGGCAAAAGGCGCCGCGCCCCTCAGCTTGGTTCGTTGGGCGTCTAGGAACCGCTAGCAGTCGCGAGGCTCCGCATATGCCTTTTCCGCCGCATGCGCTAGATCCAGCACTCGTCACCGCATTGAATAGATTCGTCCACGCGAATAGCTTCGTGAATCTCTACCAAGGCTATTCCTGGCGGAACGATACCTATGCGGGCGGATTCCCCGACATCCGAACGCTGGAGTCTAGACTCATGGGGAATGATCTGACCACAGGCGTTACTCTTCATGATGTCAAAGCGGTCGCAGCGTGGGGTGCGATGCGGAATCAAGGCCGGATTGCCGGACAACCCGTTGTTGCTCCGCCATACACGTTCCGCACTCCTACTGGAGCGGCTCAAGCGGCCCTCGCAACCACGCCCTTGGTGCCTCTATATGCCACCCGCGGCCGCATCACAAGAGGAGTTGGTCCGACCTACGTTAGTAAGGTTCTAAGGTTTTCACTGCCGCAGGAGTATGGCGCAATCGACACCAGGTGCGTTCGCGTGTTCGGTGGCGGCGATCCCGTTGCGCATCACCACGACTGGTTGAACCTCCGAGCAAGCAACGGCGGCTATGGCTGGTACATCGCGAGCAGACAGACAGCCTGGCCGGGCGACTATCTCTCTTGGGTGAACATCCTCCGATACTTTGCTTCGGTTCTTCCAGCTAACTGCCCTCATCCCGCTACCTTTGTTCGGAGCGGACTAAGGACACAGGGTGTTTGGCTGTGCGCTGATATTGAAATGGCGCTTTTTGCTTATGCGAGTCGGTACACCTGAACATTCCATGTTCGCCGCCAAACGCCCAACCGTCAGTTGCACCGGAGCCTCAACGGCGGCGCGCTGCGCTTGCCGTCGAGGCCCGGTGAACTGAATCGTTGGGCGTCAAGCAGCCAAATGCTACACTATCTACATGTCGAGAGCGGATCGTCTCAAGGAAGAAATCGGTTGGCTCAAGGTTGCCTTTGGAATCGCTGTGGCACTTGATGCTTCGCTCGTCGCGTGGCTTGCACAGAACTATGCAACGGCGAGTCCTATCATATTGGGAGCAGGCCTGATTGCTGTGCTGGTCATCGCCGCTATGATCGTACTCATCAACCGTCGAGCGTATAAACGCATTGAGGAACTGGAGAACGTGTAATGGAGTGGATAGTCGTTATCGCACTGGCCGCTCTCGTAGGAGCACTCTGCTTGGT
>JBOIDW010000263.1:0-16053 GCA_050740655.1 Gammaproteobacteria bacterium | reverse complement strand
ACTTTCATCAACCTCGTGACCGGCTCGCTCTGGGGCCAGCCGATGTGGGGCACCTGGTGGGTGTGGGATGCGCGGCTCACCTCCGAGCTGGTCTTATTGTTTCTTTATCTCGGCTACATGGCCCTGGAGCGTGCCATCGAGGACCGCCGCACCGCCAGCCGCGCCGCGGCAGTCCTGGCGGTGGTCGGCTTGATCGACCTGCCTATCATTCACTATTCGGTGGAGTGGTGGTATACCCTGCATCAGGGTCCCACGATCACCAAGCTCGACCAACCGTCTATCCATTGGTCCATGCTCCTGCCCTTACTGGTCATGGTCTGCGCCTTTATGAGCTATTTCGCCAGCGTCGTATTGTTACGCGCCCGCGGCGAGGTATTGGAGCGAGAGCGGCATCAGCAATGGGTGCGTGATTTGGTTACCCCACTGCGGCCCGCTAGACTGGGCAGTCGGAATGAATAAGCTGAAAGCATCAGGGGATCCGGGTACCGATGCGTGATTTCTTGTATATGGGCGGCTATGCCGTGTACGTGTGGAGCGCCTACGCCCTGATGGCGTTGCTGCTCATAGTCCTGTGGGCGGCCTCGCTCACGCGCTTCCGGCGCGTCTATCGGCGCATCGCCGCGCTCGCTGCGGCCTCCACCGGCGGCACGCTGGACGGTCCGCGTGACCCGGGTGGAGCCACACCGCAATGACCCTGCGCCAGCGCCGCGCATTGGCGATCGGCCTGTTGATCATCGGTCTAGGCACGGCCGTGGGCCTAGCCCTCGCGGCGTTTCGCGAGAATCTCATGCTGTTCTATACGCCGACCGAGTTGGTGGCGGGCGAAGTGCCGGCCGGCGTCCCGGTGCGCGTCGGCGGCATGGTGGAGCGAGGCAGCGTGCAACGTGAACCCGGCAGCCTGCGCGTGCGTTTCTCTTTGACCGATCTCAAAGAGCGCGTCGAGATCCGTTACGATAAAATCCTGCCCGATCTGTTTCGCGAGGGTCAGGGCATCGTGGCCCAGGGCCGGTGGCGGGGCGCCGGGGTATTCGAGGCCAGCGAGGTGCTGGCCAAGCACGACGAGAACTACATGCCGCCGGAGGTGGCCGCAGCCTTGGACAAGAACACGCCGGCCCTCAAACCATGATCCCCGAGCTCGGTCATTTCGCCCTGACGCTGGCCTTATCGCTGGCCATCCTGCAAGGCGTGTTGCCGCTCATCGGCGCGCAGCGCGGGTTGCCCGGCTGGATGGCGCTGGCACGCCCCGCGGCCTACGGTCAATGTATCTTTACCGCGCTCGCCTTCGGCTGTCTGGCGGTGAGCTTCGTGAGCAACGACTTCTCGGTGTTATACGTCATCAATAACTCCAATAGCGCCCTGCCCACCGCCTATCGCATCGCCGCCGTGTGGGGGGCGCACGAGGGGTCGTTGCTGTTGTGGAGCCTGGTCCTCACCCTTTGGATGGTTGCCGTGGCCGTATTCAGCCGACACCTGCCGGACGCCTTCTCGGCGCGCGTGCTGGCCGTCATGGGGCTCATCAACATCGCCTTCCTGCTGTTCATGCTGCTGACCTCGAACCCCTTCGTGCGGCACTTCCCGGCGGCCGCCGACGGCCGCGACCTGAATCCCCTGCTGCAAGACCCTGGGTTGGTCATGCATCCACCCATGCTGTACATGGGCTACGTAGGCTTCTCCGTGGCCTTCAGCTTCGCCATCGCGGCACTGCTCGGCGGCCAGCTCGACGCCGCCTGGGCGCGCTGGTCGCGGCCCTGGACGCTCATGGCGTGGGTGTTCCTGAGCATCGGTATCACCCTCGGTAGCTGGTGGGCCTATTATGAGCTGGGCTGGGGCGGGTGGTGGTTCTGGGACCCGGTGGAGAATGCCTCCTTCATGCCCTGGCTAGTCGGCACCGCGCTCATCCATTCCCTGGCCGTCACGGATAAGCGAGCGGCCTTCAAGCGTTGGACCTGTCTGCTCGCCATCTGCGCGTTCTCCTTGAGCCTGCTCGGGACCTTCCTGGTGCGTTCCGGCGTGCTCACTTCCGTACATGCCTTCGCCACCGATCCCGAGCGCGGCGTGTTCATACTCGCGATCCTGGCGGTGGTCGTCGGCGGGTCGCTGGTGCTCTACGCGTTGCGCGCCCCGCGTATCAAGGACATCGGACGTTTTGACACGCTCTCGCGCGAGGGCCTGTTGATGATGAACAACGTGGTGTTGCTGGCCGCTGCGGCGAGTGTCCTGCTGGGCACGCTCTATCCCTTGCTGCTGGATGCACTGGACCTCGGCAAGATCTCGGTGGGACCGCCGTATTTCAATACCGTCTTCGCACCGCTCGTCCTGCTGCTGGGTATGGTCTTGGGGCTGGGGCCGCTCACGCGCTGGAAACAACATACGGCCCGGGAATTAGCCCACCGCTTATGGCCGTTGACGATCGGTGTACTCGTAGCTGCCACCTTGATCATTTTATTCTTGGGCGGTTCCCATTGGGTGCAGGCCTGGGCCGGGACCATGGTGGCGATCTGGATCGTGGTCACCAGCCTCCTGGCGCTAGGCGAGCGGCTGGGGCGGCCGCGGTCCATCTCTGACCTGCGCCGCAATCTGTCGCGTGGTTTTCTCGGCATGCTGCTCGGACACTTGGGGCTCGCAGTCAGTATCGCCGGCGTGACTGTGACCAGCCTCTATGGGGTGGAACGCGATGTGCCGCTGGCGGTCGGTGAGAGCGCCGATCTGGGCGACTACCGGTTCCGACTGGAACGGCTCGAGGAGGTGAGCGGCCCCAATTATCACGCCGTGCAAGGCCACGTGACGGTGCGCCGTGACGAGGCCGTCGTGACCAAGCTAAAGCCGCAAAAGCGCATCTATCGCGTACAGACCAGTCCCATGACCGAGGCCGGCATCGATGCCGGCCTCACCCGAGACCTGTTTGTCGCGCTCGGCGAGCCGCTGGGTGATTCCAAATGGAGCGTGCGACTGCAGTATAAGCCCCTGATCCGCTGGGTCTGGCTGGGCGGGCTGCTGATGGCCTTGGGAGGCGTGCTTGCGGCCAGCGATCGGCGCTATCGGATCGCGGCGCCGCCCGCGCCTGCAGCGGCACTGGACACGGTGCTCGCCGCGACCACCCATTGAAGCCGCGCATGGCCCGCTATCTGTTGCCCCTGGCACTCTTTGCGGTATTGCTCGGACTGCTCTACGCGGGCCTATCACGCGATCCGCGCCTAGTCCCTTCGCCGCTCATCGGCAAGCCGGTGCCGGCCTTCTCGTTGCCCCGCCTCAAGGCAGGGGAATCACCGCTCACGCAGCGCGACCTGCACGGCCAGCCGACGCTGGTCAATATCTGGGCAAGCTGGTGCGCGGCCTGCCGCGACGAACATCCGCTGTTGATAGAGCTCGCCGAGCGCGATGACATCCGCATCCTCGGTCTGAATTACAAAGACACCCGCGTAGCCGCCCAGGACTGGCTGGACAAATGGGGCGATCCCTATGCCGACGTCGCCTACGACGAGGCCGGGCGCGTCGCCATCGACTGGGGGGTCTATGGCGTACCCGAGACCTTCGTGGTCGATGCCGATGGCATCATTCGCTATAAGCAGGTCGGACCGCTGACCGAGCCTATCCTTAGCGAACAGTTGTTGCCGGCGCTGCGCGCTGCGGCGCAAACCCGGTAGCGCATATGGCGATACGTAATGCTTATCGGAACGGGGCGGGTCGCCCACGGACGGGCGTTCTGAGAGTTGCCCTATATATTGTGCTGGCCTGCTGCGCACGGCTGGCGCTCGCCGCCGAGCCCGCCGTCTTCAACTTTACCGATGGCGCCGAGGAGGCACGCTTTCGGCGGTTAACGGCCGAGCTGCGCTGTCTGGTCTGTCAGAATCAATCGCTGGCCGATTCGCACGCGGACTTGGCAGGCGACCTGCGGCGTGAGGTCTACGCGATGATCGCGGCCGGGCGTAGCGACCCGGAGGTGATCGATTTCATGGTCGAGCGCTACGGCGACTTCGTGCGCTACCGGCCTCCGCTGTCGTCGAAAACGTTGTTGTTGTGGTTGGGCCCCGGTTTGCTGGTCGTGCTGGGGACGGCGTTCCTCAGGCGCTCGCTTAGACGGCGTGGCTCCGGGCCGGTGGCAACGCTGTCCACCGAGCAGCGGCAGGCGGCCTTTGCCTTGCTGGAGGCGGATCCGAGCGATGACCCGGGTCGTGATCGTTCACCCCACCGGTCATGACCTCGCTAAGCTTCTGGATCGCCGCGGCGGGCATGCTCGTGCTGGCCTTATTCCTGTTGTTGCCGCCGCTGTTGCGCAAGCGGCGCGTTACGGCACCCGCGCACCGCGCGGCGGAGATCGCGGTCTACCGGCAGCGGCTCGCCGAACTGAACGCCGACCATGCGCGTGGGCAGTTGAGCGAGGCGCAGTTCCAGATTGCGCGCGATGAGCTGGCGGTCGGCTTGACGGCGGATCTCGCCCCGCTTGCCGAGGAAGCGCCGGCCCGGCGTAGCGGGCGGCACGGGATCACTGCCTCGGTCGTGGTCGTGGTCACGCTGGGCTTGTCCGTGCTGCTATATGAATCCCTAGGGTCGCGGGAGGCGGCCCAGGCCAGCATTGCCGCCGGGCTTGAGCAGCAGGCGCGCCAGACCGCGATGCAGGCGGCCGTGCAGTCCTTGGAGGCCCGGCTCCGAAGTACACCGGAGGACGGCCGCGGCTGGCAGCTCCTGGGGCGCAGTTATCTCGCATTGAACCAGCCGGGAAACGCGAGCGAGGCTATGGCGCGCGCCAAGCTGTTATTGGGTGACGATCCGGATCTGCTGGTGGACTATGCGCGGGCGCTGGCCGCAACCCAGGACGGGCAACTCGCAGGCAGGCCACAGGCCCTGCTCGAGCAGGTTCTGGAGAAAAGACCTGGGCACCCGATGGCGCTTTATCTCGCCGCCGCGGCATACGAGCAACAGGGTGACATGGCCAAGGCCAAGGCCTATCTCGAGCGCTTGGAGGAACAGACTGAGCCCGACAGCGCGGCACATCGCTGGGTTCGGGAGGCGCTGGCGGGCCTGAGTGATACGCCGGACCCCGCGTTACGTCGCGTGCCCACGTCGGCGGGCGCCGCTGGTGCCAGTATCCAGGTGCGGGTCGCCCTCGCTCCGTCGCTGCGCCCGCGCGCCGCGCCGGATGATACGGTGTTCATCTTCGCCCGCGCCACCGAGGGTCCACCCATGCCGCTCGCCGTGGTGCGGCGGCGGGTCGCAGACCTACCGGTCACCGTGACCCTGGATGATAGCCAGGCGATGGCGCCGCAATTTCGGCTATCGGGTTACGCGGAGGTGAGGATCGGGGCGCGCGTGTCGAAATCCGGGGATCCCATGCCGCAGCCCGGAGACCTGCAAGGCGATGCCGGACCGGCGGTGGCCGTGAATGAGACGCGTGCGACGGCGGTAAACGTGGAGATTAACCGGGTATTGCCCTAGACCGCAGCCGCTTGAACAGCGCCTGTGGGAGGTGCGCCAGGGGTCTCGACCGCGAGGGCGTCCAAGACCCAAAGCCGTGCGGCGTGGCCCGCTTCGGCCGATGTGGCCGGCCCAGCAATGCGCAATCCCAGGCTCGGCTTATCCATAAGAGGGTCTCCGGAGATAATAGTTGACTGTTTTAGTCAGCTATGTGATCCTGCGTCCAAGGTACGGGGATTGAGAGCCGCCGCAGATGAGACTGACCACCAAAGGCCGTTACGCCGTCACGGCGATGCTGGACTTGGCCCTCCACGAGGCGCAGGGGCCGATCGCCCTGGCCGACATCGCGTTGCGCCAGGGCTTATCGCTTTCCTATCTCGAGCAGCTCTTTTCGCGGCTGCGCAGGTATGGCTTGGTGAAGAGCGCGCGCGGCCCGGGCGGCGGTTACCTGCTCGGCCGACCGGCCCAGGCGATAGCGGTGGCCGAGGTGATCCAATCCGTGGATGAAAGCGTGGATGCGACGCGCTGTGGCGGGCGCAAGAACTGTCAAGCCAGTGAGCCCTGTCTTACCCACGACCTATGGGAAGGATTGAGCGTGCATATTTACGAGTTTCTGAGCCGGATTAGGTTGGGCGATCTCGTGCAGCAGCACGCCATACGTGTCGTCGCGGCGCGCCAGGACGACCACCTGCTGCGCTTTCGGCCGCCACGGGCTAGCACCAAGCCATCCGCGCAACAACCTTAAACGTATAGGAATATAAACCATGGCCATTACCTTGACCGAGCGTGCGGCTGAGCACGTCAAGCGCGTCTTGAATGCACAGGAGTCCGAAGTCGGGCTGCGCGTGCGGGTGAAGACGACCGGTTGTTCCGGCTATGCCTACGTCATCGAGCCGGCCCGTTCCGTCGCCGATCAGGATAGCGTGTTCCAATCGAACGGTGTGCGCTTGGTGGTCGATGCGCAAAGCCTACCGTTTATTCAGGGCAGTGAGCTGGATTACGTCCGCGAGGGGCTCAATTCCGCGTTCAAGTTTCGTAATCCCAATGTGCAGGATACCTGCGGCTGCGGCGAGAGCTTCAGCGTTGCGAGGTCATGATGAGCAGCAATACGCAAACCGTCGAGTCCCTGATCCAACGCGGCTACGAGGCCGGGTTCTATACCGATCTGGAATCGGATACCCTGGCGCCGGGCCTCAACGAGGAGGTGATTCGTTTCATCTCGGCGAAGAAGCACGAGCCCGAATGGCTGTGTGACTGGCGGCTCGGCGCCTATCGCCACTGGCTTACGATGCGCGAGCCGGCCTGGGCATCCGTTCGGCACCCGCCCATCGATTATCAGGCGATCTCCTATTATTCGGCGCCCAAGACCAACAAGGACGGCCCGAAGAGCCTTGATGAAGTCGATCCCAAGCTGCTCGAGACCTACGAGAAGCTCGGCATCCCGCTACACGAGCGCGCGATTCTAGCCGGTGTGGCCGTGGATGCGGTGTTCGATAGCGTATCGGTTGCAACGACCTTCAAGGAGCGGTTGGCCGAGGCCGGCGTTATCTTTTGTTCATTCTCCGAGGCGGTGCAGAAGCACCCCGAGCTGGTACGCCAGTATCTCGGCTCGGTGGTGCCGGTCTCGGACAACTATTTCGCGGCCTTGAATTCCGCGGTGTTCACCGACGGATCGTTCTGCTACGTCCCCAAGGGCGTGCGCTGTCCTATGGAGCTCTCGACCTATTTCCGCATCAACGCCGCCAAGACCGGCCAGTTCGAGCGCACCTTGATCATCGCCGAGGAGGGCAGCCACGTGAGCTATCTCGAGGGCTGCACCGCGCCGATGCGGGACGAGAATCAACTGCACGCGGCGGTCGTCGAGCTGGTGGCCCTCGAGCGTGCCCGGATCAAATATTCGACGGTGCAGAACTGGTATCCGGGCGATGAGGAAGGGCGCGGCGGGATCTACAACTTCGTGACCAAGCGCGGCGAGTGCCGGGGTGCCCACGCCAAGATCTCATGGACGCAGGTCGAGACCGGATCGGCTATCACCTGGAAATATCCGAGCTGTATCCTGAAGGGCGACCATTCGGTCGGTGAGTTTTATTCGGTTGCGGTCACCAACCACTGCCAGCAGGCCGACACGGGGACCAAGATGGTCCATATCGGCCGCAATACCCGCAGCACCATCATCTCCAAAGGGATCTCGGCCGGCCGCGGCCAGAACGCCTATCGCGGCCTGGTGCGGATCGGCAAGGCCGCCGAAAATGCCCGCAATTATACCCAGTGCGACTCGCTGCTCATGGGTAGCCGCTGCGGCGCCCATACCTTCCCCTACATCGAGGTGAAAAACCGGAGCGCGCGCGTCGAGCACGAGGCGAGCACCTCGAAGATCAGCGAAGACCAGTTGTTTTACTGCCTGCAACGCGGCATCGGTGCGGAGGACGCGGTCAACATGATCGTCAACGGGTTCTGCAAGGACGTATTCAAGGAGTTGCCCATGGAGTTTGCCGTCGAGGCGCAGCGCCTGCTCGGCGTGAGCCTGGAAGGGGCGGTAGGGTGAGCGAGGCCATGCTGACGATCGAGGACCTGCACGCGCGCGTGGATGGCAAGGACATCTTGCGCGGCGTCAATCTCACGGTCAATCCCGGCGAGGTGCATGCCGTCATGGGGCCGAACGGTTCCGGCAAGAGTACCTTGGCACACGTGCTGGCCGGACGCAGCGACTATCAAGTCACTGCCGGCTCGGTGCGCTTCGAGGGTCAGGATCTGCTGGCCCTGTCCCCGGAGGAGCGGGCGCGCCGCGGGCTGTTTCTGGCGTTTCAATATCCGGTGGAGATCCCCGGGGTCAACAACGTGTACTTCTTGAAGGCGGCCTTGAATGCGACGCGCAGGCATCGTGGCCTGGCGGAGTTGGATGCCATGGAGTTTCTGGGCTACGTCAAGGACAGGTTGCAGGTCATGCACCTCGATGAGTCCCTGTTGAAGCGTGGTATCAACGTAGGCTTTTCCGGCGGCGAGAAGAAACGCAACGAGGTGTTTCAGATGGTGGTTCTGGAGCCCCGGCTTGCGCTCCTCGATGAGACCGATTCGGGCCTCGACATCGATGCGCTCAAGGTGGTCGCCGCGGGGGTTAATCGCCTACGCAGTGCCGCACGCAGCATCGTCGTGGTGACGCACTATCAGCGCTTATTGAACTATATCGTGCCGGATTACGTTCATGTGCTCTCCGGGGGACGGATCGTCAAGTCCGGCGGCCGCGATCTGGCGCTCGCCTTGGAAGAGCGAGGTTACGACTGGCTTCGGCAAGAGGCCGCGGCATGAGCGTCGCGCTGAGCGGATCGCGCGAGCGGACCCCGCCGCTCCGTTCCGTCGTGGAGGCGGGCAAGGGGGCCGAGCGCGCTGCGAGCGACTCGTTCGCGGAGGAGCTTCGGCGCATCGAGGATAGGCTGAGCGGGGCGGGACTGGCCTGGTTGCGCGAGCTTCGCCGCCAGGCGTTAGAGTCTCTGCAGGCCACGGGCCTGCCGGGGCTGCGTGATGAAGATTGGAAATACACCAACGTTGCCGCCATCGCGCGGCAGGCTTGGACCTGTGCGCTTCCCGGCGAGCGCTCCGGCCCGGTGCCGCCGGCCCTCGATCTCGGCCCGGACGCGCATGCACTGCGGTTTGTGGATGGCCATTACCAGGGACCGTGCGCCGCTGCTGCGCCGCTGCCGGCGGGGATCGATATCCAACCCCTGGCACGTACGTTGGAGCATGGGCGACCGGACCTGCGCGCGCATATCGAAAGGCATGCATTGCGTCCGGCCCATCCCTTTGTTGCGCTCAATGCGGTGTTTCTAAACGATGGGGTGTGGATCGAGGTCGCGGCGGGCGTGCGCGTTACCGCGCCGGTGCATCTGCAATTCAATACCTCGCAGTGCGAGTTGCCGGTGGCGCGCTACCCGCGGGTCTACGTGCATCTGGCGCAGGGCGCCGAACTGACACTGGTCGAGAGTTATACGGGCGCGGCCGGCGCCCGAGCGCTGTGCTGCCCCCTCACCGAGGTCCTTGCAGGGCCGGGGGCACGCCTTGATCACTACGTCGTCCAACAGGGTGGGGCGGAGGATTATCACGTCGGCAGCCTGTTGGTGCGCCAACTGCGTGACAGCAGCGTTCGGGTGCACAGCGTATCCCTGGGCGGGGCCCTCGCACGCCACGACATCCACGTCGAGCTTGCGGAGGCAGGGGCAAGCCTGATTCTCAACGGTCTCTACGTCGGGGCCGGGCGTCATCACATCGACTATCACACCCGCATCGATCATCTGGCGGAACACACGGACAGCGAGGAGCGCTTCAAGGGCGTGCTGAACGGCTACGCGCGCGGTGTATTCAACGGCAAGGTCATCGTGCATCCCGCAGCCCAGAAGACCCGGGCTCGACAATCCAATCATAACCTGCTGCTGTCCGAGCATGCCGAGGCGGATACCAAACCGGAGTTGCAGATCCATGCGGACGACGTGCAATGCAGCCACGGCGCGACCGTCGGTCAACTGGATGAGACGGCGGTCTACTATCTGCGTTCGCGCGGCATAGACCTAACGCTGGCGCGTGCCATGCTCACCTATGCCTTTGCGGCGGATGTCGTCGATGGCGTGCGGGTCGATGCGTTGCAGCGGTATCTTGGCGACCAGATCGGCGGGCGCTTACCCGCGTTGGGTGCCGCGGGGCGCGGGCCATGAGTAGAGCACTGGCGCAAACCGCTGTCGAGTTGCGTTCGGACCTCGACGTCGAGCGGTTGCGGCGCGATTTCCCGATCCTCACGCAATGCGTGCACGGCAAGCCGCTCGCCTACCTGGATAATGCCGCCACCACGCAGAAGCCGCTGGCGGTCATCGAGTCGGTCTCGCGTTATTACCGCGAATGCAACGCCAATATCCACCGCGGCGTGCACACGCTCAGCCAGCGGGCCACGGAGGCCTTCGAGTCCGCGCGTTCCAAGATTCAGCGCTTCATCAATGCCCGCGAGCCGCGCGAGGTGATCTTTGTGCGCGGCGTCACGGAGGCCGTCAACCTCGTGGCCCAGAGTTATGCGCGGCCGAGGCTCCGGCCGGGCGACGAGGTCCTCATCTCGGAGATGGAACACCACTCGAACATCGTGCCTTGGCAGATGGTCTGTGAGCAGACCGGGGCCGTGCTCAAGGTGATCCCGATCGACGACGCCGGCGAGCTCCTCCTCGACCGGCTCGAGCGCTTATTGAGTCCGCGCACCCGCTTGTTGGCCCTGGTCCATGTCTCGAATGCCCTGGGCACGGTGAACCCGGTGCGGGAGGTGATCGAGCGGGCCCACGCCCTGCGGATCCCGGTGCTCATCGATGGGGCCCAGGCGGTCGCGCACCAACCGGTGGACGTGCAGAGGCTGGGCTGCGACTTTTACGCCTTTTCCGGGCACAAGCTCTTCGGTCCGACCGGGATCGGCGTGTTATACGGCAAGGCCGAGCTACTGGAGGGCATGCCGCCGTATCAAGGCGGTGGCGAGATGATCAGCCGGGTGAGCTTCAAGGAGAAGACGACTTACGCGGCGCTACCCCATAAGCTGGAGGCCGGCACGCCGCATATCGCCGGCGCCGTCGGTCTCGGTGCGGCGGTCGATTATCTGAATGCTGTCGGTATCGGGGCCGTCGGCGACTATGAGCAGGGGCTGCTACGCTACGCCACCGAGCAGGCCGCGGCCACCCCCGGACTGCGCGTCATCGGTACGGCGCGAGAAAAGGCCAGCCTGTTGTCGTTCGTCATGCAAGGCGTACATCCGCACGATATCGGGACGGTCCTGGACAGCGAGGGGATCGCGGTGCGCACCGGCCATCACTGCGCGATGCCGGTGATGGAGCGCTTCGGTGTTCCCGCCACGGTGCGTGCCTCCTTCTCTTTCTACAATACCCGCGCCGAGATCGACCGCTTGTTTCAGGCCCTGGATCAGGCACGCCAGCTGTTCGCCTGATGTTGGACCTGCGCAGCCTCTATCAAGAGGTGATCATCGATCACAACCGGCATCCGCGGAATTTCCGGCGCATGCCCGGTGCGGTACACGTGGCGGAGGGCTACAACCCCTTGTGCGGTGACCGGCTGACGGTCTACCTGCGGATGCAGAACGGCGTCGTAGCGGATCTGAGCTTCGAGGGAGAGGGCTGTGCCATCTCCACCGCCTCGGCCTCGCTCATGACCGAGCACCTCAAGGGTAAGAGCGAGGCGGAGGCGCGCCGCGAGATCGAGCGCTTTCATACCTTGGTGACGTCCGGCGAACGCGATCCTGCGGGCCTCGGCAAGCTGGAGGTGTTGGCGGGCGTGCGGGAGTTTCCGGTGCGGGTCAAGTGTGCCACCCTCGCCTGGCATACCGCGAGCGCGGCCTTGCACGGGGCCGAGGAAAAGGTCACTACCGAATAATACATGCACCCGCGCGAGCCGATTACCTTGAGCCGCGATTGCGAGGCGATCCTCATCCCGGCCGGCGATCCGATCACGCTACGCTCCGGTAGCGTCGTGCACATTACGCAGGCGCTTGGGGGTAGCTATACCGTCTACGCGGAGGGCAATCTGGCGCGGATCGCCGGCCGCGATCTCGACGCCTTGGGGCTGCAACCCGCGCCGGAACAATCCCAGCCCACGGTGGCGCAAGGCGATGGCCAAGTCGACGAGGATCAGATCTGGGAGCAGTTGCGCACCTGTTACGATCCCGAGATCCCCATCAACATCGTCGAGCTGGGTCTGGTCTACGATTGCGTCGTCACTCCGATCGCCGACGCCGGCCACCGCGTGTCCGTCAGCATGACGCTCACCGCACCGGGTTGCGGCATGGGGGAGGTGCTGGTCGAGGACGTGAAACGCAAGATCGCGCAAGTGCCCAACGTCACCGAGGTGGAGGTCGATCTGGTCTTCGATCCGCCTTGGAATCAGGACATGATGTCGGAGGCGGCGCGGCTCGAGGCAGGGATGTATTAAGGGGTTTCGCCGGTACTTATAGGTCCCCCGCTTCTTCCGCTACTCCCGCGCGTGACGGGCTGCTGCAACGCGATTGATCGTGCACTGCAACCCATTCCAGAATGTATTGTAGGACCACCACTGAGAGTTTGTGAAAACAATCGTCGCGAGCGTAGCGAGGTCGCGTTGTATGGTATCGAGGGTGCAAAATTATGGAAACGCCCGGTCCTTGAAGGTCCCAAAGATGCCCAAACCCGATCCCCAAGTTACAAAGGTGGTGGAGCGGATCATCGAATCCGTCAGACCCGAGAAGATTATCTTGTTTGGTTCCAGGGCCAAGGGGGGGGTTGGCCCCGAAAGCGATATCGACCTTCTCATCGTCTATTCGGGATCCATATCGAAACGGGAATTGAAGGTAGCCATCCATAAGCTATTCGAGCACCCCGATTTCTCGCTGGATGTGTTCGTTCTCACGCCGGAGGAATTGGAATTCCAGCGCCAGGTTGCCAACACACTGGCGCGGGAGGCTACTGAGCAAGGAGTCGTGTGTTATGGATGACGCAAAACAAATCGCCATCGCCCGCTGGCTGGCAAAGGCGGAGAACGATTTGACCGCTGCCCGTACCCTGCTTGAAACGGACCCACCAATCACGGATATCGCCTGCTTTCATGCCCAGCAATGCGCCGAGAAGGCGCTTAAGGCCTTTCTTGTCCTGGCGGACATTCATGTGGAGAAGACCCATTACTTGCCTCGCCTAGTGGAACTGTGTTTCCGCGCTGATCCGAGCTTCCAAAATCTTAAGGATGCGGCTTCGGAACTAACCGATTACGCAGTGGCGAGCCGGTATCCGGACGAGTGGCGGGATATTCCCTGCGCAGAGGCCATCGAAGCGGTGAGGCTCACGGAGATTATCCTGAACTTTGTCCAGGGCAAGGTGTGTACATGAATGAGCCCGTGCAAGTTGCTTGAGGTATGCTGCAATGCGATAGGCTGCACTAGCGCCGCTTCCAGAATGTATCCGCAGGAGATCCACTGAGGGCATCGACACCATGAGTGCTTGGGTAGACGTCGGCCGGCTGGCCGATTGGGATTCCAGCGGGCCGCGCCGGGTCGAATTGCAGGGCACCCCGGTCGCGGTATTCAAGCTGGGGGAGGCGTTTTACGCCATCGAGGATGTCTGTAGCCACGATGGGGCGCCGCTCGCCGATGGTGCGGTGGAGGGCAGCCAGATCATCTGCCCGCGCCACGGCGCGCGCTTCTGCATCCGTACCGGGACGGCGCTTACACCGCCGGCCTATGAGTCGATTCGAACCTTCCCGGTGCGCGTGGATGGCGATATAGTCCAGGTCTGCGACCCCCGAGGGCCTATGGAGTAGGGGGATACGGCAAACATTTATTCATTCTATTCAAGGGGCTGTTAATGACATTTGAGCTGACTTTGTCTATTATTAAGCCGGATGCCGTAGAACAGAGCCGCATCGGGAGTATCCTGGCCAGGCTGGAGGAGGGGGGGATGGGAGTGGCCGCGATCAAGATGCTCAGGATGTCCCATAAGCAGTTCGAGGCGATGTACGGCGAGCACGCAGGGCAACCCTATTACGCGGATATGATGCAATACATGACCTCCGGTCCGGCTGTATTCGTGGTGCTGGCGGGGGAGGGGGCCATCAACAGGAACCGAGCCGTCATGGGGAACACCAACCCAGCCTTGGCCGCGCCCGGTACCCTCCGGGCCGATTTCGGCACCGCCGGTCCCCAGGGTGCGGGGGCTTGCCTGCGCAACGCCGTGCACGGCTCGGACAGCGCCGAGAGCGCGCGCCGCGAGATTGCGTTCTTTTTCGAGCGCGGGGAGATCTACGGGGCATGAACATGGCGGCCAGCGCGGTCAATCTATTGGGGTTGGACCGACAGGCCATGGAGGGCTTCTTCGCCGCGCTGGGAGAAAAGTCGTTCCGTGCCTCGCAGGTCCTCAAATGGTTGCACCAGTTAGGGGTGGCCGACGTAGCCGCCATGACCAATCTGAGCCGCGCGCTGCGCACACAGGTACAAGACCTGGCCTTCGTCCAGGCCCCGGAGGTGGCGAGCGAGCGGGAATCGCATGATGGCACGCGCAAATGGCTGATTCGGGTGGCGGGCGGCCAGTGTATCGAGACCGTGTTCATCCCCGAACCCGGGCGCGGCACCCTGTGTGTGTCCTCGCAGGTGGGCTGTGCCCTCGATTGCAGCTTCTGCGCGACCGGTAAACAAGGCTACGGCCGCAATCTGTCCACGGCCGAGGTCATCGGCCAGTTATGGGTCGCCGCCCAGCGCTTGGGGCAGGTCCCGCGCGGCGAGCGGGCGATCACCAACGTCGTGCTGATGGGCATGGGCGAACCGTTGCTGAATTTCGAGCAGGTCGTTCCGGCCCTGCAGCTCATGACGGATGATCTCGCCTACGGGCTGTCGCGGCGGCGCGTGACCTTGAGCACGGCGGGCGTGGTGCCGGGGATCGATCGGCTGCGCGAGCGCTGCCCCGTCGCGCTGGCGGTCTCGCTGCATGCCCCCGACGACGCCTTGCGCGATGAGTTGGTGCCGCTCAACCGCAGCTATCCCTTGCGCGAGCTGATGGCCGCTTGCCGACGCTATACCGGCGCCACGGATACCCGGATCACCTTCGAATACGTGATGCTCGATGGGGTCAACGATGCCGTAGAGCATGCGCAGGCGCTCGCCTACTTGCTGCGCGGCGTGGCGTGCAAGGTGAACCTGATACCCTTCAATCCGATCGCAGGCGCGAGCTATCGCCGCTCGCCGCAGATGCAGATCGATCGCTTCCGGCAATGCTTGCTGTCGCGCGGCATCATGACCATCACGCGCAGGACCCGCGGCGACGACATCGATGCCGCCTGTGGTCAATTGGTCGGACGATTCGCGGCGCGCGGCGCACGCCATCGCCGGCACGGCTTCGAGGAGGCTCCGTTTGAGCGACTCTCGGCCTAATGCCGTGGCCGTGGTCTTGTTCGCGGTCCTGGCGGGCTGCGAATCGCTGCCCTCGATGCGGCAACACCAAGTCTTGCAGCCCGATAACCTGGCAGCGGTGAATATGCAGCTCGGCGTGGAATACTTCAGGAAGCGCGACTACCCGACCGCGATCGAGAAGCTCAACAAGGCCCTGGAGCTGGAATCGAATTATGCCGACGCGCATCACGTGCTGGGGCTGGTCTATCAACGTATAGGCGAGCAGGAGCAGGCCGAAGAGCATTTCAAGGAGGCGATCTCGCTCAATCCTGAGGATTCCAGGACGCTCAACGATTTTGGCAGGTTCCTGTGCGACCTCAAGCGTTATCCAGAGGCGCAGCAAGCCTTCCAACAGGCCCTGGCCAATCCTTTGTATGAAACCCCGGAGCGGGTGCATGCCAACTCGGGGGAATGCTACGCGCGTGCCGAGCAATACGGCCCGGCGGAGAAGGTACTGCGTGCGGCACTGACGGCGGATCCGCGCTGGCCTCAGGCCTTGCTGGAGATGGCCGACTTGAGTCAGCGCCAGGGCCACCCACTCGAGGCCCGCGCGTATCTCCAACGCTTTCAGGAATCGTCGCGGCATACGCCGCGCAGCCTCTGGCTTGCGGTCCGCGTAGAGCGGGAGCTGGGCGATCGCGACGCGGTCGCGAGTTATTCCCTGGCCCTCAAGTCGCGCTTCCCGGATTCGGAGGAGACGCGCC
>JBOIDW010000262.1:0-2465 GCA_050740655.1 Gammaproteobacteria bacterium | reverse complement strand
GTGCAAGTCGCGCATAATTTTGGCGCCGCCGCCGTGATAGGCAGTCCGGCATGCGTGCTGTACGTACGACCGGCGATCGAGACGGAACGCCGGCTCGCGCGGCTGGTCCTGCTCGGCTGGATCGTTCAAGCGGTGAGCGGCGCAGCCTTCGGGGCGGTAGGTTTCTACTACTATGGGGAGTTTCCCGACCTACAGGCGATCGCCCTGGGGGCGCTCGGGGTCAAGATTGGCTGCGCCGTCTCGGGGACCGCTCTCGGGCTCGTCTGTCTCCGCCCCCAGGTAGCCGAAGGGGTCCATTGGCGTGCGTGGCGGCTCGAGGCGGGGCTCGGCGTCACCGCCTTGTGTGCTGCTGCGGTTCTACGCTGGTTTTCCTGAACGGTAAGGCGTCGCCCGGCCAATGACCGGCAGGTGCGGCATTTTGCCGCGCGACAATTAGTCACATTCCGAATGTCTGCTGCGCTTGCTAGCATGTGTGACACCTGAGGGGGAGCACGCTGGAGGGGTATCACCATGACTAAACTCTGGGCGGTTTATAGTTATTCTGGCTCTCGATCAACGCCCGTTTTTATTCTAAGGGAATTTAAGATCGAGACTACGCCGTTGGCAGGTTGCCGGAAGATTTTGTGCTTGCAGCAGCCTGAGATCTTCAACGAGCCTGCTAGCAGAACGAACGAATCCAGACCGGCATTGGCTGATCCAAACTAAATCCGTGCCGGTGGGGAGGAAGGTGAGCCTCCACACCGGTTACGTTGCCTCGCAGGGTACTGATGGACCCTGTTTTCGCAGGGGGCTTCAAACCGCCGCCCTCCGCGACCTTGCCCCCGCGCCCGCGGGGGCTCCTTTTTCGGCAACCGAAGGAACGTGTCGCTCGCCAAGGGGCTGGCCGCCGCCCAGCTGGAATTGATCGTGCGGGTGGCGGAACGCTATTTTGCGGTGCTGGCTGCACACGAGAGTCTGACCTTCGCCCAAGCGCAAAAGGACGCCCTCAGCCGCCAGCTGCAGCAGACTCGGCGCCGCTTCGAGGCGGGAGAAATCGCCATTACCGATGTGCCGGAGGCGGAAGCGGGGTACGACCGTGCGCTCGCCGACGAAATCGAAGCGCAACATCAACTCAACGATGCCGGCGAAGCGCTGCGCGAGATCACCGGCGAGGACTACGACCACCTCGCCGGCCTGAGCCCGGGGACCCCCCTGGTCCAGCCGGAGCCGGCCGATGAAAAACGCTGGATCGAACAGTCTCTCGTCCAGAATCTAACACTCACCGTGGCGGAATTGACGGCCGAGGTGGCACGCGAGGAAATCAAACGCCAGTCCGCGGGCCATTATCCGACCCTGGACCTGGTGGGCAGCCATGGCTTCGCCACCACCGGTGGACGTCTGGGCGCCGCCGACATCGACGCCAGTGCCGTCGGCCTCGCCCTGAATTTGCCCCTCTACGAAGGCGGACAAGTGAGCTCGAAAATCCGCGAGGCGGCGCATCGATACGACGAAAGCCTGGCCGCTCTCAAGCAGGAACAGCGTGCCGTCCGCCGTCAGGCCCGCGACGCCTATCTGGGTATCATCACCGGCATCAGCCGGGTGCAAGCGCTGCAACAAACCGTTCGGTCGGCTGCAGCCGCCGTACAGGCCATCAAGGCGGGTCTCGAAGTCGGCAGTCGCACCACCCTCGATCTGGTGCTCGCCGAGCGGGAAGGATATCGGGCACAACGCGACCTCAGCCGTGCGCGTTACGACTATTTACTCGACACCCTGCGTCTCAAGCGCGCTGCCGGCATTCTGACGGGCGAGGATCTGGTGAGGTTGAACAGATGGCTGACAACCATAAAGAATCGCGCCGATGCGTATTCCGACGAATTCGATCAGTGATTCCAGGGCAAACCGAGCGCCAGTATTCCGGCACAAACCGATCACCTCTCAGAGCGACGCGAGGTGCTTATTCGGGTTACGCCTCATTCATCCTACGAAGCTTTGTTGGAAAGCTGCAAAGCACAACCGACACCAGGTATCATCGGCGACATGCACACGGCCGGTACACCAGAAACGGAGCGTCTATCGGGGACCATCGAGCGGGTGACTTTCCATAGTCCCGAGAGCGGTTTCTGCGTCCTGCGCGTGACCGTCCGGGGGCAGCGGGATCTGGTGACGGTCGTGGGCAGCGCCGCGGCGGTCCATCCGGGGGAGTATCTCGAGAGCACGGGCTACTGGATCAACGACGCCACCTACGGCCGGCAGTTTCGCGCCGCGGAGCTGCGCATCGTGCCTCCGAGCACGCTCGAAGGCATCGAGAAATACCTCGCTTCGGGCATGATCCGGGGCATCGGTCCGCACTTCGCCAAGCTGCTCATCGAAGCGCTCGGTGAGCGGGTGTTCGAGGTGTTCGAGCGCGAGCCCGAGCGGCTTAGGGAATTGCCCGGCATCGGTCCCAAGCGGCAAGAGCGGATCCTCGGCGCATGGGCCGAGCAGAA
>JBOIDW010000261.1:0-1582 GCA_050740655.1 Gammaproteobacteria bacterium | reverse complement strand
CACTCCGGCTCACCTGGAGCCCCTCTAGCAGAACAAAGATACGGAGAAAACAGATGAAACAATCAAGGAAACTGTGGATCTTTCTGGGGGTCATGCCCCTCGCGCTCGCCGGGCCGGCAGCGCTGGTGTACGCACACGGAGGCGACACGAGCCTGGTGCACGGTTGCGTCAACAAAGTCACTAAGCTAGCCAGAATCGTCCGTGCGAACGCCGCCTGCAAACGGGGCGAGACCGCCCGGCACTGGAGCATCACCGGGCCCCCCGGCCCGATAGGTGCGGCTGGCCCGCAAGGGCCCGCGGGCTCGCCCGATACCCCCGACCAGGTGCGGGACAAGTTCTATACCGGGACGGCCTGTGTGGGGAACGATGTCGCCGACATCCTGGTGAAGGCCGGGGCGCTGTGCGTAGATGCATACGAAGCCAGCGTGTGGAGCACGCCCACGGGCGGGGCGCAGTTTGGGGCTACGTCCGATAATTACCCGTGCGCTGATAACGGCAATGACTGCACAGGGACGAAAGCCATCTTCGCGCGCAGCGTGGCCGGGGTGACGCCCTCCAGCAATATTACGTGGTTTCAGGCCCAGCAGGCCTGTGGTAATGCCGGCAAGCGGCTCCTGACCAATGCCGAGTGGCAGATGGCGGTGGCGGGGACGCCAGACCCGGGGCCGGATAACGGCATCACCGACTGCAATACGGGTCCTCCGTTCGCGGTGACCGCCACCGGGTCGCGCACGGCGTGCGTGTCGCCGGACGGGGCCTTCGACATGGTGGGCAACCTCCTTGAGTGGGTCGCGGACTGGATCCCGCGATCGACGGCGTGCGGCACCTGGAGCACCACCGTCAGCCCAATGGCCACGGCCGACAGTCAGTGCCTGGCCGGCGCGGCCATAACGGGTGAACCCGGTGCGCTGGTGCGCGGCGGCGTCTTCAGCGACGGTACGCTTGCCGGTCCGCTCTCGGTCCGTGGCCTCGACCAGCCGTCCCACGCGAGCGTCCTCTTCGGCTTCCGTTGCGCCCGCTAGTCACGTTTTTGTTGGCCATTGGGCCGTTTGCCTCTTGGCGTCGCGCGGATGGGCGGGCATGTTTTCCGTCCGCGTGACGCCGGAAAGGTATAGGGGGTCTTCTGAAGCACAGCGTCACGCGCCGTGAGGCGAACCGCCTCCTGCATCCACAAAAGCCGATTGCGTAATCCCTTGTGGGTGCTCGCGACCCCCCCTTGGGCTGACCGCTCGAGCCGGAGGTGGAGAGCACCTAGGCGAGCTGCTCCCCGTTATACGCCCAGTTCCCTCCCGCTGCGTCCATGAGAGGCCGTTCGCGAGCTCGCATGCGTCAAGGCAAGACCTGAGCTGAACCCCGAGTACGATTCAGACTCGTCCTGCAGTGGCAGAGAGCACCGTAGATCGTGAGGCAGAATAGGGGTAAGCTCGCCTCCGAGGGGAGGGGACTTGGGTTAAACACTCCGGCTCACCTGGAGCCCCTCTAGCAGAACAAAGATACGGAGAAAACAGATGAAACAATCAAGGAAACTGTGGATCTTTCTGGGGGTCATGCCCCTCGCGCTCGCCGGGCCGGCAGCGCTGGT
>JBOIDW010000260.1:0-4020 GCA_050740655.1 Gammaproteobacteria bacterium | reverse complement strand
GCATGGGCAAGGGCAGGCTCAGGGAACGCAGGTGGATATGGTCCTCGTCATGCGAGTCGTGCAGTACCGCGTCGAAATAAACCTCGTCGACCTTGGCCACCGCGCAGATATCGCCGGGGATGCCGCGCTCGACCGCGAGCGGGTCCTTGCCGGGTGGGCGTATCCTCCGTCGGGTCATCTATCCACTGCAGCCGATCCGAGGTGCGAAGTCCAGACAGCTCCTGAGCGATGCGGCCCAGATCAGCCGAAGGGAGCGTCGCAGGCGCCATCCATACAGCCAGCGCCCCCTCACTTTCCACCCAGGCATCTACCGTAAATAAATCGCCTGCCCGGATATTCTCGAGCTGCCCCGCGATCACCCGCGCCGTCGCCCGGCTCAGGCCATTCACCTGATCTACGCGGAGCCGTACCTCGCCTTCTCTGGCGGCAGTCCCTGCTCTTGCCAGCTCGGCGCCAACCGCAAGACCAATCGCATAGCCTCCCTCGAGCTCGAACT
This sequence comes from Gammaproteobacteria bacterium, assembly GCA_050740655.1. GTDB lineage: Bacteria > Pseudomonadota > Gammaproteobacteria > JACCXJ01 > JACCXJ01 > JBOIDW01. The sequence continues at coordinate 3,524 of JBOIDW010000260.1, read as the reverse complement.
GTCCTTCTTTGACACCAAGGACCGCCACGACCGTACGCCCCGAGAGGGCATAGGACCCGCGCCCGAACAGCGGTTGCCGGCCCCGATCGGCCGGCCCGGCCAGCACCGGTTCCTGGGTGTACCCACGATTCCGCAGCGTCGCCTTGGCGCTGAGAAAGACCTGCTCCGCGGACAAACTTACGGCGCCGGTGCGCAACACCTTGAGCAAGGCGAGGCTGAAGGCACCGTGGCTCTTACCGGATATCTCATCCGCATCCTCATAGGCCTCCTCGCGGTCCTGTGCCGCCGAGAATATCAAGGCCCCGCGCGCCTCGGGTGCCGGACGCGGATCGGGCGGCTCGGCGCCCACGACCTTGGCGATATCGCGCGGATCGGGGACGAGATACCGGACCTTCCGCGTGGCCGCCAGGCCGCGCGCGATCGATCCACTATGGCAGCTATCGAAAAAGACGGCAAGCGATGCGCCTTTATCGAGGACATCGTTAAAGAGACGCCGCAGCTCTTTGTCACGGATGTCCCAGGCCCCTCGCGCAGCATCGGCCGGCACGATCGTCTCGTCCTTCTTGTCGGGTTCGGCGGACAGCGAGTTCGTTACCTGGGAGCCGTGACCTGCGTAGAAAAAGACATGGACATCGCCCGGCGCGGCGGGCGCGATCAAACGTTGCTCGATCTCGGCAAGGATACGTTCCCGGGTCGCCTCACGGTTTTTCAAGATGCGAATATTGCTCGGCTCAAATCCATAGCGCGTCTTCAACACCTCGCTGATGGCTTCGACATCGTTGCCAGGTCCATCGAGAGGCGGCCATTCAACGCGCCGCGGCTCCGCGGCGGCGGGCGCGGCCTTGCGTTGCTTATCTGCCGCGCGGTTTCGCACCGTCTTCTTTGGCGCGGCCTGGTAGTTGTCGATGCCCACGAGCAAGGCCCGGCGCGTTTCTGCAAGGAGAGCTGAGGGTAAGGCCAGGACGACGGTTCCGGCGAGCAAGAGCATGATGTCACGTAGATATCGCACTTTTTCCCCTTGGGCGTTGTTCCTGTTCTTATGCCGTCCTCGATCAGTAAACGCGATGCTCGCAGAAAGTCAAGCAAGGCCTAGCGTTGTAATATTATCCGACACTGCCCAGACCTAAATCGCCGGCCTATTCTAAAGACGCCCGAAGAGTCCATATTATCCGAGCCTTATAAACCCTGCTTGGCGTCAGGGCGCGAGACCTTGTAGGGCGCGGGTCAAGCCCTCCACGATCGCGATCGCCACCCGCGTGGGGTCATCGTTGGCCGCTTCGATCTCGAAATTGGCTACCCGCAGTCCATCCCGAATCAAGAATAGCTTGACCTTGACCTGCCGCCCCTCCACCGTGTAAGTCCCGCTAGGGCGAATCCCGCCGGGCAGCTCATCGGCATCGACAAAGATGGCCGCGGGTTCACCTCGTGGGCCGCGGGTTGCGGTTTGGGTATCTGTATCTGCCTGCAATTGCCTGCGCAGCGCTGCCGTCAACTCAAGGTTGTCAAAGCCCTGCTCGGGGTTGAGCAACACGGGGCGTAAAATAAGTGGCTTAATCATGGCGAGGGGAATGGCAGCCTTATCCTCTTTGGTGAATTGCCCTATATCGAAGCTATCTCCCCTCGGCGCAGCGATCCGCGGTTCTTGGATACCCCCGATCTCACGCGCAAGTTGTGGCACCTGATCTCGGGCGTACTGAAAGAGCGTGCTGATATCCGCGTATTCGCCGTCCCTCAACGCGGCCCCGCGCAGCCCTTGCAGCAATGTGTAGGTGAGCAATCCCTGCCCATAGCGGCTGGCTTCGTAACTCACCTTGTCCGCCGCGCTTCCCGCGAGGATGTGAAAGCCAGTCCGGTCCTTCATCCGTTCCATCGCCCGGATCTGGTCCGCGGGGATCTCCCGTTTCTCCACGAGCTTGTCCGCGGCCGCTCCCGCGCCACAAGTATCCAGGACCATCACTTGCTTGAGCGCCGGGATCGCCTTCGTCCACTCCACCAATTCCTCACTGGTGATCGCTACTTGGCCACGTACCGCGGGGTCGGAGAGATCCGTACTGCGTGCCTCCTTGGTGAGATAGCCATAGAGATCATGCTCCCCACGCAGCACCACGCCATGCCCGGCCAGATACACCACCAGAATATCCGTGGGCGCTGCCTTGCGCGCCTCCTCAAACGCCCGGCGAAAATTGGCCTTGGTTGGGCTCAAGGTTTGGGTATCGCTCGTTGTGCGCAGCAAGCTCAGATGGACCTTCTCTGCGCCAAATAGGCGCTTTGCACCGATCTGCAAGGCCTTGGCGACGTCTTCTGCATCCTTTGCAGCAAAGCGCAGATTGAGGTGGGGCGAGGCATATGTCGAAACACCGCCCACAATGGCATAGAGATCCGTTGGCTTGGCAGCGGGAGTGCCGGGTGCCGTCCAGATGACCTGTGCGCTACGGCTCGAGAGATACCCTTCGGCGTTCCATGCGACGACCTCGATAATATTAGGCTCTCCAGGCCGAATGGCAGCTCTAGCCAGATCAACTGTCAAGCCTGCCTTTGCAGCGTGCGGATCAATAGTTGGCCCACGGGCATCGGCTGCCACTTCTTTGCCATTGACCAATATGCGCACCCGGCCGATCCCACCCCCACGGTTGGTTAATTTGATTTCCATCACGGTGCTGCCGGAAACCGGGGCCTGCGTCTCGATCTGCGGAAACAGTCCAACCTGCTTGAAAGCACTGACCTGGCGCAGCGGCTCCTTATTGAATCCCATGATCTTGGCCAATAATCCTGGTTCGTAATAGCGCTCCTTAAGCTGGTCGAGAGCGATCGATTCATTCCCGATCACCCAGTGCAAGCCGTGCACATCTCCGCCATTCGAGGCATCGTAGCGGCCCTGTGGGTCTACAACCGCCCAGGTGCCGTCAGGGAAGGAGATCAAACGACAGAGTTCTTGGCTGGTCCACGGGTTCCATAACCGCATGGTGGCATCGGAACCCCCGGTAAGTACAAAACGGCCATCGGGGGAGAAGGCCACAGAGTTGATTTTGCCCGAGTGTCCGCGTAACCGCCGGATCTCCTTTCCTGTTGCAACCTCCCAGAGGATCGCACTGCCATCCGAGCCCCCAGTCAATAATAAATGGCCATCCGATGAGAAAGCTGCGTCTAAGATCCCACCAACTGTACCCTTAGTGCTCTTCGAGAAAAAGCGTCGCACCAACTGACCCGTCGCGACGTCCCAAGTCGACAGCCATGCCCCGCCAGCGATGAGGAGGACATGACCATCCGGTGAAAAGGTAACAACAGTTATATTGTCAGGGATCATGTCGAAAATGTGCAGCAGCTCACCGCTGCCAGCATCCCACAACCGCGCGGTAATATAGCGGGGGGGATCCTGCATACCTCCAAAAAGAGGACCGCTCGCTGTTGCCAGAAAGCGGCGGTCCGGAGAGAGTGCAAGGGACCATATGTCGTTTTGGTGTTCGAAACGACGACGCTCTGCACCGCTCGCTGCTTCCCAAAGGATGGCGGTTCTCTCTTTGAAT
>JBOIDW010000259.1:0-2431 GCA_050740655.1 Gammaproteobacteria bacterium | reverse complement strand
CTGGACGGTGTCGCTTAGGATTGAGCGCCGTTTGCCGATGCTAGACCTCAGGTCCGGAAGGTATTTTAGATCTCAACCGGATGAGCCCGAAACCCCGACTCTTGGACCCGGTCCGCGAGCGCCTGCGTTTGAAGCATTATAGCATCCGTACCGAGCAGGCCTATGTGGACTGGATAAAACGGCTTCTCTTCCATACGAAGCTCCATCCGACCGCGATGGGCAAACCCGAGGTCGAGACCTTTCTGACCCATCTCGCGGTCGCGAGGAAGGTCTCCGCATCGACGCAAAAATCAAGCGCGTAGCGCGATCCTGTCCCCCTACAGGGAAGTCCTGGGCCAGGAGCTCGAGTGGCTCGACAACGTCGAGCGGGCCAAGCGGCCGGCGCGGGTGCCGGTGGTCTTGACGGAAGTCGAGGTGCGAGCGGTATTGGGCCAAATGGAGGGCCACCACGCCCTCATGGGGGGGATCCTCTTACGGGGCCGGGCCGCGGCTGATGGAGTGCGTGCGCCTGCGGGTAAAGGATGTGGACTTCGGGTACTCCCAGATCACCGTCCGCGATGGTAAGGGCGACAAGGACCGGGTGACCATCTTGCCTGCGGCACTGCACGCGACGCTCCGAACCCACCTTGAGGGCGTTCAGGCGCGGACCGGGAGTGGACGCGGCAGTAGGTCTTTCCAGCCTCCAAGCACTCCATCGATCCGCGCTCGGGCGTCGAACGGCGCCATCACATCGACGAGCAGACGTTGCAGCGAGCGGACAAGATGGCGGTTCGGGAAGCCGGGTCGCCAAGCCCGCGAGCTGTCACACGCTGCGCCATAGCTCGCGACGCACCTTCTGCAATCGGGCTATGACATCCGCACGGTGCAGGAACTTCTCGGCCACAAGGACGTGTCAACCGCGATGATCTACACGCACGTCTTGAACCGCGGGGGGCATGGTGTAATGAGTCCCCTGGACCGCGTCTCGCCCGGCTTTCGCACGGACCGCTCAGCGCCCCGATTGATCTAAGCTGTACATTTCCGTTTATTCCAGGCGGATGGCGAGCAGCGGCGGGCGGTGTGGCGGATCGGTGACGGCCGGGTCTTACTTGCCCTTCCAATGCGGCGGGAGGGTCTTAGCAAAATAGGCCAGCGCCTCGATACGCTGCGTCCACGCGGCGAGCCGCGGGCCGATGAGGGCGCGGATGCCGAGATCGGGGCGTTTGATCTCGCCCCGCAGGGCCAGCGCAAGGTAGGGATAAACCGTATAATCCGCCGCGCCCAGCGGTCCGGCGAGAAACGCTCCGGCCAGCGATAGTTCCAGCAGCGCCAGCTCCTCGCTCAGCTTGGTGCGACCGGTTGCGATGACCTCCGCATCGTGCTCGGCGGCGGGTTTGTAAAACACCTCGCGGAGCATGGCGTCCATGGACTTGCCGAGGTAATGGTCGGCCTCCTGGATGATGCGCCGTGCGATGGCGCGCCCCGCCGGGGTATCGGGATACAGGGCGCCGCGGCCACGGTCTCGATATCGATCCTCCAGGTATTCGAGGATCGCCACCGATTCGTAGAGCGCGAAATCCCCATCGACCAGCACCGGCACCTTGCCGCGGGGGTTGAGCTTGCGGAAGGCCTCAGCCTTGGTATCACCGGCCGAAAACGACATGAGCTTCAGGTCGTAGGCCAGTCCCTTATGCTCCAGCGCCAGCCAGACGCGCCAACCATAGGGCGAACCTGAACCATAATAAAACGTGATCGACATGCTCGTTGTCTCCTCAACAGGGTTGTGTGATTGGCCTGCAACGGACTTCGACGGCGGACTAGGGACTCCGGGCGGGTCGCAGCCGTTTCGTATCGGATAAGTTGCGATACAATTCAACGCCTATGCTATACCGGCCGCAGGAAGATTGGCAGAGGGCGGTGCTTGTCGCGCTGTATTTCCTGGAGGAACGCTAATGGATTACAACCTGGTCAAGTGGCTGCACGTAATATCCGCTACGCTGCTGTTCGGTACCGGCTTGGGCACCGCCTATTACCTGTTGTGCGCCCATCTATCGCGCGACGTACATGCGATCGCCGCGGTCTCGCGCTGGGTGGTGGTCGCCGATTGGATGTTCACCGCGCCGGCCGTGATCCTGCAACCCTTGAGCGGGGTCTATCTGGCCCACGCGGCCGGATACTCGTTCACCGGCCCGTGGCTCCTATGGTCCATCGCCCTGTATATTTTGACGGGCCTGTGCTGGCTCCCGGTCGTGTGGTTGCAGATCCGCATGCGCGACCTCGCGGGCCTGGCCGTCGCCGCGCACCAGCCGCTACCCGCCGTCTACTGGCGTTACGCGCGTGCCTGGCTCTGGTTAGGCATTCCGGCCTTCGTCGCCGTGTTGATGATCTTCTATCTGATGGTCGCGAAGCCGGCATGAACGGGAAGCGCCCGGCGGTCCCCCGGCGAGGAGGT
>JBOIDW010000258.1:0-2750 GCA_050740655.1 Gammaproteobacteria bacterium | reverse complement strand
CGGATCCAGGTAGCAAATCGCCCATCCGACCCCGCGCATCTTGCCGACGCTGGTGAAGTCCGTCTTCCAAAGATCAAAGCTGCTAAAGCTCGATTCGACAGCCTGAAGGAATGCTGAGTTAGGTGCCGGACCTTCCCCGCCATCCTTCTTCAAGTTGCTGAAGTAGTATTCATGCAAGACCATACCGTTATCCCGAGACGGCGCTTGAGCTCCGAGTAGGCTGGCGTCTCTTCCTGGTCAACCCGGCCATCTTTCAAGATGTCTGTGATCGCCTCCATGAGCCGGTTGGTTTCCTTGACATAACCTTCGTAAAGCTTGAAATGCATCTCCAGCGTCCGATCGGAGATGCCATTAAGCCTGCTCAGATTGAACTCTTTAGCTTGATATACGCTTGGGCTGCTCATCTCTCCTCTCTCCGTCTATGCAGCTTTGTTGAGGTAAGTACACGCGGCGTTGGGGGGAGCCATCTCGTTCTCCACGCGACATTAAATTTGCTTATGTGCTTCCACGAACCACAGGTACTTGTCCACGCCGCGTGAGATCTCGGTCAGGATATCAGCACTGTCGGCGTCCTCGAGCTCGTTCATCTCTTCGATGCCAAGCCGGGCGGCGCGGCCGAATGCGGCGAGCGCGGAGGCAAGCGCCTCCACATGCTCCTCGCCGCTCTTGAGCACTAACGGATACACATCCAGCGTGGAACGCTCGGCCACGACGCGGGCTGTGCCCTCGGCAACCCCGCCTAACTGCACGACCCGCTCGGCCAGCAGATCGATGTATTCCTCGACCTCCTCGTTGATCTCGTCGAAGAGCTTGTGCAGGGCGATGAAGTTCGGACCCTTCACGTTCCAGTGCGCCTGCTTGCACTGGGTCTGGAGATCGATGCAGTCCGCGAGCCGCTGGTTGAGCAAGGCCGCGACCTCGGCACGCGCCGCGGCCGGCAGGTCGTTCTTGGTCCGGTACAGATCGGCAGTCGAAGGTTCGCGGACAGCGCGCGGCGCGGGTGAAGCTGCAGCGGCTTTGGCTTTGGGTGGCATGGGTTACTCCTGTTCAGTCTGTCTCGGTGTGGTGATGATTGCGATGGGCACCTCGAGCTTCGGCCTAACCTGCCGATGGCGACGCTCGGCCCACACTTCGTCGGTCGCGACGAGGAAATCGGCCCGCGTGCAGGCGACGCTGCTGGCCGTTAGTCCTGGCCCCTTTAGTCCTCGCGCATCGGGCGGGACACGGGCACCGATCCTGGGGCGCCCCTGCGGCTTCGGGATCAATGCGCTTCCGGCTGCGACCAAAAGACCTCCGCCTTGTTGAGGTTGCCTTCCTTGTCCTTGAGAAACTCCGACTTGGCCTCTTCGTTTCCGAAGCAATACGTCTTGCCGTTCTCGGACTTCCACATCACCGAGCAGTCCGTGGGGATGTGTTTCTCCGTCGCCAGCCCCATGGTGCATTGCTTCTGGAACTCCGGGTCGGCGGCTTGCGCACCGGTTACCATCAAGCCGACGATCACGGCGGAAAGTAGATGAGAGTTTTTCATAAACGCCTCCGTTACGGTGGTTCAAACTGGGGGTGAAAACACGACGCCCCCACCCGTTGGTGCCCTGGGTCTTGGCCTTTGGGCCGGCCCGGGCTCCTGGCTCCTGGCTCTGGCTTCGCGGCGAAGTCCAGCCCCGACGGAGACACGCCGTGCATGCCCGGTTCGCGGGACAGCGCGCGGCGCGGGTGAAGCTGCAGCGGCTTTGGGTGGCATGGGTTACTCCTGTTCAGTCTGTCTCGGTGTGGTGATGATTGCATTGACGACTCTAGTTAATCCGAAGGACGACCTTGCCGAGGACGTGTCCCGCGGCCAGACGCCGGTGCGCCTTCGCCGCGTCGGCAAGCGCAAATGTGGAGTCGATGGGCACCTCGAGCTTCGCCGCTTCCACGGCGCGGCCGAGACGCTCGAACTCGCGCCCGCCGGGGGCATAGGAATTTCAAACGCCCTTTTTCGGCAAGGGGAAGAGTACGGATGGACCCGCGGGTTGTCAATGACGCGAGTCGGTCCAGGATGCAGGATGTTTCGGGGATGTTTCCAGCTCAGGCGCACCGGCGCCGCGGCAGGGGGCGCCTCGGCGCTGTCGGCTGAGGGGGTATGGTGTTGACCGGCACGCTCGGGAAGCCAGGCATAAAAGGGGGGTTGCCTGCTCGGCGCCCTGAGGATGGAATGATCTCGGGACGCAGCGTGGCATTGGGCGCGAGGACGCCATGGAAGCGGATGAGATGGAGCCTTGGGCGCGGGACCAGCGCGGCCAGGCGTTGTATGAATTCCAGCGGCGACATCACGATATGGGTCGTGCCGTCTCGATAGGGTGTCTTTAGTGTGAGCACCACCTGCGCGGCCCGGTTGAGTGCAAGCTGTTCGTTGGCGATGGCGGGGCGGGTGATTTAGCGGCACAGGTGCTCCAGGTTCTTGCGCTCATGGGGTGGCGCAGCACACTCGGCGTGGCGCGGCCCAGAATCGGTGATGATTTCTCGATTTGGCCGTGCAGGACGACCAAGAAGCCTTGGGGAGCGAGGGCGCCGGTCCGGACAGCTTCGCGGGAGCGCAGTCTCCGAACCGGTCCTCGAGGTCTCGGCGGCAGACACCTACTGGGGGTGGCTACTGGGCAAGATACCAGTGGACGCAGGTCACGCCGAGCGCTCCGTCTCCGGCGGCGAACGCGCATCGCTTCGTCGTCCCGCTCCGCACGTCGCCTGCCGCGAACACTCCGGGACGCGTC
>JBOIDW010000257.1:0-17690 GCA_050740655.1 Gammaproteobacteria bacterium | reverse complement strand
CTTGTACCAACTGAAAGAAATAATCCCAAGGTCTTTGGCGCGGCGCAGCCACGCCTGCATACTCATCCCGTATTTGTGCTTGAGCAGCAGCAATTCAGCGAATTCGATCCGACTGCGTGACCGGCCGAGTTCTTTGTAGGCCACCTCATCCGGTACGAGAAACGCCGCCGCGAAACGATGGGCGGTATCCTCTTCTTCCTTTGCCGTCTTGGATTCGATGACCAAATGCCCCAATTCATGGGCAAGGTTGAATCCTTGCCGGTCTCCGGACATACCAGCGTTGGTTACGACTACAGGAACCTTTCGTTCATCGTCACCGTGAACCTTCGCCCAGACGGAAATGCCGTCGAACCGCGCATCGGCGTCCAGAGCCAACACTACCGTTGCATGATCTTCGAGTGTTTCGACCATGTTATCGATGGGGTCCATGCCGATCTTCCATTCCTCCCTGAGCTCTTTGGCAATTCGTTCGGCATCCTCGACGGATTTTGCCCGTTTGGGTTTTGGAATGCCGACCGCCGCGTGCCACCCGGGATTTTCGCCGGACGCGGGAAACAATCCTGCCAACCAACAATAGTTTTCGAGATGATGCGTGATCCGTACCTGTAGACGGTTCGCCTCGGATTTGGGTAAGCGGCTGTGCTTGCGGTAGGCGATGAACTCCACCTCAACCTTCGGTTCCTGCATGAAGTAGCTTGTCTTGACGCCAAGAACTTCGCCCAGACGCACAAGCACGTCGGAGCCGGGAACACTCTTGCCGGTTTCGTATTTGGAAATAGCCTGCTTGGTGAGGAAATGGTCCATCTTGGCCACCAGCGCGTCCATGGACAAACCTGCACCGAGCCTGGCCTGTTTCAGCCGTTCGCCTATCATTGAACCTCCGGTAGGTTGACGGAAAGGACTAAATTTATGAAAACGTTAACGGTTGACAGAATAATAAATTAGTTCCGTATCGTCAACCTACAGTTGAGGTAGTCCACATGGCAAAGAACCCACCACCCGGCGACAACCACCGGAAAGGCGCCGTTACCCGTCGTTCAAATACGTTAGGTGCGGGCCGCGTGGGCGCCATCCTCGCCAGCGCTGGATCACGCCCTGGCTCACCAATACCAGCGCAAAGACAAACGACAGCGGTAACAGCAGGTAGACCGTGGTGCGATAGAGATCGGCCCAGAGGTTGCCGATGGTTTGCATCGAGTGAGTCGCGCCAACGGCTGCCAGCGCGGCGCTTCCATCAATTTGGCCATGTACAGGCCGAGCGGCTTGACCGCCGCCAACAGCACGACCAGATAAACCGCCAACAGCAACCAGGATTGGGTGGTCATTTAGAGATCCTCCGCCTTGATCAGGGCATAGACCAGGTAGCCCAGTAACAGCACCGCGACCACGGCAGCGATAACATGGATCGCACTCATATCATTTCCTCCGAGGCATCAGCCGCTCGCAACCGATTGCAAGCGCAACGGTCAAGAGAAAGAACGCGCCGATCAACGCACACCAGGCGATATCCATAGTTCATCCGACTTGAATGACACGGCTCGAAGTCTACGAACTTGGGCATCAACTCGGTGAAAAGAATATGGGCTACGGTATAACAATGGTGTAAACGCGATTGGCATGCTCGGGACTCCGCCCACCTGACCGCGCTGCGCCCGGACGACCAGGCGCTGCTCAAGGGACTAATCGAGCAGGACGGCCCGCGGCCCATGCGACCCACCGGCGGGTCGGCGTCCGGCCGGGCGCGGAACAGGATCCGCCGCGCCGCCCGCAGGGGCGGTGAAGTCGGCCGGCATCGAGAGCGGGGAAGGCGAGCGCGGCGAGGGTGTTGCTGGTGGCGCACGCCGATCGGGTATTCTGCACCGCCAAGGCTAGGATCGAGGTGCTGAGTGGTGAGGTCTTGGGCCACGCCAAACGGCTCAAGGCGGCGGGGGGCGTCAATGCCGTGCCACCCTCGGGATTGAAGGCATTAAGAATAGGGACCATGGCGCGCCGCTCCGCTATGCAGGCACCGGGGCCGTGGGGATCAGAAATCGATTTGAACCACGGCGAGCGCGGCGGTACGACGTGCTATGCTTAGACTACGGGCGGTCGAAATGAGGAGACCTCTTTAAAACATGCTAATCGAAACGCTTGGACACGCCAGCCTCCTCATCAGGGACGCGGCGGGGACACCGTTGCTGTTGACCGATCCTTGGCTTATCGGGTCGTGCTACTGGCGGAGCTGGTGGTTGCAGAGTTATCCCACGGCAGGCCAAATGGAGGCGCTCAAGGATCTGAAGTACTGCTACGTCACGCACGAACATCCCGATCACTTCCACACGGCGAGCATCCGCAAGCTGAATGACGGCGTTAATTATCTGTGCCCGCAACTGCCGCGCAGGAAGATAATCGGGTATCTGCAGGAGCAGGGGCGGAAGGCCAGGGCGCTGGAACCGTTCCAATGGCACGCATTGTCCCCCGAGGTCTCGGTGCTGAGCATCCCGCTCGTGATCGACGACAGCGTCCTGCTCATCAATACGCCCAGGGCCTTTATCGTCAATTTCAACGACAGTAAACCGGCCCGGTCCCAGGTGAGGACGCTCACCGAATACATGGACCGTTACGCGGCGGGCAAGAAGCGGATCCTGCTCAGCAGCTATTCGCCCGCGAGCATCGTCAACAGCTTTCTACGCAATAATGAACGGGTCAGCTTGAGGGACAAGAAGAGTTACGTCAGTTATTTGAGCCGGATCTGCATGGCGCAGAAGATCGATTATTTCATGCCCTTCGCCAGCCAGGTGATCTTTCACCGCAGCGATTCGAGCTGGGCCAACGCATACAAGGTGACGTACGATGACTTGAAGCAACACTGGGCGGCCGCTGGCACTCGGTTACTGAATCCTTATGCGCGGCTGGACCTGGACGGTTTTGAATCCAGCTATATCGCCCCGGCCGATTACAACCACGACGCGAATAGCCTGATACAACGGGCGGCACGGCAGGAAGAGGTCGACAGGAGCGCGGAATTCACTGCCGACGACGTGGATAGGCTGAGGCAGAAGCTCGGCCGTTTCCGGTATTTTTCGGCGTTGCTGTTCCGCAAAGGCATCGGTTTCGAGTTGGGGAACACGAAGCTGACTTATCTACCGTGGCCGGGGAAGATGATCGAGGGAGAGGCCAAGGGGAGCTTTGTGCTCAGGATCCCGACGCAAGCGCTGAAAGACGTCTTGAAGTACGGGCATTTCGGGGACCTCGGCATCACCATGTTTACCCTGATCATCCTGAACGAACGGACCGACCCCCGGTTTGTGTACGTGTTCTTTATGCTCATCATGCTGCACGACTACGGCCACACGGTCAGCGTTGTGCGTTTCCTGCAATGGATCGTCAATGGATTCAGGATCTGGAGATGGCGGATCCCGGGCCTTGGCGTTTCCCATTCGTGACCGGACGCACCGAGCTTCGATCGCTACCCGCGGGCTATTGCGCCAGGGCGGAGGTGATCGAGCTGCGCAGGCACTCGAGCTTGAGCGGGTCTACGAGCGGCCGGTTCTCGAGGTCCGTGATATAGAAGATGTCTTCGACGCGCTCGCCGAAGGTGGCAATCTTGGCGTTTTGCAGGCGCGCACCGCAGAAACGCATGGCGATCGCGATCTGGGCCAGGATCCCCGGCCTATCGGCGGCCACGACCTCCATGACCGTACGCTGATTCGTCTCATCCGCGCCGAAGCTGACCACGGTCGGAATCTTGAAATGCCTGAGTTGACGGGCCGGCCGGATCTTGGGCGGCGGGTCCAGCGGATCGGCGCGCTGCAACCGCGCCTTCAGGGTTGCGACGATCTCGTCGGCGCGCGCTTTGGTCTTGATGGCCTCATGGGTCGCGGCCTCCAGCACGATATACGTATTCAAGATGTAGCCCCGGGGTGAGGTGATGATCCGTGCGTCCATGATGGTAAGGCCAAGCTGGTCCAGTGCCCGCGTGCCGTCCGCAAAGCTCCGGTCTTGGTCACGGGCGTAGACGAAGACCTCGGTGCCGCCGCGCGCAGTCTCCCTCCGGAGCACGGCGAGCGGCAAGTCGGCCTCGCGCACCGCGGCGATGGCCTTGGTGTGCCAGGCGATCTCGTCCGGCCAGTGACGCAGAAAATACTCCTCGCCGAAGCCCTCCCAGACGCTATCGATGTCGGCCTTGCTCAGGTTCGAGCGTAACAAGGCGGCGAGGGCCTCGCCCTTGGTCTCGGCGATCCATTCCTGTTTTTCGATCGGGTTCGTCACGCCGCGCCGCAATGCGCGCAGCGTGCCGTCATAAAGCTCGGTCAGCAATGCGTCCTTCCAGCCGTTCCAAAGCGCCGGGTTGGTGCCACGGATGTCGGCGACGGTGAGCAGATACAGATAATCGAGCCGCACGCGATTGCCGACCAGGGTGGCGAATTCGTTGATGACCTTGGGATCGGCGATATCGCGGCGCTGTGCCGTGGTGGACATGATGAGGTGGTGCTGGACCAGCCAGGCGACCAGGCGCGTGTCATAGTGGCTCAGCCCGTGTTGTTCGCAGAACTCGGTGACGAACTGCGCCCCCAGATGGGAGTGGTCGCCGCCGCGGCCCTTGGCGATATCGTGGAATAACCCGGCGATGTATAACAGCTCGGGCTTCGGGATCTGCGCCATGATGCGCACGCATTTTGGCATCGCCTCCTCGGACTCGGGGTTGGTATAGCGGCGCAGGTTCTGCACCACGAACAGCGTGTGCACGTCGACGGTGTAGGCGTGGAACAGGTCGAACTGCATGAGGCCGGATACCGCCCCGAACACCGGCAGATAGGCCTCCAATACCCCGTAGCGATGCATGCGCTGCAACTCATGGCCTAAGCGGCGCGGCTGGCGGAGGATCTCGATGAACAGGCTGCGGGTGCGCAGGTCCTTGCGGAAGGTCTGATCGATGAGATAGCGGTGATCGCGGATCAAGCGGATGCTGCTGGCGCGCACGCCCAGGACCTCGGGATGCTGCTGGAGCAACAGAAACACCTCGAGCAGCGCGAAGGGATAACGCTTGAAGACCCCCTCATCGCTTGCCTCTATGTACTGATTGCGGATCTGGAAGCGGCGGTTGAGGGGCTCGACGTGGATCGGGCCGCCGCTCTCCAGGATCGCCTCGCGAAAGAGCTGCAACAGCATCTCGTTGAGCCGCCTGAGCTCGGTTACGGTGCGGTAGTAGTGCTTCATGAACAGCTCGACGCCGAGCTGGCCGGTCTCGCTGTCGGCGTAACCGAGGCGCACGGCCACGCTGCGTTGATGATCGAAGAGCAGGCGGTCCTCGCGGCGCCCGGCCAGGGTGTGCAGGGCGAAGCGTATGCGCCACAGAAAGGCCTGGGCCTGATCGAGGCTCCTGTACTCCTCCTCGGTCAGGAACTGATGATCGACCAGGCCATGCAGGGACTCGGCGCCGAAATAGCGCTTGGCCACCCAGCCGATCATATGGATGTCGCGCAACCCGCCGGGTCCTTCCTTGATGTTGGGCTCGAGATTATGGGCCGTGCCGTGAAATTTCCTGTGGCGCGTCGCCTGCTCGGCGAGCTTGCCCTCGAAGAAGGCCCCAGGCGGCCAGACCGCTTGCGGCCCCACGGCCTCGCGCATGGCCGCGAACAGGCCGTGCTCGCCGGCCAGCAGGCGAGCCTCCATGAGGTTGGTGGCAACCGTGAGGTCGGCAGCGGCCTCGCGACACTCGCCGCTGCTGCGTACACTCTGGCCGACCTCCAATCCGCTGTCCCACAAGAGCCTCAGAAAGGTCTCGATCGCGCCGCGACCCGCGGCGCGGGCAGCCGGCTCGGCGAGCACGGTGATGTCGATGTCCGAGCCCGGATGCAGCTCGCCACGGCCATAGCCGCCGACCGCTACCAGGGCAAACGGGCTGGGGGCAAGACCGCAATGACGCCAAGCGGCGTACAGGACCTGATCGAAGAGCCAGGTGCGCGCCGCCACCAGATCCTTGATTTGCACGCCGGCGGCAAAGCGTTGCGCGAGGCATTCCCGGCCCCGCTGCACGGCCTGCCTAAAGGCGACGCGCGGCGCCGCCGCGTTCAAGCCCAGCTCTGCGTCCAGCAGCTCCGCGTCGAATAGCTCGCGTTCGTAAACCGGGATGGCCGCCATGCTCACGGGTAGACACCCGGTCTAGAGGTCATCGCCCGGCCGCCGCGTCAGGACCTCCTGTCCCATGTCGGTGACCAGCACCGTGTGCTCCCATTGCGCCGACAGGCTGCGGTCCTTGGTGACCACGGTCCACAGGTCCGGCAACACCTTCACGTGGCGTTTGCCGGCGTTCAGCATGGGCTCGATGGTCAAGGTCATCCCCGGCTCCAGGGTCAGGCCGGTGCCGGGCCGGCCGTAATGCAGGACCTGCGGTTCTTCATGAAACTCCCGGCCGATGCCATGCCCGCAATACTCGCGGACCACGGAAAAGCCCTGCGCCTCGGCGTGGCGCTGGATGGCGTGTCCGATATCGCCCAACTGCACCCCCGGGCGGACCATCTCGATACCGTGGCGCAGACACGCGTGACAGACCTCGACCAGCCGCTTGGCGCGCAGCGGCGGGGCACCGGCGTAAAACATCTTGCTGGTATCGCCATGGTAGCCGTCCTTGATGACGGTGACGTCGATGTTGATGATGTCCCCGTCTTTGAGCGCCCTGTCGCCCGGGATGCCGTGGCAGACCACGTGGTTGACCGAGGTGCAGATGGAGCGCGGGAAGCCGCGGTAGTGGAGCGGCGCCGGGATCGCTTGCAGCTCATCGACGATGTAGCGATGGCAGATCCGATCCAATTCGGCGGTGGTGACGCCGGGCCGCACCTGGGAGCGGATCATGTGCAGGACCTCGGCGGCGAGGCGCCCGGCCATGCGCATTTTTTCAATCTCCGGGCCGGTCTTGATGCTTACGGCCATGCCGGGAAGGTACCGAATTCCACGCAGATGATTAGATTGTTGGGGTAATTCATCTATGGTATAAAGCCCCGGCTCGCGGAGCAAACCGGCAGCGGCCGTTTGGCCCGCCGCAAAATCTCACACACGGTAAGGTGCGCTAGGGTGCCCCTAGGGGTTGGCGCATGAGGTGTGGAGGACCAACCCTAAACTCGATCTCGGAGTCCTTGATGGCAGAAGTCACGATGCGCCAGATGCTGGAGGCCGGCCTACATTTCGGCCACCAGACACGGTATTGGCATCCCAAGATGGCCCCCTATATCTTCGGGGAGCGCAACAAGATCCATATTATCAATCTCGAGAAGACCTTGCCCCTGTTCAACGAGGCCATGGGTTTTCTCTCCAAGATGGCCTCGCGCAACGGTACCATCCTGTTCGTCGGCACCAAACGCGCCGCCCAGGAGGCGGTGAAGCGCGAGGCGGTCCGTTGCGGCATGCCCTACGTCAACCGCCGCTGGATGGGCGGTACGCTCACGAATTTTCGCACCGTGAAGCAATCCATCGGGCGTTTGAAGGCGCTGGAGGCGATGGCGGACGACGGCAGTCTGGAGCGTATCAGCAAGAAAGAGGCCCTGGGGCTGACCCGAGAGCAGGAAAAACTCGAGCGGAGCCTGGGCGGTATCAAGGACATGGGGCGCCCGCCGGATGTCCTGTTCATCATCGACGTCGGTCACGAAAAGATCGCTATCGCCGAGGCGCAGCGCCTGGGGATCCCGATCGTCGCGGTAGTCGATACCAACCACTCGCCGGATGGGGTCGATTATATGATTCCGGGTAACGATGATGCGATCCGCTCCATCGATCTCTACACCGCGAGTTCCGCCGACGCGATCATCGAGGGCCGCGCGACCATTACCACGGCCCTGGCCGGTAGCGATGAACTGGTCGAAGTCGATGCCGAGGGCATGCCCATATATCCCGCCCCGCGTGCCGCCGAAGACCGGCCGCGGCCGGCGCGCAAGAAGGTCATGCCGCGGCGCGGCAAGGTGGTGCGCAAGAAGACGCGCGCCGCCGCCGCTGGGCCCGAGGCCGGCGCGGGGGGCGCTGAGGTATCCGCGGGCGGGGACGCAGAGTAAGCGCTATGGAGGGAAGCACATGGAGATAAGCGCAGCCGCGGTCAAAGACCTCAGAGAGCGCACCGGGGCCGGGATGATGGAGTGCAAGAAGGCGCTGCTGCAGACCCAGGGCGACGCCGAGCAGGCCATCGATCTGCTGCGTAAATCCGGCGCCGCCAAGGCCGCCAAGCGCTCCGGCCGCACGGCCACCGAGGGTCTCATCGCCGTTGGCAGCGATGCCGAGATGCAGGCCATCGCCATGGTCGAGGTCAATAGCGAGACCGATTTCGTCGCGCGTAACGAAAAGTTTCGGGCCTTCGCCCAGTCGGTGGCGGATTGCGTGCTAGGCCGCCGCCCCAAGGACCTAGAGGCGCTGCTGTCCGCACCGCTGGGTGAGGACGGCGGCAGCGTGGACGCCGTGCGCCTGCAATTGTCCGCCGAGATCGGCGAGAACCTGAGCGTGCGGCGCTTTGTGCGGGTGACGGCAGACGGCGCTCGGCTCGGACTCTATCGGCATGGAAGCAAGATCGGCGTGGTCACCGTGTTGACCGGCGGGGACGCGGCGCTGGCCAAGGACATTGCCATGCACGTCGCCGCCACTCGTCCCGTGTGCATCCACAAGGACCAGGTCCCGGCCGAGCTGGTGGCGCGGGAGCGGGCGATCTACGAGGCGCAGGCCGCGGAGACCGGCAAGCCGCCCGAGGTCGTCAGGAAGATTGCGGCCGGCAAGCTGGACAAGTTCATCAACGAGGTGACCCTGCTCGGCCAGCCCTTCGTCAAGGATCAGGATACGACGATCGCCAAGCTGCTTAGCGCCAAGGGTGCCGACATCCTGCGCTTCGAGCGGCTGGAGGTCGGCGAGGGCATGGCCCAGGTCCGTGGAGGCTGAGCGGATGGGCCAGGCGGGGGTACAGCATCCGGCGTTTCGCCGGGTGCTGGTCAAGCTGAGCGGGGAGGCCTTGATCGGCGAGTGCGAGCATGGCATCGATCCCAAGGCGCTCGCGTGGCTGGCCCTGGAACTGCGCGAGATCGCGGCCCGCGGCACCGAGTTGGCGTTAGTGATCGGCGGCGGCAATCTGCTGCGCGGACAGGGGCTGGCGGCCCAGGGCGTGGACCGGGTCACCGCCGACCACATGGGCATGCTCGCCACCGTCATCAACGCCTTGGCCCTGCAGGACGCGCTGGAACGCATCGGCCTGTGCGCGCGTGTCATGTCGGCAGTCCGCGTCAATCAGATCTGCGAGGACTATATTCGGCGCCGCGCCGTGCGGCACTTGGAGAAGGGCCGGATCGTCATCTTCGCCGCCGGCACCGGCAACCCGTTTTTTACCACGGACTCGGCGGCCAGCCTGCGGGCCATCGAGATCAATGCCGATCTGATGATTAAGGCCACCAAGGTGGACGGGGTATACAGCGCCGATCCCCAGCGCGTGCGCGATGCCCAGCGCTATGAGCGGCTGGACTACGATCGGGTGCTGGTAGACAAGCTGAACGTCATGGACGCGACGGCGGTGGTGCTATGCCGTGACCACGCCTTGCCGCTGAGGGTGCTGGACATGACCAAGCCCGGGGCCATACTGCGGGCGGTGATGGGCGAGCAGGAAGGCACATTGGTCACCAGCCACTGAGCATAAGACAGTGTCCGGCGGGAGCAGAGGCCCTGTAGCATGATCGACGCTATCACCCGTGACGCCGAGCAGCGCATGGGCAAGGCCATCGAGGCCCTGCAACACGAGCTGGCCAAGCTCCGCACCGGACGCGCACACCCCAGCCTGCTCGACCATATCCGCGTCGAGTATTACGGCGCCGAGGTGCCCTTGAGCCAGATTGCGAGCGTCACCATCGTAGACCCGCGAACCCTGGCGGTAACGGCCTGGGACAAGGGCATGACGCGCGTCATCGAGAAGGCCATCCTGAATTCCGACCTGGGCCTCAACCCGGTAACGGCGGGGGACGTGATGCGTATCCCCATGCCGCCCCTGACCGAGGAGCGGCGCCGCGACCTCACGCGCGTGGTGCGCGCGGAAGGGGAGCAGGCCCGGGTCGCGGTACGCAACGTCCGGCGCGACGCCAATCACCACCTCAAAGAGCGGGTCAGGAAGAAGGAGGTGTCCGAGGACGACGAGCGGCGCGCCGAAGAGAAGGTCCAGAAGACGACCGATGAGCGCATCGCGCGCATAGACGCGCTGGTCGCGGCCAAGGAAAAGGAGTTGATGGAGGTCTGAGGCGAGGGTGACCTCGCCCGGCCCGCCCGCCGGCAAGATGCAGGTACTCGAACCGGCCGCGGCGATGCCTCGGCACATCGCCATCATCATGGACGGCAATGGCCGCTGGGCGGCGCGGCGCCAGTTACCGCGGGTGGCCGGCCACCGCGCCGGCGTGAATGCGGCGCGCGACGTCGTGCGCGCCTGTGCGGAACGGGGCATTGCGGTCCTGACCCTGTTCGCGTTCAGCAGCGAGAACTGGCGGCGCCCGCAGCGGGAGGTCTTGTTCCTGATGGACCTGCTGCTCCAGTCTCTGGAGAAGGCCCTGCACGAACTGCACGACAATGGGGTGCGTCTGCGTTTCATCGGCGACCGTACGGCCTTCGCCGGGCCGTTGCGGGAGAGTATCGCCGCCGCCGAACGCCTGACCGCGGGTAACCCTGGTCTTACGCTTGTGGTCGCGGTCAATTACGGCGGGCGTTGGGACTTGACCCAGGCGTTGCGCGGGCTTGCCGAGCAGGCCGCGGCCGGGCGTATCGATCCCGGAGCCATCGACGAGGCCCTAGTCGGTCGCCAGTTGAGCCTCTCCGGACTGCCGGAGCCGGACCTGTTTATCCGTACCGCCGGCGAGCAACGCATCAGCAATTTTCTGCTGTGGGACCTGGCCTATACCGAGCTCTATTTCGCGGATTGCCTGTGGCCGGATTTTTCGCCGGCGCAATTGCAGCTCGCATTACAATGGTATGCGGGCCGTGAGCGGCGTTTCGGCCGTATCACCGCGCAGCTGGATCGTGCCCAAGGTGCTTAAGGATCGGGTGTTGACCGCGCTGTTGCTGGCCCCCTTGGCCATTGCCGGCTTGATGCTCTTGCCAAGCGGACTGGTGGCGCTGGCGAGCGGGGCGGTTATGGCTATCGGGGCCTGGGAATGGGGCCAGCTCGCGGGCTGGTCCGCGAATGCACCGCGCCTGGCCTACGCGCTGGCGACCATGGCTTGCCTGCTCGCGACCTATTGCCTGATGGGCTGGGGCTGGGGTACGGGCGGAATGCTGATGCTGGCCACGACATTGATCTTATGGTGGGCGATCGCCTTGTACTGGGTCCTGGATTACCAACGCTCGGGGGTGGGGATCCCGCGTTCCCGCCCCTTGCTCGCGGTGGCCGGCGTGCTGGTCGTGGTCCCCGCCTGGGGCGCCTTTGTCGGCCTGCATCAAATGATCGGCGGCGGGGCCTACCTGGCCGTGACGCTGCTGCTCCTGGTGTGGGCGGCGGACAGCGCCGCGTTCTTCGTCGGGCGGCGTTGGGGCCGGCATAAGCTCGCCGAGCGCGTGAGCCCGGGCAAGACCTGGGAAGGCGTGCTGGGGGGGCTTGTCGTGTCGGCGGGGGTAGCCTGGCTGGGTGCCTGGTCCCTGGGCTATGCCCTGGGCGAAGGTCTGCAATTTCTCGTAGTGTGTCTCATCACCGTCGCCTTTTCCGTGCTGGGGGACCTGTTCGAGAGCCTGGTGAAACGCCAGGCCGGCGTGAAGGACAGCGGGCGCTTGTTACCCGGTCACGGCGGCGTGCTGGATCGGATCGATAGCCTGACCGCCGCGGCACCCATCTTTGCCTTGGGCGTGGTGTGGTTGGGGGTGCGCGGGTGATAGGTCTCACCATCCTCGGCGCGACCGGCTCCATCGGGGCCAGCACCCTGGACGTCGTAGGCCAGCACCCGGACCGCTTTCGCGTCGTGGCGCTCACCGCGCACCGCGACGCCGAGGCGCTGGCCCGGCTGTGTGCGCGCTGGCGCCCGCGCTATGCGGTGCTGGCCGAAGCGGGCGGCGCGTTAGCCCTGGAGCGGCTCCTGGCGGGTAGTGCTACGCGGGTGCTGGCGGGTATCGAGGGACTGGAGACCGTGGCCAGTCTGCCCGAGACCGATTACGTGATGGCGGCCATCGTCGGCGCCGCCGGGTTGCTCCCCACCATCGCCGCGGCGCGCGCCGGCAAACGCGTGTTGCTCGCCAATAAAGAGGCCCTGGTCATGTCCGGCCCCTTGTTCATGCAAGCCGTGCGCGACGGCGGGGCGGAGCTGCTGCCCATCGACAGCGAGCACAACGCCATCTTCCAATGCATGCCGCGCGACTTCGCTGCGGGGCTGATCCGGGTCGGGGTGCAGCGCATCCTGCTCACCGCCTCGGGCGGACCGTTCCGTAGCCGGCAGCGGGCCGATCTGGAGCAGGTGACGCCCGACGAGGCCTGCGCCCACCCCAACTGGGTCATGGGCCGCAAGATATCGGTGGACTCGGCGACGCTGATGAACAAGGGCCTGGAATTGATCGAAGCCTGCTGGCTGTTCGGGACTACGCCGGATAAGGTCGAGGTCGTGCTGCATCCGCAGAGTGTGGTGCACTCGCTGGTCGAGTACAGCGACGGCTCGGTGCTCGCACAGCTCGGCAACCCCGATATGCGTACGCCGATTGCGCATGCCCTGGCCTGGCCGGGGCGCATGGGCGCCGGGGTCCAGCGGCTCAACCTGTTCGATGTGGCGCGGCTCGATTTCGAGCCGCCGGACGTGACGCGCTTCCCCTGCCTGCGGCTTGCGCGTGCCGCCATGGAGGCGGGGGGAACGTCGACGGCCATCCTGAACGCGGCCAACGAAGTGGCGGTCGCTGCCTTTCTGGAGGGGCGCATCGGTTTCATGGCGATCGCGGCGATCGTGGAAGAGGCCTTGCAGCGCCTCGCCGGGCGCCCTGCCGATACGCTGGAGCACATACTGGCGGCCGATCGCATGGCCCGTGACCAGGCCCTGGGCCAAGTGCGGAGTCGCGCCGCATGATCGGCTTCCTGTCCTCGCTGGCGGCCTTCGTGGTGGTGGTCGGGATCCTGGTCGTGGTGCATGAATACGGCCATTTCTGGGTGGCACGCCGCTGCGGGGTCAAGGTCCTGCGGTTTTCGGTCGGCTTCGGGCGGGCGCTGTGGACGCGGCGTTTCGGGGCGGATGCGACCGAGCTCGTGGTCGCGGCGATCCCGCTCGGCGGCTACGTCAAGATGCTGGACGAACGCGAAGGCCCGGTGGCCGCGGCCGACCTGTCGCGCGAGTTCAATCATCAGGGCCTGGCGGTGCGCAGTGCGATCGTCAGCGCCGGACCGCTCTCCAATCTCCTGTTCGCGGCCCTGGCGTATTGGTTGATGTTCATGATCGGCGTCAGCGGGCTCAAACCGAGGATTGGCGAGGTCGAGCCGGGTTCCATCGCGGCCCGCGCCGGTCTCGAGGCCGGTCTCGAGGTCATCACCGTCAACGGCCAGGAGACGCCGACCTGGGACGCCGTGGTCGCTGCCAGCGTACCCGCCGTGATCGAGGGCGGATCGCTGACGGTCACCGTGCGCGACCGGCAGGGCCGAAAACGCGAGCTGAGCTTGCCGGTGGGAGGCATCCCTGTCGATGACCTGGCCCACGGCGGCTTGCTGAAACAGCTCGGGATCGCCCCCGATCATCCGGTGGTCCCTGCCGTGATCGGGAGGGTGAGGCCGGAGGGTGCCGCGCAGGCCGCCGGGCTCAAGAGCGGCGATCGGGTGTTGCGGGCCGATGGCCAACCGCTCGCATCCTGGGAGGACTGGGTGAGCTACATCCGCGAGCACCCCGAGCAGAGCATACGGGTCGAGGTCGAACGCGGGGCCGAACGGCTTAGCCTCGATCTCCGGCCGGTGCGCGAGGAAGACGAGCAGGGACGGCCGATCGGGCGGATTGGCGCCGAGATGCCGCCGCCCCCGCCGGTGCCCGCAACACTCATCGGCGTCGAGCGGTATGGGCCGATCGAGGCCTTCGTCCGCGGCGTGGACCGGACCGCCCAGATGGCGGTCTTGACCCTCAGGCTGCTCGGCAAGATGCTGGTCGGCAACGCCTCCGTACGTAATCTGAGCGGCCCCATCAGCATTGCCCAGGTCGCGGGAGAATCCGCCGGGATGGGGCTTGCGGCCTTTCTCTCCGTGCTCGGTATCGTCAGCGTGAGTCTGGCGGTCCTCAACCTGTTGCCGGTCCCGCTACTGGATGGCGGCCATTTATTGTATTACCTTATGGAGTTCGTGAGCGGCCGGCCGGTGCCGCTTGCCGTTCAGCAGGTAGGCCAGCAGATCGGTCTGGTCCTGCTGGCGCTGCTCATGGCGATCGCGTTCTACAACGATCTGGCGCGGATCCTTGGCTGATCGCGAGACGGGCCCGAGGCCAGAACAATCAATAAGATTTTCACCAGACCCGAGATCGTGACGCGTATGAGAATGAGCCGCCGGCTGGGTGTTGTTTTGATTGCATGTCTGGCGTGGCTTGCGCCGCCGGCCTGGGCCGAGCGCTTCGTCGTCAAGGACATCCGCATACGCGGTTTGGAACGCATCAGCGCGGGTACGGTGCTCAATTATCTACCGGTCAAGGTCGGCGACGAATTCGAGGAGTCCCGCGCCGCAGAGACGGTCAGGGCGCTGTTCAAGACCGGGTTCTTCAAGGACGTGAGCGTTGCGCGTGACGGCGGCGTACTGATCGTGACGGTCGCGGAGCGTGAGACCATCTCGGAGATCACCCTCAGCGGCAACACCGATATCAAGAGCGAGGACCTGTTCGAGGCGCTCAAGAAGGTCGGTTTTGCACAGGGCGAGGTCTTCGATCGCTCACTGCTGGACAAGGTCGAGCAGGAGCTGCGGCGGCAGTATTTCTCCCAGGGCAAGTACGGCGTCAAGGTCGATTCCGACGTCAAGAAGCTGGGACGCAATCGCGTCTCGATCGCCATCAACGTCACCGAGGGGCGCACCGCACGCATCAAACGGATCAACGTCGTCGGCAACAAGACCTATGATGACGATGAATTGCTCGGTGACTTCAAGCTGACCACGCCGACGGTGATCTCGTTCTTCACCAAGTCCGACCAGTACTCCAAGCAGAAGCTCTCCGCGGATCTGGAGGCCTTGCGCTCGTATTATCTGGACCGCGGTTTCATCAAATTCAACATCGACTCCACGCAGGTCTCCATCACGCCCGACAAGAGTGACGTCTACATCACCGTCAACGTCACGGAGGGCGAGCGCTACACGGTCTCGAACGTCAAGCTCGCCGGCGACCTCATCGTGCCCTCGGACGTGCTGTTCCCCCTGGTCACCACCCGGCGCGGGGCCGTCTTTTCGCGCAAGCAGGTGACCCAGACCGGTACCAATATCACCGATCGGCTGGGCGACGAGGGCTATGCCTTCGCCAACGTCAATCCGGTCCCCGAGATAGAGGAGAAGGACAAGACCGTGAGCCTGACCTACTTCGTCGATCCGGGTAAACGCGTCTACGTGCGCCGCATCAACTTCGCCGGCAATACCAAGACCCGCGACGAGGTCATGCGCCGCGAGATGCGGCAATTGGAGGGCGGGTGGTTCTCCACCAGCAATGTCAACCGCTCCAAGGTCAGGCTGCAAAGGCTGGGCTATTTCGAGGAGGTCAACGTCGAGACGCCCGCCGTGCCCGACGTC
This sequence comes from Gammaproteobacteria bacterium, assembly GCA_050740655.1. Taxonomy (GTDB): domain Bacteria; phylum Pseudomonadota; class Gammaproteobacteria; order JACCXJ01; family JACCXJ01; genus JBOIDW01. The sequence continues at coordinate 2,008 of JBOIDW010000257.1, read as the reverse complement.
CCCGACCAGGTAGACGTCGACTACTCGGTGGTCGAGCGTCCCTCGGGCAATCTGATGCTCGGCCTGGGTTTCTCCCAGGCGCAAGGGGTCATCTTCAACACCAGCGTCGTGCAGGACAACTTCCTCGGCAGCGGCAAGCGCGTCAAGTTCGCCTTCAACAACAGCAACGTGAACCGCATCTTCTCGCTGGGATACACGGATCCGTATTTCACCATCGACGGGATCAGCCAGGGCTTCGACGTCGCTTACCGCGAGACGGACGCCGGGGAAGCCAACATCACGCGCTTCGATTCCAGGGAAATGAGCGGCGGGGTGAGCTTCGGGGTCCCGGTCTCCGAGTACAATTATCTAAATCTCGGGCTCCAGTACACGCGGACCGAGATCGACCCGGGGATCCTAGTGGCCACGCAGGTGCGCGATTTCCTCGATCGCCTGGGCGATGATACGTTCGACACCCTGCGCCTGACCACGAGCTTCGCCTACGACACCCGCAACAAGGCCCTGCTGCCGGACCGCGGCACCTTCCACCGCGTGCGTGCCCAGGTGGCGGTGCCGGGCGGTGACCTCAAGTTTTACAAGCTCGACTACGAGACCCGCTGGTTCTATCCTATCGTCGATGAGTACGTGCTCACCCTGCAAGGTCAAGTGGGCTACGGCGACGGCTATGACGATACCGAGGTCCTGCCGTTCTTCGAGAACTTCTACGCCGGCGGACCGCGCACCGTACGCGGCTATGAGGAGAATACCCTGGGACCGGACGATTCCAACGGACGGGCGCTGGGCGGCAACTTCCAGGTCATCGGCAATGCCGAGCTGATCCTGCCGGTACCCTTCGTCGAGGACATCGAATCCATACGCCTGACCGCCTTCGTCGACGCCGGCAACGTGTATGGCGAGGATGAGGATATCGACATCGGTGCCGTGCGCTTGTCCGCCGGGCTTTCCGGGCTGTGGATCTCACCCTTCGGGGTGCTGACGGTGAGCGTAGCGCAGCCCTTCAATGACCGGGACGGCGATGATACCCAGCCCTTCCAGTTTACCTTTGGGACTTCCTTTTAGATTTTAGAATGGAGATGACCTTTGAGAATAGTGACATCGATAGCGTTTGGCGCGGGATTGGCCTTGTTGGGTACGGCGACGGAAGCGGCCGCCGAATTGCGCATTGGCGTCGTCAACCCGGTTAAGGTCCTGGAGGCTGCGCCACAGGCCGAGGAGGCCAAGAAGCGTTTGGAGCGCGAGTTTCAGCCGCGTGACCGTTCGCTGGTCGCGGCACAGAAGAAGGTCAAGGAGATGGAGGATCGCCTGGCCAAGGGCGGCGGGAGTGATAGCGAGCGTCTCAGTCTCGAGCGCGAGATCATCAGTAAGAAACGCGATCTGAAACGCGATCACGATGAGTTCCGCGATGACCTCACGCTGCGGCGTAACGAGGAATTCAGCAAGATCCAGAAGCAGGTCGTGGAGGCGATCCAGTCCCTGGCGCGCGACGAGGGCTTCGATCTCATCGTCGGCGAGGGCGTCATCTACGCCAGCGACAAGGTCGATATCACCGGCAAGGTCGTCTCACGGCTGCGGGGCGGCGGCGGTGGGAGTGGGGGCGGCGCGGCGAGGAAATCGCTGCAGTAATCGCCAGCGGGGGATTGCATGCCCATCAGCCTGGCCGAGCTGGCCTCGCGCATCGGGGCGGTTCTGCATGGCGATGGCGCCACTCAGGTGTTTGGGGTTGCGTCCCTGGACCGGGCGCAGAGCGGCGATCTGAGCGTCCTGTATGACCGGCGTTTCCGAACGTTTCTCCGCGTGACCGGTGCCACGGCCGTGATCCTGCGGCCGGCCGATGTCCCGGACTGCCCGGCCGCGGCCCTCGAGGCCGCAGACCCCTATCTGTGTTACGCGCGCGCCGCCGCGCTGCTGCATCCGTCACCCGAGGTCTCCGCCGGCGTGCATCCCAGTGCCTGTATCGATCCTGCCAGCCACGTCGATCCCAGCGCCTGGGTCGGTCCCTATACGCTGA
>JBOIDW010000256.1:0-5785 GCA_050740655.1 Gammaproteobacteria bacterium | reverse complement strand
ATATCAACGGCGGCGGCTACCGGTTGTTGGCCGAATGCGTGAACGGCGAACGCGAGGTCGAATCCGTCATCAAGGCATTGGAAGACTCCAATCTGCGCGGACTGGGCGGGGCCGGATTCCCGGCCGGGCGCAAGTGGCGGATCCTACGGCAACAGCCTAAGCCGCGGCTCATCGCGGTCAACGTCGACGAGGGCGAGCCCGGCACCTTCAAGGACCGCTATTACCTGGAGCGCGACCCGCACCGCTTTCTGGAGGGCGCGCTGATCGCCGCCGGCGGAAAACCGCCCATGATTACCTCGGCGTTGATATAGTGGGCGAAATCGATGGCGTCTTCCGGTTCGGCGGCGCAGGTGTTGCCCTCGCCGATGGCCTTCTCGACGCCGTAGGGCGAGGCCCAATCGATGGGGTTGGTGCCGACGACGGCCACCGGTGCGGCATGACAGCGGCCCACACAGGGCGCGCGCTTGACGCGGAAATGTCCGCCCGAGCGGCGCTGTAGGTCCATGAACAACTCATGGGCCCCGAACATCTCGCAGGTCACCGAGTCGCAGACGCGCACGGTGAGCGGCGGTGGCGGCGCATCGTCTTCTTTGACGACGTCGAAGTGGTGATAGAAGGTCGCGACCTCGTAGACCTCGGTGGTCGGGAGGTTCATCTCCTTGGCCAGCGCCACGATATGCGCCGCCGACAGGCAGTGATAGCGGTCCTGGATGCGATGTAGATATTCTATCAGGAGATCGCGGCGTCGCGGCGCGTTGCCCAGCAGCGCCTGGATCTCATTCAACGCCTGCGGCTCGACCCGCCGGCCGCGGCGCCGGCCTTCGCGCTCGCCCTTGCTTTTCAGTCCTAACGGCATCGCACCCTCAACGATAATTCTGCATCACCAATAATTCCCCGCGGCCGCCGTTGGCGAGGTCCCCCATCCAGCGCTCGGCCTCCGGCCCGCAGCCGCGCAAGAACGCCAGCGAGCGATGACGGCCGGCCAACTCCCGGAACAACACGCGCAGGAACTCCATCTTGACCACGCCCGAGCTGTTGAAGCTCGCCGAGACCTGCTTCGGACTCTTGGCCAGCACCAGCGTGCCGCGCCGCATATTCAGCCCCGGATACCGGCCGCAACGGCCTAGCACCACGATGGTGCCACCCTTCATGCGGCTGCCGGGGTAGTCTCCCGCATCGCCCTGCACGACGATCAACCCGCGGCGCATCTGATCGCCGATGCGGTCGCCGCAGTGGCCCGCGATCAGGATCACGCCTTCCGACATGCCCTCCTGGTTTCCCGCCTCGCCAGCGCCCAGAAAGGCGCCGGCATTGCCCGCGATCTCGATGAGGCCGCCGCGCATGCCGCAGCCCACGCCGTTACCGGCATTGCCGCGGACCCGCAGGCTGCCCCCGCTCATCGCGTGGCCCAGGCCGTCACCGGCGTCGCCCTGCACGTCGATGCTGCCGCGCTGCATGCCGCGGCCTATACCGACCAGATTAGTGTTGCTACGCCGGATGACGAGCTGATCGGTGTCATCACCGCTCACATCGAAGAACTGCTCCACGGCGAGCTGTTCCTTGCCGCAGGCCAGGCGCAAGGCCTTGATCTCTCCCACCGGGCGGCCCTGCAGCGCATCCGGCGTGATGGGAGCGAGGTCCAAGGGCCGCGGCGGCCGCTGCTTGAGCGTCAGGGTCAAGGCGCTCATTTGAGGATCTGGTGCAGATGAAAATGGTAGGGACCGAGCTTGCCGCCGTAATTGCCGGCGCCCACGCGGTAGATCCCCTTCTTGGGACCGAACCGGCACACGGCCTCGATCCCGACCCGCATCGACTCGGCGATCGCCGGTTCGTCCAGCCCATCGATGACGATCTCCAGCACCGAGCCGATGTCCGGCGTCAAGGCCGTTCCGACCCGCCCCTTCAGGGTCGGGCAATACGCATGGTTGGTCGAGGCCTTGATGAACTTGTATTTCGATCCGACCTTGGAACCCGATCCGACTACGCCGCCGGGAAAGGCGGTGACGACGCGCGGTACCCGGCGTATCGCCTCGACGGCCTTCTCGCAGGCGGTCAGCGCATGGCGCGAGGTCTTGGCCAGCACCAGAAAGTTGCCGCCGCCGATGGCATCGACGACCCCGGTCTTCTCCTCGCAGACGAACTCGCCGTGCATCACCGGGATGCGCCAATAGCGCACGCCGTAGACGAGCTTGGAGACCTGATGGCCGTCGCCGAAGTAGCGCAACGAGCTGCCGAGCTTGATCGAGGGCTCCACGCGCAGGCCGGAAAAACAGGCGCTGGTGGCCGTGGTCATCACCGATTGGCCGACGCGGCGCATGACCTGATCGGCGAGCTGCTTGGTCGACATGGCGAAGATGATGACGGCGATACCCGGGCGGCCGTCCGGGGTCTCGTCGGGGTCCAGCTCACGCTCGATATCCGCCTCGCAGCCGCAGGCGATGACCGAGGAGGCAAAGCCGATCAGCGAGTTCACTGCGATGTAGGCCCATTTCAGGGTCATGGCCGTGATGATCAGCCGGGTGGCCTTCATAGCAAAGGCCTCGGCAAAGCTGTCGTCGATATGAACGCCGTTGATTTCCATAACCTCAACGCGCGCGGCAGCTCACGATGTCCAGCCTCCCGCGGCCGTCGTCGCTGATCTCCTGGTCGCGGACGCGCATATTCTCCATGGCGACCGTCTGATAGCGCGCCATATAGTCCCGCACCTCTCCTTGTATGTCGGCGTCGTACTGGGGGCGCACGACGTGCGTGCGGCCGTTCACGACCTCCACGACCTTGCCGTTCCTGGCCACCAGCCGCCCGTCCTTGAACACGTATTCGGGCCTCGCGAACATCCGTTGCTTGTCGGCGTGTTCTCTGTAGACCACGATGTCGGCGGCCGCACCCACGCCGAGTTGGCCGCGATCGGCGAGCCCCAGGCTGCGGGCCGGCGCGGCGCGCGTCATGATGGCGATCTCATAGAGGGAATACTCGCGATCGATGCCGCCCAGCGCGCTCAGGACCGCGGCCTCGGGATGGATGGTGCGCAGCATGTCGTCGCGGAAGCGCTTGTCCATCAGCAGCCGGATGAGGTGCGGATAGCTGGTGAACGGCGCGCCATTGGGATGATCCGTGGTCAAGAAGATCCGCCACGGGTCCTTGACCAGCAGGAACAGCTTCAGACCGATCGCCCATTGCAGGGCATTGACGAAACTCTTGTCGCGATAGCGAAACGGAACCACACCGCAACCCGCGTCACACTCGATGTCCATCACCACCCATTTCTTGGGACTCGCATTGCCCGCATTGCGGTGCTGGGCCAGGGTGTCGCCGGAGGCGGTGACGGTCTGGCCGAACAGGACCTGGCCGACGTCGACCGAGATGTTGGAATGGGCATTGACGGCCTCGGCGATCTGCGCGGCCGCCGACGAGAAACCGCGCGGTCCTTCCCTGCCGTAGCTATGGAACTGGACATGCGTCAGGTGCATGGGCAAGCCCGCGGCCGCCTCGATGGTCTTGAGGGTGGTCTCCGCATTGCCGGGCACGCCCAGATTGCAGCCATGCACGTGCAGGGGATGGGGCACGCCCAGGTCATAGACCGCGCGCGCCAGCGCCAGTATTATCTGCCGCGGCGTGACGCCGTAATAGGCGTGTTTCTCGTCCAGATCCAGGCTGCGCTGGTTGAATTTGAAGGCACTGATGCCACCGGGATTGACGACCTTGACGGCCAGCGCCTGCGCGGACTCCAGGGTCCAGGCGACGTAATTGTTGATGCGCGCCTGCCCGGTCTTCTTCGCCAGTTGGCGCAACAGGAAATCGTCGCTGCCGAGCATCACATAGGCGCCCTTGTCCACCATCGGCGTATCGGCCATCTCCATATGCGCCTGGCGGGCATTGACCGGCAGCATGGCCGGCTCGAAGCAGGCCGTATAGCCCATCTCCGCATAGCGGTACCCGGTCACCAGCGTCGAGGGCACGATCCGCCCGGAGCCGGAACGCGTGAGGCGGGTACGCCGGACCGGGTGCTCGCGATGGTCCTCCGGTAACAGCAGGCGGGCCAGGGTCATCTTGCCGCCGCCGATATGGGTATGGATGTCGATGGCGCCGGCCATGACCACCGCACCGCGCAGATCGATTACGCGCTCGTAGCGTTGTTCGCCGCGCGGCGGGTCGACGATGCGCCCCGCGTGGATATGCAGGTCGCGTAGCTCGCCATCGACCCCGTTGGCGGGATCGTAGACCCGCCCGCCGCTCAATTTGATCCACATGCCGCTTACAGCAGCGGTTCGACCGCGTCCAGGACCTGAGCGACGCTGGGCAAGCTCGTCCCGCGCAACGCCCGGAGCGGTAGCGATAGCACGCTGTCACAGCGCACCAGCCGACCGGCGTGGTCTACGCCAGGGGTAGCCACGGGGACGAACACCTCGGGCTCGGCGGCGAGCCTGAGGTCCGGCGTGCCGAGCACGATGCTCGGGATCTTCGTCACCGGCGGCGGAACGGCGCGAAAGGCGCTGATCCAGAGGAGTAGATCGGGCGCTTGCTGCTCGATAAGCCGGGCCGCCGAATACCGGTGGCGCTCATGTTCGGGGACACCGCTTGCGAAGCTCGTCGGCAAGGGGAAACCGCTTTGCCAGGCGCACACGCTGCTGGCGCTTGCCCCGCCGTCGTTCCCGCCCAGCGGGACACCCGCGTAGCGCGTGGCTTGATTCAGATCCCTGATCAGATCCACGATGGCCTGGACCGTGAGATCGGCGTGTGCAAAGCCGAGTTGCGCCGCCGACCACAGGATCACCCCGTAGCGGGCCTTCTTCATCTGCTCGACGAGGCTCACCAATCGAGTGGTCTTGACCCCGCCTACGGTCGCGGCGCGCAAGCCCCGGCCGGCCAGCAGGCTGCGCAGCGCAAGGATCACCTCGGCGCACGCCTCCTGGGGACATTGCAGAACCAAGGGCTTGAGGCCGGCGGGTGAGCGGCCTGGTTTGGTATCCAGATCCGCGCCCAGGTACACCAGCGTGCGCTGCTCCGGCTTGAGACCGAAGAGGCTGTCCGCGCTCCATACGATGCGCTCGAAGAAGCGCGGGTGATCGTAAACACCGTCGCTGCCGACGAACAACAGGAAATCCGCGCGGTTTTTAACCTCGGCCAGGGTGGTGGTGATCCAGCCGCTGTCTTGCAGGACGCAGAGATTGCGTGCCTGGACCTCGCCGTGCATGTGATCGACCACGCCACCGCAGCGATCGGCCAGACGCATTACGGAGCGCAGGCCATCGACGTCGGTGCCGAGACCCGCGAACAAGGGGAATCTCGCAGCGCCCAGCCGAGCCGCGATATGCCGATACGCCTGCGTCGCCGTCGCCTCCTTGCCACGCAGCCGCGGTGCCGCGTCCGTGGGCTTGCGCTCAAAGCCGGCCACGGCCCTCGGGCAGCCGTTGGCGGCAACTCGCAGGGTCCCGCCGGTCTGCGTTTCAATACGCAGGTCGTCGCACAGCAGGCCACAGAACGGGCAAGGGACAGCGCTGTGCATGCCGCTTGGGCCGCCGAGGCTTGCGCCCCCAGGCGCGGCTCGATTCGCCACCCTACTCACGACCTGTCCCGCACACCGGTTTCCCGAATCGACATCCTATCCGTATCTCCGGCAAAGCCGGGATTATTCATGAGCCGGCGTCGCCTTGCAATAAAGGCGGCCGGCAGAACGGTGCGAGGATTCTTGAGGGTACCGCCAAGAAATCCCGCGCCCCGAAGCGGCTGCGGGTGAGCAACTGTGTTTCGAGTCAAGCGGTTTTCGCGGTGTTTTGCGTCCAAGGGG
>JBOIDW010000255.1:0-15926 GCA_050740655.1 Gammaproteobacteria bacterium | reverse complement strand
TCCCGCACACGGTCGCCTTCCAGATCGACGGGCCGGAGTTCGACCTCTACCGCGACGTGACGCGCTTCGTGAAGCGCGAGAGCGCAAGGGCTGCGGCCGAGGGCGAGGACCCGCGCGCCCGCGCGATCGGGTTCCTCATGTCCCTCTACCAGCGCCGGCTGGCCTCCAGTACCTACGCCATGCGGCATTCGCTCGAGAACCGGGCCCGGCGCCTGGCAGAGGGGCTCAAACGAGCTCAGGAGCTGGCCCGCCAGGCACCGCCCGATCTCCCCGATCCGGAAGAGATCGAAGAGATGGAGGAGAGCGAGCGCGAGCGCCTCGAGGCGCTGCTCGAAGCGATCACGCTGGCGGGAAGCGCCGAGCAGGTGCGCGAGGAGGTAGAGGAGCTGCGGCGTCTCGCGGCCCAGGCCCAGACCGTCGAGGATGCGGGCACCGAGGGCAAGCTCTCGAAGCTCAAAGGCCTTCTCCACAAGGAAGGCTTCTTCGACCACCCGGACCAGCGCTTGCTCCTCTTCACCGAGTTCAGGGACACGCTGGACTATCTGGTGGAGCGCCTCAAGTCCTGGGGCTTCTGCGTCGGCTGCATCCACGGCGGCATGAAGTCGGGCTCGCGCGACGAGCCGGGGACCCGCGTGCACGCGGAGCAGCAGTTCCGGGAAGGCGAGATCCAGGTCCTGGTCGCCACCGAGGCCGCGGGCGAGGGTATCAACCTTCAGGTCTGCAACATCCTCTTCAACTACGACATCCCCTGGAACCCTAACCGCCTCGAGCAGCGGATGGGCCGCATCCACCGCTACGGCCAGCGCAAGGACTGTCTCATCTTCAACTTTGTCGCGACCAACACCATCGAAGGCCGTGTTTTGCAGCGGCTGCTCGAAAAACTCCAGGAGATCCGCGATGCGCTGGACGACGACGCCGTCTTCAACGTAGTTGGCGAGGTCCTGCCCGCGGCGCACGTGGAGCGCGTGCTGCGCGACTACTATGCGGGACGGCTTGGCGACGCCGATCTCGAGGAGCGCCTGCTCCGCGACGTGGACGAGCGGCAGTTTCGCGCCATCTGCCAGAACGCGCTGGAGGGGCTGGCAAGCAAGAAGTTGAACCTAGAGATGCTGATCGAGCGGCGCGCGCGGGCACAGGAGCGGCGCGTGGTTCCGGAGACCATTGCGCGCTTTCTCCGCGAGGCGGCCGAGTTCGTGCCGCTGACCCTCAAGACCATCCCGAGCCTCCCGCACACCTTCGAGCCGGCGCGAACCCCATCGGTCCTCCGCAGCTACGAAAAGGACCCGGCCTGGAAACTCCCCGCCCTCGCGGACCGTTATCCGCGCTGCTCGACCGATCGCGAGACCGCGGAGACGGAGAAACTCGAGTGGGTCACGCCGGGCCATCCCCTGTTCGAAGCGATCCGGCGGCACACCCACGCCCAGGCGCTCGAAGTCCTTGGCAAGGGCGCGACCTTCCACTCGCTCCAGCACGAGCAGCCGACGCGCATAGACTTCTATCGGGCGCGAGTCGTGGGCCAGGTGATCCACGAGCAGCTCTTCGCGGTAGAGATCGGCGAGGGGAGCGAGCCACGGCTCCGGGAGCCCGGCCTGCTCGGCGACTTCGCGCCCGCAGACTCGCCGGCCGCGATGCCCGTGGTCGCGACCCTCCCCGAACCGACCGCCTGGCTGCACGAGCACGCGCTCGCGCCCTTCCTCGACGAGACGCGCAACGACCGTCTGGCCGAGGTCGAGCGAGTCGCCTCCCACGTGGAGCTTTCGCTCACCGAGCTCCTCCAGCGCGCCGACGACGAGATCGGGCGCGCGGCGGCCGAGGTGGAGCAGAAAATCGCCGGCGCCGAGGGTCGGCTCGCGCAGGCCGAGACGCGCCATTCCGACCTGCTCGCCCGCCGCGAGCGCCGCCGGATCGACTTCGAGCGCCAGCGGGCGCTCACGCTCCAGGCGGTGGAGCGGCTGGCGAGTGTCCTGGTCCTCCCACATCCCGATCGCGAGGCGCCCGAGGTGCGGCGACTAACACCCAACGCCGAGACCGAGGCTGCCGCCATGCGAGTCGTCATGGAGCACGAGCAGGCCCAGGGCCGCCAGGTCTACGACGTCTCTGAGAAGAACCTGGGTTACGACGTCACGAGCCTAGACCTAGCCTCCGGCGAGCTGCGGCTCATCGAGGTGAAGGGGCTCGGTGCGGCGAGCGGCACCATCCTACTCACGCCTAACGAGCGCCGGGTCGCCGAGGACCGGCGTGATTGTTACTGGCTCTACGTCGTCACCGATTGCGACACGACCTCAAAGCTTCAGGAACCGGTCCGCGACCCCGCCCGGCTCGACTGGCACGAAGTAAAAAAGGTCGCGCACTACTACCTCTCTATGGATGCGATGATGCAGCCGATGCAGGTGCGCGAGGATCCGTCACCGTATGGAGATCCGCGATGACTGACGCAGCGACGCTCCAGCGCACGATGGACGAGCTGGTGCAAAGGATCGTGGGCGCTGTCCACCCACGGCGGATCATCCTCTTCGGATCGGCCGCCAAAGGACAGATGGGACCGAATGGCGACTTGGATGTGCTGGTCGTCATGCAGGATGGTACCCATCGGAGGCGGACCGCTCAAATTATTTATCGCAGTCTTATGGGGCTTGGGACCGCTAAGGATATCGTCGTCGTGACCGAACGCGATGTTCAGGAACACGGTGACAATCCCTCATTGGTGCTGTTCCCGGCGCTTCGGGAAGGACGAGAGCTCTACCGTGCCTGAGATGAGACCGGTTCCCGGCTCACCGCAAGAATGGATCGCGCGCGCGAAGGATGACTTGGCGCTGGCGCAAGTCCCGCTGCCCGAGGGCGGCTTCTACGAGGACCTTTGTTACCACGCGCAGCAAGCGGCGGAAAGGGCTCTCAAATCGGTCCACCGAGGTAGAATCTGAGAAGGCCAGGAGGTACGGGGGATGCGGAAGCAGCCGGTCAAGAAGCTCATCAAGCGCATAGTCCAGCGAATCGTGAGACAGTTCGATCCGGATAGAATCATCCTCTTCGGTTCGCACGGACGTGGAGGTGCGGGTCCCGACACCGACGTGGACCTCCTCATCATTATGCCGGTCGAAGGGTCCAGGCGAGAGAAGGCGGTCGAGATCGGCGTCGCGTTGAATGACATACGCCTGCCGAAAGACATCATCGTAACCACACCCGAGGACTTCGAGTGGCGCAAGCAGATTGCGGGTACGATCGAGCGGCCTGCGGCGCGGGAAGGCAAGGTGCTGTATGCCCGCAAGTGAGCAGGTTCTCGTCGTCGTCCGGGGGTGGGTCGAGAAGGCGGAAAACGACCTGAAGAATGCGAGCCTCACCCTGCGGGCGGGCGAAGAATGCCCGGCCGACACGGTAGCCTTTCACGCCCAACAGTGCGCGGAGAAGGATCTAAAAGCCCTTCTCACCGTCAGGGGCATCGATTTTCCAAAGACTCATGACATCGGGGAGCTGATTGCGCGGATAATCCCGGCCATTTCCGTCGGTCTTTCAGTGGAGGACGGGCGGCGACTGACCGCCTACGCAACGATCACACGATACCCGGGCAACTACGAGCCAGTCTTGGTGGACGAAGCCCGCTATGCCGTTGTACTGGCGCGTCGCGTCCGCCGCGATGTGCGTCGGCAACTCCCAAAGGGGGCGCTCAGGCGGAGGAGCCGATGATGGAACCCTGGTACAAGATCGCGACAGGTAAAGAGGTCCGCGAAGGCCGCTCGTTCAACCCGGACGAGTTCGCCATCGCGCTGGAACAGGTGGTGGCCGGGACGGCGCCTGAGGACCACCGCAAGCCCGACCAGTTCTTCGCCCGCATCTGCTTCACGCGCGCACTGCGGGAACACGTGGGCATGGTGCTGCGCCGACTCTCCGGGAGAACCGACAACACGTCGCCGGTGCTCACGCTCATCACCCCGTTCGGCGGCGGCAAGACGCATACGCTGACGAAGCTTTACCACTTGGGGCCGTTCAAGCGTTCATAGATAACGATCGAATACATTAGCCATGCTGAGGATCGCGACCTGGAACGTCAACTCCGTCCGCGTGCGGCTGGAACAGCTCGGCCACTGGCTGCGCGGCGCGCAACCGGATCTGGTCGTCCTGCAAGAGACCAAGGTCCGGGACGCGGATTTCCCGGCCGCAGTCTTCGAGGCGCTCGGCTATCATGTGCTCTACTCCGGGGAGCGCACCTATAACGGCGTGGCGATACTGGCTCGGCGGCTCCCGGAACAGGTCATCCGGGACCTGCCTGGGCCTGCGGATCCGCAGCGGCGCCTGCTGTGCGCCCGCTATGGCGAGTTGACGCTGGTGAACGTCTACGTACCGAACGGTGCCGCCGTCGGCTCCGAAAAATACCGCTATAAGCTGGCGTGGTTGGCACGCCTAAAAGACTACGCGGCGGCGCTCGTCCGCGAGCGTGGCCAGGTCATCTTGCTGGGCGATTTCAACATCGCGCCTGCCGACGAGGACGTACATGACCCGGCCGCCTGGGCCGGCAGCGTCCTGGTCAGTGCGCCCGAGCGCGAGGCCCTGCAAGGGATCCTGACGACGGGTTATGCGGATACCTTTCGCTTGTTCGAACAGCCGTCCGCCAGCTTTTCCTGGTGGGATTACCGCGGCGGGGCTTTCCGGCGCAACCACGGACTGCGGATCGATCTGATCCTGGCGAGCGAGGGACTCAAGGCACGCTGCCAGCGGTGTACGATAGAAAAATCACTGCGGGCCCTGCCGCAACCCTCGGACCATGCGCCGGTGGTCTTGGAGCTGAGCGAGGAATAAACCGCGAGGCGGACGGCCGCTTGCGCTGCGGCTAGCTCAGCCTGCGGAATACCAAGGTCCCGTTGGTCCCGCCGAAACCGAAGGAATTCGACATGGCAATGTCGATGCGTATCGGACGTGCCTCGTTCGGCACGTAATCGAGGTCGCAGTCCGGATCCGGCGTCTGGTAATTGATGGTCGGCGGGGCCACCTGGTCGCGGATGGCCAGGATCGAGAAGATCGCCTCGACGCCACCCGCCGCCCCCAGCATGTGCCCGACCATGGATTTGGTCGAGCTCATGGCGAGCCGATAGGCGTGCTCGCCGAAGACCGCTTTGACGGCGTTGGTCTCCGCCTTGTCGCCGGCCGGGGTCGAGGTGCCGTGGGCGTTGATGTAATCGACCGCGCCGGGGTCGATGCCGGCGTCCTCGAGGGCCAGACGCATGCAGGCCGCGGCCCCCTCGCCGCCCGGCGATGGGGAGGTCATGTGATAGGCGTCGGCATTCAGGCTGTAGCCTATCAGCTCGGCATAGGCCCGCGCGCCGCGGCGGCGGGCGTGCTCCAGCTCTTCCAGCACCACCACGCCGGCGCCGTCGCTCAGCACGAAGCCATCGCGGTCGCGGTCCCAGGGCCGGCTGGCAGCCTCGGGATCGTCATTGCGGCTGGACAAGGCGCGTGCCGATGCAAACCCGGCGAGGCCGGTGGGGGTAGTCGCCATCTCGGCGCCACCGGCCACCATGGCATCGGCGTCGCCGCGTTCGATCAGACGCGCCGAATCGCCTATGCAATGGGTGCCCGTAGAGCAGGCGGTCACGATCGCGTAGTTGGGACCACGCAGACCGAAACGGATGGAGAGATTGCCCGAGATCATGTTGATGATATTGCTCGGGATGTAGAAGGGCGAGATCTTGCGCGGGCCGTGCTCGAGATAGGTACTGCGGCCGTGTTCGATCCCCCACAGTCCGCCGATCCCGGAACCGACGCAAACGCCGATGCGCGCAGCGTTCTCCTCGCTCACGCTAAGCCCGCTATCCTGGAAGGCCTGGATCCCGGCAGCCATCCCGTAATGAATGAACGGATCCATCTTGCGCACTTCCTTGGGCGGGATATAGTCGCTCACGTTGAAGCCCCGGATACACCCCCCGATGCGGGTGGCAAAGTTCGCCACGTCGAAGGACGTGATCGCCGCAATTCCGCTCCTTCCGGCCAGGATCCCGGTCCAGGCATTCTGCACGCTATTCCCCACCGGGCAGATGATGCCCAGCCCCGTCACCACGACCCGTCGCCTGCTCAACTCAAGGCCTCCATTAAAAAACCCGGGCCGCGTCGTGCGCCGGACGACGCGGCCCGATGCGGCGTTGCAACGATGACTGGCTCAGGCCGCGTTCTTAGCCACGTAATCGATCGCCTGCTGTACGGTGGTGATCTTCTCCGCCTCTTCATCGGGGATCTCGGTCTTGAACTCCTCTTCCAGCGCCATCACCAACTCGACCGTGTCCAGCGAATCTGCCCCCAGGTCATCGACGAAGGACGCCTCGCTGGTCACCTCGTCTTCCTTGACGCCAAGCTGCTCGACGACGATGCGCTTGACCCGTTCTTCAATACTACTACTCATGAAAAATCCTCCCGCTTGTCTACGCGGCAGAGGCCGCGGCGTGCCTTAGTTTATTGAAATAGGTTCAAGTTGCAAGCCAATCAAATTTATTGCTTTCAATCGCTTATATAACCCGTTGTTTGATGGTTGATTAGGCCATGTGCAAGCCCCCGTTGACGTGCAGGGTCTGTCCCGTGATGTAGGCCGCGTCCGGCGAGACCAGGAAGGCCACGGCCGCGGCGACCTCCTCCACGCCGCCGAGCCGCTTCAGGGGGATATTGTGCAGCAATTCGGCGCGCTGGTCCTCCGTCAGACCGCGCGTCATGTCGGTATCGATAAACCCCGGTGCCACGGCATTGACGGTGATCCCGCGCGCCGCGAGCTCGCGCGCCAGGGCCTTGGTGAAACCGACGATCCCGGCCTTGGCGGCGGCATAGTTGCACTGGCCGGCATTGCCGGAGTAACCCACCACCGAGGTGATGTTGACGATACGCCCGAAGCGCGCCTTGAGCATAGCGCGCAGACAGGCCTTGGAGACGCGATACATCGAGCCTAGATTGACGCCGATGACCGTCTCCCACTCCTCCTCCCGCATGCGCAGCAGCAGGTTGTCACGGGTCACCCCCGCGTTGTTGACCAGCACCGTCGGGAACCGGCCCTCGGCTGCGAGGCCCGCGAGCGCCGTCTCCACGCTCTCGGTCCGGTCCACCTGCATGAGTAGCCCGCGGCCGGCGAGGCCCTGTTCCGCCAAGGCCGCAGTGATATGTGCCGCGCCCGCCTCGGTGGTCGCGGTACCGACCACGAACTGGCCCTGGCGGGCGAGCGTTTGGGCGATCGCCGCACCGATCCCGCGGCTGGCACCGGTTACCAATGCGATTCTATCGCTCATCCTGCGGTATTAATGCACCACACCTAAAGCGTCCCGCCCCGCCTCCGCATAACGTGCCAGATGGACTGTACGTCGTTCCGGCGCTCGCGTAATACCATGGTGATGGTGATCTGCTCGAGGGCGGCAATGACGCAGAAGATGGTCGCGAGCCGAAACGGCCAGGTCGGTCCGCCGACGAACATCACGTAAGCGGCGGCGCAGGCGAGCAGCACGGCCAGCTTGGTGGCCCAGGTGTGGTATGAGGTAAATACCCCGAACTTGAGGACCCCCGCCAGCGCGGGGACGGCGTAGCTCGCGACCATGACCAGCACATAGGACAGCTCCTGGAGAATGAGCTCGGGCCATAGCCACCAGGCGGTGAGCGGTACGGTGACATAGATCACCAGGTCGGCGCTCGAATCGAGCATCGAACCCAGCACCGACTCCTGATGCAGCAGCCGGGCGATGAGTCCATCCAACACGTCGGTGGCGAAGCACACCGCGAGCAGGATGAGATAGGCGCGGTGCCGCCCGTTCAACGCGAGCCAGATGAGGACCGGCGCCGCGACGAAGCGGAAGCTGGTCAGGAAGTTCGGTACTGTGGCGATGCGCGCGGCGCGCTGGGTGCCGTTGTTGTCCATAGCCCGCCGCCGCCGCACGCTCCGCGCTAACGGCGCCGCTTGACGGCTTCGACCACGTCTTGCGCCTGCTGCTTGACCACCTGCAGCCAGCGGCGCGCCCAAGCAAACTCGATCCCGAGGATCCCGAGCCCGACCGGGATGACTATGATGGCCGGCCCCGGCAACACGAGCATCGCCAACCCGACCACCAACACCGTGGCCCCGATTAGAATGATGGCCAGCCGCCGCGCCAGCCTATAGGTCATATGGATCGAGTGTTGGACCATCTCCTGGAACCCTCGCCTACCGCTGGCAATGGTAGCGCGTTTCGTGGCGGTTCATCCACCGCGAAGGAGGCCAACAACGGGGCGTGGTCCGAGAGCCGTCGCCATGGCAAATCCTTTAGGCAGCGGCAGGACAGGGGTCTTACGCCACGGTAAAAGATTCGATCGACGGGCAGCACGGGATACCAGGCCGGATAGGTATTGGCCGGCCTCTGATTCAAGGAAACGAAGACGTCTTGCAGACCCAGACCGGCGCGCATGCGCCATTCCGCCTCGCGATTCCAGTCGTTGAAATCCCCGGCAATGACCAGCGGTGCCTGCTGTGGGACCTCGGCTAGGACCCGCTGCTTCAGTACCGTGAACTGGCGGCGCCGCTCGGGTCCGGTGAGCCCGAAGTGAATGCAGATGACATGCAAGGCGGGGGCGCCGCCAGGCAGTTCGATGACCGCATGCAGCACGCTGCGGCTTGCCAACCGGCTATTGGCGACATTGATATTCTCCCAGTAGCTGATCGGGTGTTTGCTGAGTATGGCGTTGCCATGGTGGCCGGCCTCATAGACCGCGTTCTTGCCATAGGCATGATGCGGCCATGTGCCCGCCGCGAGGTACTCGATCTGCGTTTCATCGGGCCAACCACCGACGCGCCGCTGGCGGCCGACGTGTTCGCCCTGGATCTCTTGCAGGCACACCAGGTCTGCGGCGGTATAGGCCAAGGCCTCGCGGATCTGGCGCAGCACGAAACGCCCATTGCCGGCGCTGAAGCCTTTGTGGATGTTGTAGGTCAGCAGCTTGAGGTTCGAATGCCGCGGGTGCATGGTGCCCATCCGACCGGGGGCGACGCTTCGGTCCCCCGAGGTCCTACGCCTTGAGCCTTGCCAGCACGGCCCGTGTAAACTCCGTGGTGGAGGCCTGACCCCCGAGGTCGCGGGTGCGGACGCGGTCGAGCTCCAAGACCTCGTGCACCGCGCGGCGCACGCGCTGCGCGTCGGCGGTGAGCTTGACGTGGTCCAGCATCATCGCGGTCGCCAGCATCAGGGCCGCGGGATTGGCCACCCCTTGGCCGGTGATGTCCGGGGCCGATCCGTGCACGGCCTCGAAGATCGCGGTGTCGTGGCCGATGTTGGCGCCGGGGGCGACGCCCAAGCCGCCGATCAGGCCGGCGATCTCGTCCGACAGGATGTCGCCGAACATATTGGTGGTCAGGATCACATCGAATTGGTTGGGATTGATGACCAGTTGCATCGCGCAGTTGTCGACTATCCGATCCTCGATGACCAGCCGGTCTTGATACGGTTTGCCGATGTCTATGGCGGTCTCCAGAAACAATCCGGTGAGGGCCTTCATGATGTTCGCTTTGTGCACGATGGTCACCTTCTTACGCCCCTGGGCCAATGCGTATTGGAAGGCGAACTGAGCGATGCGCCGGCAGCCGAAGCGGGTGATGATGCCGGAGCCCTCGGCCACCGCCTTGGGGTCATCGTCGATGGGGACGAAGTGCTCGACGCCGACGTACAGCCCCTCGGTGTTTTCGCGCACCAGGATCAGATCGACGTTTTCGAAGCGGCCACCACTAAACAAGGACCAGGCCGGCCGCACATTGGCGAACAGCTTGAAGGCCTTGCGCAGGCTGACGTTGACGGAGCGGTAGCCGTCGCCGACGGGCGTGGTCAAGGGGCCTTTCAAGGCCAATTTGGTCCGCCCGATGCTCTCCAAGGTCTGCTGCGGCAGCGGATCCCCGACCGCGGTGAGGGCCTCCATGCCCGCCTGGCACACCTCCCACTCGAAGGGCGCGCCCAGCTCGTCCAACACCTGCGCAACCGCCGCGACGATCTCCGGGCCGATGCCATCGCCCTTAATCAGCGTCGCCGGTATCTTTGTTGTCATAACGGTTTGTCCCCCCGCGTGATGAATGTTCGGTGGCTACGGCGCAGCCTTATGGTGGCATTCTAGCTTAATTCCGTACCCTTCCACGCCGGTCCGCCGCAACTGCGGGGAGGGCTACGGGCAACGCCTGCCCTAACTGCGGCCGCGCCCCGCCGGCGAAACGCCAATATTTTGACATGACGGTGGTAACTTGTTAAATTGCCGGGGTTAGTTCGCCGTGCGGTAACCACTAGCCAATGAACAAGGTCGTGATCATCGATAGCGATGCGGAGCTGCGCCGCAAGGCCGTGGCGATACTGGAGTTTCTGGAACTAAAAGACGTTATCGCCTATGACCCGGAGGGCTGGGAGACTAAGCTCGCGGAGCAGCCCGCCGCAGACCTTGTATTGCTGGGCGATTGCGGCTCCGGCAGGGTCCTGCTCGAGGTGTTTCGCAAGATCAAGGCTGAAGACCCCTATGTCCCCGTCGTGCTCATGACGCGCCCGGACGAGCAGCCGCGCAGCAACCCGGAGCTGCGCGCCGGGGTATTGGCGGAGGTCGTGATGCCCTTGCATTACCCGGGTCTGACGGCAGCCTTACAAAAGGCCCAGGTGTACCGCCAGCACCGGCACGGGGACGGTGCGCCGCGCGCCGTCGAGTTGTTCCGCAGCTTGGTGGGCGGGAGTAGCGTCGTGAAGAAAGTGCACAAAATGGTAGGCATGGTCGCTGCCAGCGACGCCAACGTGCTGGTCACGGGGGAGTCGGGCACCGGCAAGGAGGTGGTGGCGCGCCACATCCATTACCACTCCAAACGCCGCAGCAAGCCCTTTGTACCGGTCAACTGCGGCGCCATCCCGGGTGATCTACTCGAGAGCGAGCTGTTCGGCCACGAAAAGGGTGCGTTTACCGGCGCCATCACCGCCCGCCAGGGCCGCTTTGAGATGGCCGATAGCGGCACGGTGTTTCTGGACGAGATCGGCGACATGAGCCTACCGATGCAGGTCAAGCTGTTACGCGTGCTGCAGGAGCGAACCTTCGAGCGCGTCGGCAGCAACCGCAGCGTCACGGTCGACGTGCGCATCATTGCGGCGACCCATGTCAACCTCGAAGAGGCGATCCGCGATGGCCGTTTCCGCGAGGACCTGTACTACCGGCTCAACGTCTTTCCCATCGAGGTGCCGCCGCTGCGCGAGCGCGCCGAGGACCTGCCCTTGCTGATCGAGGACTTGAGCGCGCGGCTGCTGCACGAGGGGCGCGGGCGCGTCCAATTCACGGCCACCGCGATCGAGTCGTTGATGGCCTACGCCTGGCCGGGCAACGTACGCGAGCTGGCAAACCTCATGGAGCGGCTTGCCATTATGTATCCGGGCGGCACCGCGGACCTCGGCGACCTACCGGAGAAATACCAGGCGGAGGAGTTGCGCGAGGCTCGCCCCATGGCACCGCCGGAGGCCCCGACCTTGATCGAGGGCTATGGCCTACCGCGACTGCCGCGCGGCGGGATCGATCTCAAGGAGCACATGAACCAGCTCGAATTCGCCATGATCAGGCAGGCCCTGGACGAGACCAACTGGATCGTGGCGCATGCCGCTAAGCGCTTGCGTCTAGGACGCACGACCCTGGTGGAGAAGATGCGGAAATTCGGCATGCACCGGGACGAGGAAGAGCCGGTAGGACCTTAGTCTACCGGGCCCGTGCATCGAGACGCGCAGGCGAGAGCCGCGACGCGACCTCGCCGAACCTCGGTCGAAGGCGCACCTCTCCCTTTCAAGTACCGCACCGGTTAGCAGCGGGCGGACCTAGTACCCGTGGGCATAGCGATCAAACCGGTATAGTCTTTCGCGCCTCGCATCTCATCGGCTTCCATGGCGTGCTCGCACTCAAACACACGTACTAGCTTGGACCCTTGGTCTTGAGCCGGGCTTTCAAGTCGGCGAATGGTTGGTGTGTCGCCGGAGCGGTTCCACCAGCACCCGGCAAGTCCGGCTCCCGGCCTTGCTCGGCGAGGAAGCGCTGGTGCTCATTCTCGTGGCAGTAGGTGCACAGGAGCTCCCAATTGCTCCCATCGGGCGGGTTGTTGTCGTGGTTATGGTCGCGGTGATGTACTTCCAGCAGCTGCAGGTTGGCGTGGCTGAACTCGCGACTGCAGCGCCCGCATATCCAGGGATAAATCCCGAGTGCCTGCTCGCGGTAGCCCTTGGCCCGCTCTTCGCGCGCGCGCCGCGCCGCGGCGACGACACGGTCGAGCTGCGCCTTGTCGGGTCCAGACTTGGGCTTGGGCATCGCGTTCTTCAGCGTAGTAAGTGCTATATCGCAAACCGGAGTTCTTGCTCCAACTTTAACACAGCCGACGCTTACTCTGTCTGTCAATTCTGCGCTGAGGCCCGGCGGCGGCCAGGTAGCGTGCTGGATGGATCGCCGACTGGAACGCCAGCGCGCCGTGGACGCGAGCTTGCGCAGCCGTATCCTGGCCAGCAAATGGATCGTCGCGTTTCTTTCGCCGCGTTATCTGGAATCCGAGTGTTAGGGGGATCGAGAAACGGTGAGTTGTGACCATGTTCGGTATATCCGACGGTACGCCTCAATGCGCCAGATGCCAAAGTGTGGCTATGCCAAAATTCTGCGCCCTCCCTGCGGCATAACGTGTTGCACAACCGACTGCCGACGAAGCGCAGCGTAGTGGGCAGCCGAGTTGATGCTAAGGTTAAGCATCAATGGGTTCAACATGAAACTTCAAGCCCAAGGCACCGACAACCTTCATTACTGTAGCAAACTCTGGATTACCATTCTCGGACAGCGCTTTATACAGGCTTTCACGGGCAAGACCGGTATCACGGGCGAGTTGTGTCATTCCACGGGCACGGGCAATTACTCCTAATGCATGGACTAATAGTGCAGGATCATCTTCCTCCAAAACCGCTTCAAGATATGCGGCCATGTCCACTTCGGTTTCAAGAAACTTAGCAGAATCCCAACGCGTCGTTTTTAAAGATCCCATATCTATCTCCTAAAGTTGTCGCGCTAGTTCCAGCGCCGTTCTAATATCATCGGCCTGTGTGCTTTTATCACCACCCGCCAGCAGGATCAACAATTCATGGCTTTGCTGCACGAAGTACACCCGATAACCTGAACCATGGTGAATGCGCATTTCGGAAACGCTTCCACCTACGGGTCCTACATCACCAAAATAACCCAGGCCTGCCCGGTCAATACGAGCTTGAATACGAACCCTGGCTTGCCGATCACGCAGGTCTGTGACCCATCGGTGAATGTGTCGGTTTTACGGACCTCGATAACCAGGAAAGTGTAACCTATAGATTACACGTAGGCAACAACATCGTGTGGTGACTGGTCAGTGAGGTGTAACAGGGCTCGCGCCCCGAAAGACCCGAATGAATATTGAGCCTCGTCGCGCGAGTCCGGTACAGTGCGATACAGGCCGGTCATAAGGTGCTACGCCCCGCGCTCTCGGGAGACTTCGGGATGGCGCTCGGCGCCTTTTAGCAGCGTTTTCGCCCCCCAGACGGTTTACGCCGGCCTTGCTCCCGGTCCGGTAAGGTGCGAACCGAGACCCCAAGCAGTGCGGCAAATACAGGGCCGCCTCTGTCGGCTCAGGTCGAGAACGCGCGTATCCCGTACCACCGTGCCTTACCGAATAATGGAGTGACGGTCGAGCCGAATTCGACGGCACTGCGCTGCGTGCGCCGTCACGCCCCGAATTCATCCGAGCTGCCGTCCGATGCCCGTTGCCCTGTCTCGACCCACCGCATGGCGGCGGTCCGGTTGTGGACGCCGAGTTTCGCAAAGAGGTGTTCCAGATGCTTGCCCACGGTACGCGGGCTGCTGTTGAGGATCTGCCCGATGTCCTTGTTGCTCTTGCCGAGTGCGACCAAGTCCAGGATCTGCGCTTCGCGCCTGGACAGCACCGAGCTCAAGGACCGGTTGCCTACAGAACGGAGGCCCAGCGCCTGCCGGAGGTTGGTCTCGACCAGCACATTCCGGTACGCCTGGACTAGGTGCGGGCGGAGGAGGACCAAAAGCTCCCGCTCGCGTTCCGAAAAATCTCGGCGCGCCCGGCGCAGGGTCACGCCTGTGCAGGTATCCGCCCCCTCATCGAGGCGGATGGTCAGTTGGTATTCGAGCCCCGCCGACCGGTACAGCTCGTGGTAGAGTGCGGTGCGGCGGTAGTGCCACGGAGACAGGAAATTGCGGATCTTGAGCGCACCGGGCTCAGGCCCTTCGGCATAATGGTTCACTATCGGGTGCTCGTGCATATGGGCATCGAAGACCTCCGGGCCCGCGCCGTAGGCGACGATGGGACAACTCACGGCGGAGAGGGTCTTGCGCCGCTCGAGATCGACCCGATGCCAAGTGATCGCATCCGCCGCGGTCAGCCTCGGCAACAGCGCTACCAGTTGTTGCTCCCAGGCCGCTTGCTCGCGGGCGGTGTAGATCGCTTCGAGGAATTCCGATAAGGCCTGTAATTCTGGCTGTCCCACGCGCCTCGCCCCTGTACGTTAAATGACGTATTGTTTTTTTACCTCCAAAGCACAAAGCTTGCCCCCGTCAGTAGAGTCGGTGTGGAAGCGCGCGGTGGCTGGGTTTCCGGCATTGGCGGCGGTGCTCGGGAGCGCACGGCGATTCGTCCGCGGCGGCCACCCAGTGCCCCGGTTGTCGGCGAACAGCGACTTTCGCCACCGGCGGGCGGGTTTGCTACCGGCAGTGGAAAGGGACCGGGATTGCGCCCCAGGACTGAAAGAGATGGGGAGGAGTCATGAATAGCGACAACAACGTGCGGTGGGGGTTAGCGGATTCACCGCTCTGGAAATCCGGCTTCAGCCCGGAGCGCTGCGCGTTCCTCCCTCCATCAGACGCGTCGTTGAACCCGCGGTCCGCTAGGCCGTTGACGTTAAACCAATAGCGGAGTGGAGCAAGATGTCTTCAGAATATTCATCGACGTACGGTACCGCTCGTAAAGTTGCGGGATTTGTGTCCTTTATTGGATGGATTCTCGTCGGTATCGGAATCCTGGGATTAGGCTCTCTAGTTCAGGAGGCAGGAGGCATCAAACAACTGTTCTCCGACATAGGCGCTATTGCAGGCATTCTGTCCCTTTTAGTATCTGTGGCTGGATTACTCTTGGTCGCGTTAGGACAGGTCGTGCGTGCAACAGTGGATAACGCTGATAACACCGGGCAGATGCTTGCCATAATCAAGGCGACGGCACTTGAAGCAAACCAGGACGTAAGTAAAAGCGAGTAGGTCATGGCGATTCAAAAAGCAAAGGTATTTGCGGTTGAGCTTAGCAGATGGCTCACGCTATAGTCCCAGGCAATTCCGTGACCCACGGAGTTCGGGTGGGGCGCAGCGGGTGGGATTCCGGGATGGCGAGGGGTGGTAGGGATTGCTCCGATGTTCGTCAGGCGCGGGCGATCGGAAGCGCCGTGGTCGGTGAACCGCGACGCGTGCCTCCGGTGATCCGTGTCGGCTACGGGTAGAAGGTGGTAGAAGGTATGGAAGACGTGCGAGTCTAAAGTACGGTCTGCGGCATACGAGAAGAATCGAGGGGACGAATAATGCGAAACACCGTTTTCCGCGTGATTGCTTTTGCATTGGTGTTGCTGGGCGCCTCAACCCAAGCAATGGCGCAGGTCGATCTTATTACGAACGGTGGGTTCGAATCCGGCGGCTTCGGATGGAACTTAACCGGAAGTTTCCAAGCTGATTCTCGCTTTCCCAACAACGCTCATGGCGGTAGTGGCTACGCTTACCTTAACCTGTTGCCGTACGCGGTGGTCGATCTACGCCCTAGTAGTTTGCCGACCGTCTTTCGCGTTGATGACGTAAGCCTCGTCGCGGTCACCCTGCCTCAGCAGCCTGGCCCGTTTACTCTCTCCGCCAGTGCGTACTGTAACACCACCGCGCCG
>JBOIDW010000254.1:0-1511 GCA_050740655.1 Gammaproteobacteria bacterium | reverse complement strand
CGGCATCCTGGCCGAGCGGCGGCGGACCGGCACGCGCCCGGGCGACTTCATGCAGGCGCTGATGGAAGCACGCTACACCGACGGCAGGGCGCTCGGCGATGAGGAAATCACCGGTCTCTTGCTTACGGTGCTGTTCGCGGGTCAGCACACGAGTAGCGTGCTCGCGGCCTGGGTCGGGATCGATCTGCTGCGGCACCGCCAGTACCTGGCCGCGGTCCTGGCCGAGATTGAGATCGTTTATGGTCAGGGCAAAATCTTAAGCCTGGAGTCCCTGAAGAGCCAAATGGCGCTGGAGCACGCCGTCCGTGAAGGCGAACGCCTGCATCCGCCGCTCATCCTGCTGGTGCGCAAGGCCCTCGGCGACATCGAGTACCACGGCTTTCGCATTCGACCCGGGACCCTGGCGATGGTCTCACCCCTTCTCTCGCACCGCCTGCCCACGGTCTTCAAGGACCCCGAGCGCTACGATCCGGATCGTTTCGGCCCGCTGCGCGAGGAACACAAACAGGGGACCCATGTGCTGATTGGCTTTGGCGGCGGCCGGCACCGTTGTCTCGGGATGCACTTCGCGTACATGCAGATCAAAGCCCTGTGGAGCGTGCTGCTGTCGCGCTACGATCTCGATCTGATCTCGGCCTCGCCCGCACCGGATTATGGAAGCTGGGTCACCGGGCCGCGGCCGCCGTGCCGGGTTCGCTACCGGCGCCGCCCGGTACCGCTCGGCCCCAACGTATGACAGCGTCGAGGATCCCGCAGTTCGACGTCGCCGTGGTCGGCGCGGGACCGGTCGGCGCGGTCGCGGCCCTGGCCCATGCACGCCGCGGGGCACGGGTCGCCCTGTTCGAGGCCAATCCGCGGTCGGCGCAACGTCTGGCGGGAGAGTGGCTGCATCCCCCAGCCATAGCGGTATTGCGACAGATCGGCGTCGATTTGCCCGCCGCGATCCCCGAGCACTCGGCCGGTCAGGGTTTCGTGGTGTTTCCGGACGACGGTTCCTCGCCCTGCCTGCTGCCCTACGCCGGCGGGGCACCGGGACTCAGTTGTGAGCACAGCGCGCTGGTCGGGACCCTGCGCGCCGCCGCCGCCGCGCACCCCAATGTGGACTATCTGACCTCAGCACGGGTGCGCCGTATCGAGGGTCATAGCGTACGCTATGTGCAGCGGGGTGGAGTGGGCTCGATCATCGCCGGCCGCATCGTGGGGGCGGATGGGCGCCGCTCCGTTGTCCGCGCGAGCCTCGGCCTGCCCGTCGATCACGCCATCTGCTCGCGTATGGTCGGCCTATTGCTTCGCGACGTGGAACTCCCGTTCGAGGGTTATGGGCATGTGTTACTCGGCGGCCCCGGCCCGATCCTCGCTTACCGCATCACCCCGAATGAGGTACGCCTGATCCTGGACGTGCCCGTGCACCGCCGCGGACGCCAGGAGCGTGCGGCTTACCTGTGGGAGGTCTATGCGGCGGTGTTGCCTAGGGCACTGCGCCCGGGCTTACGCGCGGCCCTCCTGGAGGG
>JBOIDW010000253.1:0-3887 GCA_050740655.1 Gammaproteobacteria bacterium | reverse complement strand
GTGCAGGTGTTGCGGAGGGGGCGGGCGTGGGCCGGGGTCGCCGGGATCAGGCAGAACCCGGTGGCCAGGAGGCCGGCGCCCAGTAACGCGGGCCGCAGCGCCGGCCCGCCCGGGGGCCGGCGGTGGGTGTGTCGAGGGTGATCATGAAGTGAACCTCCGTGGAATTCAGGATTTCAAACGCCCTTCTTTGTCAAAGATGCAGGGCGCTACCGGGCTCGTAAGCTCTCGAGGATGCGAGTCCTCGGCCTGGGATCGGGGCATTGTCGGGCCCTTCATCAGATTTAGGGGGATTATGGCGTCTCGGCGAGCGAGTGTCTAGGGGGACGAACTGAATCGGATGGGAGCGGGGATCGGCGCCGGGCGTCATCCCAGCGTGCTGTTAGCTGGGCATGCCTTTTATGCCGCAACCCACCGACTCGGCCCGCGGAGCGGGCCTCCTTGCCAAGCCGTGCTACAAGTGTCGGCCGACGGGTCGGTGGGTTACGCCGCAAACGGCGCGGCTAACCCACCCTACATTTTATCCGAAGCGCGAGCTCGCGTAGGATGGGTAGAGCGAAGCGAAACCCATCAATGGGTGGCGGCGCACATGATGGGTTTCGGCCATCGCCTCTTCCCGTCCTACGGCGGGTGCAATGGCGTTGGTGGTAAAGGTATCGCTTTGATGATTGACGCTACCCATGACGAATTACCGGCGTTACCGACTGAAAGGAGGCGGCTATTTTTTCACCGCGTCATTGGCGGAGCGCCGGATCCGGCTGTTGACCGAAAATGTCCGAGCATTACGAGCCGCTTTCCGCGAGGCCGAGCAAGCCCACGCATTTACAATGGATGCGGTCGTGATATTGCCTGACCACTTGCATTGTATCTGGACGTTGCCCGAGGGAGAAGCCGATTTCTCCATGCGTTGGCGGCGAATCAAGGCGGCTTTTTCGCGCCAATTGCCCAAGCTGAACGCCGTTCCCGAAGCCGCTTGAAGAAGGGAGAAGGGAGAACGTGGCCTATGGCAACGGCGGTTCTGGGAGCACGCGATACGGGAAGAAGTGGATTACCAGCGTCACGTGGATTACATCCATTACAACCCGGTCAAGCATGGGTATGTCATGGCGGTGGCGGATTGGCCATTTTCTTCGTTTCACCGTTTCGTGAGGTTGGGGGGTGTATCCCACGGGTGGAGGGTTGCAGGGCATGGATTCGGTGGGGATGGAATGATGGTGTCTGTTCGCGTGGGGATTGATGGGTTTCGCTCCGCTCTACCCATCCTACAAGGACTAGGGCGCCTGAGATCCTCAGCCAAGCGATATTTATGCAACAATAGGGTAGAAATAAAGATCTAGCGGTCGTGCCCGGGGCGGGATCCGCTATAACACTCGTTATTGCTCCAGTATCCAACAAAGGTCGGAGGAATTCATGGCCAAGCAAAGTCCACCCGCTGAACCCAACGCGGGTCCGGCCGCGGCCGGGACCATGGCGAGCATGTTGCGCGAGCTGGTCGGGCACCTGCGGCAGGGGCGAAGCCAGTTCCGCGAGGAATGGGCCCGGCGCATCACCGAGGCGGAACTGCTCAAGGCCATGAGCCGCGACGAGATCTTTGCCGAGGCCACCTCCGTCTACGACAACTACGTCGAAGTGCTGGAGTCGGGCAGCGTCGAGGCCCTGGAAGCCTATGCCCGCAACCTGTCCGAGCGCATCATCCCTCGGGGCGTGGAAACGCATGAGGTCGTCGGCATCGTGCTGCTGCTGCGCGACGTCGTCGTCCGCTCGCTGTTCCAGAAGTATCAGCAGGACTTCGACCTGCTCAACCGCGTCCTGGACGCCTACGAGCCGGCCGCCAACCGCATCGCCATTACGGTGGCCGTCGGCTTCGTCCAGGAACGCGAGCGCATCATCCGCCAGCAGCAAGACGCCATCCTCGAGCTGTCCACGCCCGTGCTGCAGGTCCGCGAACGCCTGCTCGTCCTGCCGATCATCGGCGTCATCGACTCGCAGCGCGCCCGCCAGCTGACCGAGCAGTTGCTGCGGTCCATCCGGGACAACCGTGCCCGCGTCGTGATCATCGACGTCACCGGCGTGCCGGCCCTCGATTCCCAGGTGGCCAACCGCCTGATGCAGACGGTGGACGCCTCCCGCCTCATGGGGGCCAGCGTCATCGTCACCGGCCTTGCCGCCGAGATCGCCCAGACCCTGGTGACGCTCGGGCTGGACCTGGCCAGGATCAACGCCGTGGGCGACCTGCAAGGCGGCATCGAGGAAGCCGAGCGGATCCTCGGGTACCAGGTCAGGCGCGTCGCGCAAGTGGAGCGCCGGCGTGGCGGCGGACGAGAACGCGAGCGCTAGGCGATGCCGGTTCCGATCCTCAAGCAAGGCGAGTATCTGATCGCCACCGTGCAGGCCGCGCTCACCGATGCCGACCTGAAGCTGCTGCAAGAGGACCTGGTGCAGCGGGTCGGCCGGTTCCGCTCGCGGGGGGTGATCGTCGATGTCACCGCCATGGACGTGCTCGATTCCTTCGCCTGCCGCACGCTCCGCGGCATCGCCCACATGACCCGGCTGCGCGGCGCGGAGACGGTCATCGTCGGCATCCAGCCCGACGTGGCCTATGCGATGGTGCAACTGGGCCTGCGGCTGGAACGCGTGGCGACCGCGCTGGACCTGGAAGAAGGGCTGGCCTTGCTGGACAAGGCCACCGAGGGGACGAACCGCCGTGCCCGATGAAATTGCCGCCGGCCCCCCCAAGGAAACGCCCGTCCTTATTCGGCTGGAAACGGACATCGTCACGGCCCGGCAGCAGGGCCGGGCCTTAGCGGTCGGCATCGGCTTTACGCGCGGCGATGTGACCCTGATCGCCACCGCCATCTCCGAGCTGGGACGCAACATCCTCGAATATGCCCGGGAGGGCGAAATCGTCTTCACCCCCATCGAGAAAGCCGGCAAGAAGGGCATCCAGGTCATGGCCCGCGACCGGGGGCCGGGGATCCCCGACATCGCCCTGGCCATGCAAGACGGCTATTCGACGGGGAAAAACCTCGGATTGGGTTTGCCGGGCACGAGGCGATTGATGGACGAGTTCAACATCGAGTCGGCCGTCGGCAAGGGCACGATCGTGACGATCAAGAAGTGGATGGGGTGACATGAGTTCTTGGGGGGAGCGTTCGCTGCCCTTGCTCGACTGGGGTGTGGCCGCCCACCGATTGGCGGGGCAGGCGGTGTCGGGAGATCTGCACCTGGTTCAGCCGTTCGTCAACGGCGTCCTGGTGGCCGCCGTCGATGGGCTGGGTCACGGGGAAGAGGCCGCGGTCGCCGCGCGCGCCGCCGTGGCCACCTTGGCAGCGCACGCGGGCCAATCCGTTGTCAATCTGGTGCGGCGCTGTCATGCGGCGATGCGCGGGACGCGCGGCGCGGCGATGAGTCTGGCGTCGTTCGATCCGGTTGCGGCCACCTTGGCCTGGACCGGGGTCGGTAACGTGGAAGGCGTCCTGCTTCGGGCTGAAGCGGGTGCTCCGCGCGAGAGCATCCTCCTGCACGGCGGGATCGTCGGTTGCCAGTTGCCGCCCTTGGGCGCGGGCCTGATTCCGGTTCAGCCCGGCGACACGTTGATCTTCGCCACCGACGGCGTTCACAGCGGCTTCGGCGAGGGGCCCGTGGCCAACGAAACGCCGCAGCAGCACGCCGACCGCCTGCTGGCCCACTACGCAAAGGGCACCGACGATGCGCTGGTGCTGGTAGCGCGCTGGCTGGGGCTGCCCGCGGCAGGCGCGCAGCCCTAGCGGGAGCGTCTCTGCCATGCCGACGCAAGAAACCGATCTTTGGCAAGAGTACCAACGCCTCCTGCGGGAATACCTCGGGTGCGGTGGCGCGGAAGCAGTCCTGGAACGCGCCCGTCAACTCGG
>JBOIDW010000252.1:0-2524 GCA_050740655.1 Gammaproteobacteria bacterium | reverse complement strand
AGCCCTATCGTATCCATGGCGGCTGGCCTCCCGTCCCTTTGCGGCTGTACGACCGCGTTGAAGGTTGTGGGGCGATGTTGCCACCACGTGTCGTGGATAGCCAGCCGCTTCATCCCAACTATGCGCGTTTCGTTAGGCCGCTGGCATGGCGAGGCGCCGTTTAGTATCCTTCCCAGCCATGAAGACCTATACCGCGGTCGTCGAGCGCGATCCCGACACCGGTCTGTATGTCGGCTACGTCCCTGGATTCCCCGGCGCTCACAGCCAGGCCGAGACCTTAGACGAACTCAACCGCAACTTGAAGGAAGTCATTGCCCTCCTTCTCGAGGATGGGGAACCTCAACTTGAAACCGAATTCGTCGGCATTCAGACCGTCGTGGCCTGATCCGTGGCGAAGCCACCGATCCTCAAGCCTCGCGAGGTGGTGGCCCTTCTTGAGCGGCTGGGCTTTCGAGAGATTCGGCAACGAGGCTCGCACAAGCAATTCCGACACGCCGATGGTCGCGTAACCACCGTTCCCGTTCATGCCGGCCGAGATATCTCACCGACTCTCCTGCGCCAAATTGCCCGCGACATTGGGCTCACGGTTCAAGAATTCCTCGATGCGCGATAGCCAGCGGCCTAACCCCATTAAGAAGTGCGCGGTCAAGGGGGCGTAGTGAATCCCCGCGGCGAGCGCAGCTCGCCGCCCTGTCTGGTCGTCCCCTTTTCCTGGACCTCCGAGCGGCGATTGCCGGTCGCATCGGTCGAACGTCACCCGCGGTGGCGTCCAAACACCATTATGGGCTCATCGACTCGCCGCGGTTGAGCGCGAGCCGTCGCCTCCGACCGAGGCGATCCCAGATGCAGCGTTGGCACAACGCCGGGCTTCCCAATCAAGCGCGTGACCCCCCGTGAGGAGAGTCAGTTAGGCGGGTGGGCTTGCCCGGCGTGGCCACTTTGCGTGTTTTCGATGACTGAGCGGACGGTGCTTGAACTGCCCGTTGAAGTCCTCCTGCGTGGCGAGCACGTGATAGACGATGCGTGCCAACTCGAGCGCGACGAGGGTGCGGGCGATGCGGATTGGCTTCTTCCGGGCCTTGGCCTTGAAGAAGGCCCGGATCTCGGGGTAGTACTGGACGGCGCGGATGCCGGCGTGGCTGAACGCGAGCTTGAGGTAGCGGTTCCCGGCCTTGGAGCCCGAGCGGTGCCGCGTGCGGCCGCCCGAGTTGGCGGCGCCGGGGACCAGCCGGCAGTAGGAGAAGAACTGTTTCGCTGAGGGGAAGCGCGCGATGCCGTCGATCTCGGTATAGAGGGTGAACGCATTCACCTTGCCGAGGCCCGGAATCCAGAGGAGGCGCTGCACGTCAGCGTTCGGGATGAGGTGCGGATGCAGGGCGCGCTCGAGCGTGGTGATCTGCTCGTCGAGCAGCTGGAGTTGGGCTGTATGACAGGACGCCTGGAGCTGGTAGAGCGCGTCGAGGTCCCCCACGTCGAGCACGTTGAACTTGCCGAGCAGGCGGTCGATGCTGTTCTGCGCGCTGACGGATTTCTCGACCAGGCGGAGCCGGGTGCGCATGAGGTCGCGGGGGCCCCGTTGGGCGGGCGCAATCATGTGGGCCACCGGGATGAGGTCGGCCCGGAGCAGCAGCGCGAGGATGTCCGAGTCGACCTGGTCGGTCTTCACCTTGGCGGCGGCGATCGCCTTGAGCCGGGTCGCGTGGGCGAGGGTGAGCTCGACCCCCAGTGCGGCGAGGACGTCGGCGAGCCAGTACCAGGCGCCGGTGGACTCCACGACGGCCCGGTGGGGCCCGGGGAACTCGACGAAATACTGCTGGAGCCCGAGGGCCGTGCTCGGCACGCGGGCCTGTTTGACGCGCGGCCCGTCGGGCCCGTAGGTTGTGATGACGCAGAACGCCCGGTGCTGGTCGATGCCGGAGTACCACATGGGAGTGCCCTCCTGGGGTAGCGGTTCGCGATCTTGAGCGGTCGCTGAGACGGTACCCCTTGAGGGCACTTCTTGGAAACATCAAGGGCATGCAGCCGACGCGCCAAAGCGCGCGGCTGATCCCCGACGTTCGTTAGACGGCACAGGAGCGATGTCAGCGATTCGGCGTGCTTTCCTCAGTCTAACTCTCGTGGCAGTGGGTGGAGCCTGCGCGGGCTCGAAGGACGCGGGGCAGGCCAGGTCACCTACCGATAGCGTTGTAACACGCGCTCACCCGCCCGAAGTCGTTGCTGTTGAGACCTCCCTCGTTTTCGTATCCATGGCGGCTGGCCTCCCGTCCCTTTGCGGCTGTACGACCGCGTTGAAGGTTGTGGGGCGATGTTGCCACCACGTGTTGTGGATGGCCAGCCGCTTCATCCCAACTAAGCGCGTTTCGTTAGGCCGCGCCTTGTCGCTTGAACACGCGACCCGTCTCAATGTAGAATTCGCTGGACCCGCTGGAGGATCTGCCGATGACCGCCTCAACGATCAAGCAGCAAGTCCTTGAAGCCCTCACGAAGCTACCTGAGAATGCCAGCTTCGAAGACGCAATATAGC
>JBOIDW010000251.1:0-1693 GCA_050740655.1 Gammaproteobacteria bacterium | reverse complement strand
CCATCATCGGCACCGCGATCTTCATCAGCTCCGAGGGTTGAAAACGCATGACGCCGAGATCGAGCCAGCGCTGGGCGCCGCGCCCCGTGCCTAGAAGCATAACCAAACCGAGCAGCGCCACGCCAATCGCATAGCACCAGGGTGCCCAGCGTCTGAATTGGGCCGGGGGGATCTGCGCCATGCCGGCCATGATCCCAAGCCCGGCGGCCATCTTCACGCCTTGGCCGATGACAACTCCCATCTGTTGCCCGCCGGCGCTATAGAGCACCAGCAAACCCATCGCACACAAGATCAGCACCCCAGTGAGGAGAGGCGCATCGAGATGAAACCGCTTAATGGCCGGGCGCAGGCTATCCACCGCCAACTTGCTGCATCTCCGTCGGGTCGGCGCCAAGATACTGATCCAAGAGTCTGCGCGCGATCGGCGCCGCGGCCTCGCTGCCGCTGCCCCCGTGCTCGACCATGATCGCCAGCGCGATAACCGGCGCTTCCGCCGGAGCGAATGCTATGAATAGGGCGTGATCACGCAGATGCTCCGGGACGTTTTTGTTATTGATCACCTCACCTTGCTTGATTCTGAACACCTGGGCGGTACCGGTCTTCCCCGCAAACCGAAAGGCGGCATCCAGGCCGACCGTTCGGGCCGTGCCGTCGCTACCGTGAACGACCCGTTCCATAGCTTGAACGATCTGTTGTCGGTCGGCGGCCTTGATGAAGGGGGCTTCGGCCTTGGCGGGATCCTCCACCGTGGTGCTCGTCTGAGCCCGGCGGTCGACCGTGCGGCTCACGACCCGCGGTGTAACGCGGCGGCCACCGTTAGCGAGCGTCGCCGTGGCGGTTGCGAGCTGCAAGGGCGTCGCCAATACGAATCCTTGCCCAATGCCGGTGAGCAAGGTCTCCCCGGGATACCAGGCAAGACGCCGCGAGCTTCGTTTCCACGCCGGCGAGGGCAGAATCCCGGATGCCTCGCTCGGCAAATCGATTCCCGTCGGTCGTCCGAAGCTGAACCGGCTCAGGTAGCTGTGCAAACGCTCGATTTCGAGATCGTGCGCCAGGCGGTAAAAATACACATCGCAGGATCGGGCAATGGCTTGCCCGAGATCCACGTGCCCGTGACCGGTCTTTTTCCAACAGCGGTACTTGTGGCGTTGTCCGGCCAGGCTGAACCAACCGGGGCACCAGCTCGCCGTCTCGGGCGTTCTCAACCCTGACTCCAGGCCGGCCAGCGCTACGAACGGTTTGATCGTGGAACCGGGTGGATACACTCCTTGTAGCGCGCGATTGAAAAGCGGCCGATCCGGGGAATCACGCAATGCTTTGTACTCGTCGATGCCTATACCGCCGACGAATACATTCGGGTCATGCACCGGGGTACTGACCAAGGCCAACACCGCCCCGGTTCGAGGATCGGCTGCCACCACCGCGCCCCGCCTCGCTCCTAGCTCCTTCAAGGCGGCACGTTGCAGCCGGGTATCGATAGACAGGTGCAGATCCCGACCCGGTTCTGACGGCACGCGCTTCAAGACTCTGATCACGCGCCCTTCGGCATTCACCTCCACTTCTTGATAGCCAACGCGGCCGTGGAGCACCGCTTCATAGGATTTTTCCACGCCGGTCTTACCGATGTGGGTGGTCGCGCTGTAGTTGGAGGTGTCCAATTGCTTGGTCTCCGCCTCGTCGATCTGGCCCATGT
>JBOIDW010000250.1:0-1822 GCA_050740655.1 Gammaproteobacteria bacterium | reverse complement strand
CCGTGGCACCGGTGAACGCCGCGGAGCTGATCGATCAATGGACCGATGTACTCGGCATCGATCGCGTAGCGGACGTGGAAGACACTGTGGCGGGGCATCCCCACCGGGTGTTCCAGGACCCGCAGGGCGTGGCGCGGGTCGAGAGCTATACCGTGCGCGGTATGGGCCATGCGACCCCGATCGATCCGGGTCCCGGTGCGGAGCAATGCGGTACGGTCGCGGCCTTTATTGTTGACGCCGACATCTGCTCCAGCCTGCGCATCGCCCGCTTCTGGGGCTTGGAACAAGCAGGTCCTGTAGGCCCGACGCGAGCCCGCCTGATCCAGGGGCTTGAGCGTATCCAAGGCGAAGTCGATGCGTTGCGCGCCCTCATCAACCAGTTGCCTTGATGACGTTTGGGAAAGATGGCGCTTTTCTCCGCAGAAGCCTCCAGTTCCCGCACCGGCTAGGCGGAGATCGGATCTAGGAAAACGCTGCTGCACTTGGGCACGGCGCCGAACACGGGGTGGGGTCCGATGTCGAGGTAATCCCGATCCAGCGGATCAACGACGCTTACGAGCGCATGTTGAAGGCGACGTGCGCTATAGTTTCGTAATCGACTTCGCAAGCCTGAAACAAGCGTGAGAATAGTTACCGGCAATCTTGTAATGGCATAAGGCTTCGAGTTCTTTTCTATACTGCGAACGGGCATAATTTTCCTAAAGATGCAAGAGGCCACCTGTTAACCGTCACCCCGGCGAAAGCCGGGGTCCAGTGCGGCGTAACAGCTCATCCTGGATGCCGGCTTTCGCCGGCATGACGTCAGTAAAAGCGTAAGTTATAACCATTGTCAGTATATCGGATGCTTGCCGGCGTACGCGCGGCCAGCGCCGAAGTAAGCGGTCAGGAGGTCAATATGGAAACCGTCAAGCAAGTACAACAGGTATACCGGAGTGCCTCTACGCGCTGGGTGGGCGATGGCTTTCCCGTGCGCAACCTTTTCCCGAGTAACGACGTGGGCCAACGAATCAGTCCTTTTCTCTTGCTGGACTATGCAGGCCCAACCGAGTTCGCCCCCACCGATACGCCGCGTGGCGTAGGCGAACATCCCCACCGCGGCTTCGAAACGGTGAGCATCGTTTATCAGGGGGCCTTAGCGCACCGGGATTCCGCCGGGAATCACGGCACCATCGGCCCCGGGGAAGTGCAATGGATGACGGCGGGTTCAGGGGTCGTGCACGAAGAAATGCATGAAAGGGCATTCGCAAAGCAGGGCGGCACCGTGGAGATGGTGCAATTATGGGTCAACCTCCCCAAGGCCTTGAAGATGTCGCCGCCCCGATATCAAACCCTGCTGAAAGAGCAGATCCCCGTCATCGATCTGCCCGAGGATAGCGGTCATGTCCGGGTGATCGCCGGTGAATTCCGCGGCATCCAGGGACCGGCCAAGACCTTCACGCCGATCCATCTTTATGACCTGCGGCTGAAGGCCGGCCATCGCACCGAGCTTACGCTCACGGCCGGCCATAATACGGGGGTCTTTCTGCTGAAGGGCAAGCTGTTCTTGAACGGTTCGCAGGCCGTAAATGAAGCGGAGCTGGCACTGCTGGTGCCGGGCGGAGAGCGCATTTCCATCGATGCCATAGCAGACGCCACCGTCCTAGTGCTCCAGGGTGAGCCGATCGACGAACCCGTCGCGAGAGAGGGTCCGTTTGTGATGAATACCCAAGATGAGCTCGTGCAGGCGATGAACGACTACAGGACGGGCAAGATGGGCCATTTGCACTGAGTCGCCCCCAGGTCGGCGTGCCAACGACAAGCCGCTGCCGCGTGGTAGGCACCG
>JBOIDW010000249.1:0-13816 GCA_050740655.1 Gammaproteobacteria bacterium | reverse complement strand
GTCGGGGACCGCGTGCGCATCACGTTGGAGAACACCCATTATCTGCCCCATACCATCCATCTCCATGGGGTAGACCATCCGTATTATCTCGACCACCCCATGCACGGCGACAAGCGCGGCAACGACGGCGTGCCGGAGACCAGTCATATCCAGGTCATGCCGGGCGAGAGCTTCACCTATGAGATCACGCCGCGCGTGGCCGGTACGCAACTCTACCATTGCCATGAACAGGCCCCGGTGCACGTGGCGATGGGGCTGATGGGGCTGTTCGTCGTCGAGGACAACCGGCCGAACAACTGGGTGCAGACCCTCAACATCGGGGCCGGCCACGTGCGTCATCCCTCGGTGGCGGTACGCGAGACGTACGCGCGGGAGTATGACCTCATCTACCAGGACTTCGATCGCGAGCTCAATGACCTCATCAAGACCTCCAACGATGCTCGGGTCATCGGGTATTTGACCAGCCGCGTCTATGATCCGACCCAACGCAGGCCGGAATACTTCACGTTGAATGGCCGATCCTTCCCCTATACGCTGCGCGAATCGATCATCGCCGTACCGCCCAACGCCAAGGTCAAGCTGCGCATGGCGAATGGCGCCGACGACAGGGCCATCGCGATCCATACCCACGGCCACAAGCTGAAGATCACGCATTACGACGGGGTTCCGCACAATCCGAACGCCTGGGTCCAGCGCGACACCTTCGATCTGGCGCCCGCGCAACGCTATGACCTGGAGCTGACCACGGTCGATGACGGGCTCAACAGCTATGGACCCGGTGTGTGGATGATGCACGATCACGCCGAGACGGCGATTACCACCAACGGGCAGTTTCCGGGCGGGAACATCACGATGATCGCCTATGACGATTTTCTCACCAAGACCGGCCTGCCGATGACGCACGGTATGGACCTCAACCCGTTCTTCACCAAGGAATTCTACGAGCGCAAGGTGCCGGTGTGGATGACCGTCGATAAAGAAGGCGCCTTGATGGACCCGGCACCGCAAGCCCCGGCCTTGACCCGTCCGGTCCTGTTGGCCTTTGCCATCGGGCTGCTCCTCGGGGGCGCGGTCGTCGTCCTGTATTCCGCTAAAAGGCGCACAGAGGTATGAGTCGGCCTATGGCAATCATCGGAGTCATCATCGGCGGCGCGGTGCTGGCGGGCGCCGTCAGCATGCTGGGCGGCGGGGGCGAAAAGCCTATCGAGGCAGCGGTGCCGCCGGCCGAAACACGGGGCGACGCAAGCTATCAACAACCGGCCCTGCCCTCAGGCGAGCCTGCCGGCCATTTTGCCCATGCCCACGAGGGCATGGTCATGGACATGCAGGGGGCGGTCATGAATGAGAACAAGGACCGTCTCCCTCAGGATTGCCCCGCGATCTCGGAGGAAGTCAAGCTCACGGTGCGCGCGGGGCGGAAATACGCACGCGGATTTCCGGGGCTCATGTTTTCGTACGACCAGCATCAGTGGGACGTGCAACCCTGTAGCCGCGTTACCGTGCGATTCATCAATGAGGACGACATCCGCCACCAATGGATGATCCACGGCCTGCCGAAATACATCCATCCCCAGGGGATGTTCCACATCGAGGTCACCGGGCCGGGCGAGAAGACCGGCACCTTTATCGTACCGAGCCTGAAACGGACCTATTTCGTGCATTGCGATATGGCGCAGCATACGGAAAAGGGTCTCACGGCACAGCTCAAGGCGGGCGGTGGTGATATGGACCTGCCCAGTATCCCCGGCCTTACCGGGTCTATCAATCCCAGCGATTACGCGGTCATCTGGGGCAACGGCTCGCGGGCCGCGGTGTTTGCCGCCGGCATGGCCGGGCTATTTGGCGGCATTTTCGCCCTGGTTCGGCTCGCGCACGGCAGGGGCGCACCGACGGTAAGCGCCCCGCCCGTTGCGACTCCAAGACCCGCGGGGATGATCGCAAGGTTCAGGCGTGCCGGCGCTCGAAGTAACCTCTAAAATCTCCAACCCGCCCTCGACCAGCGGATGATGCAAGACCGTGCTGACGATCTCTCCGGCATGCGCGGCCAAACGGCTGTCGATGTGGACCAGCAGGCGCTGCAACCCCTCCGCCACACTTGGCCACGGTAACCCCCAAAATTTAGCACCCATTGCGTGATCACGGTGCCGACGGAGCTGGTCAGCACACCGCCAACGTAAACCCGACGACCCTATCGAGATAGCCCAGGAACCAACCATCCCTATCGGATCCTCCCATCAGGATCATTTCTCCACCGACGCCGGGGACCGCCGGCGTAAACGTACCTCGAAGAGGCGCGGCCACAGCTTGCCGGTGACGAATAAGCGGTCGCGCCCGGCGTCGTAGGCAATGCCGTTCAGCTCGGCAACCCGGGCGTAGGTCAGCGGTAGGTGCGCATGCAGCGGCTTGAGATCGATCCAGCCGAGCACCCGGCCGTCGCGCGGATCGATGCGGGCGATGGCATCGGTCAGCCAGACGTTGGCGAGGATCTCGCCCCACGCGTATTCCAATTCGTTGAGCCGCATCACCGGCGCCCCATCCGATGCGACCTCCAGGGTCCGGCGGACCGCGTAACTCACCGGGTCGAGGAAATACAGGCGCTGCGACCCATCGCTGAGGATCAAGGAGAGGCCGTCGCTCGTGAGACCCCAGCCTTCCGCGCTCGGCAGCTCGAACTGCCCGACCCTTGCCAAGGTCTCCAATTCGTACACGAAACCGAGGCCCTCCTTCCACGTCAGTTGGAATAAGCGGCCGCCGAGTAGCGCCAGGCCCTCGGCGAACAACGCGCGCGCGAGGGAGACCTTGGCAAGGACACGGCCGGAGCCCGGATCTACCTTGCGCAGACTGGATTGTCCGTACAGACCCGTGCTTTCATATAAATGGCCGGCGTGATAGAGCAGGCCCTGGGTGTAGGCTGCCGGATCGTGCGGATAGCTGTTGACGACCTCGACTACATAGTCCCCGGGCGCTAATTTACCGGCCAAGCCCTTCGCATCCGCGCCGCTCTGCACCGCCGCCAGGGGTGTGAAACCCAGCAGGCCGCCGCACAGACACGCCACCCACCGCTGTAGGGCGCTTGGGCGTGGCCGCGAATTGCCGGGGCCGCAACGGGTACGGCGCTGAACCAGCGGCGCTAAGCATGTCGATCGCATCGGTTAAAGATACTCGAACGGAGGGTTACTCGTTACCGGGTTACCCATAGCGCGATTCGATTACCGAAGGTGCTGCTGCCGTAACCCGCAGGGATAGGCCGGCACTGCCTGCGCCCGCTACAGTCCGGCCCCGGCCAGCCATTCCGGCTCCGGCGCGTCAGGATGGGGAACGACAGTGGTTATGGCATGCACGCGGGCAATTCCAGGGTTACAATACGGCGGTGACGCGAGCGATCCGGCATCTATCGTCGAGGCTTGATGCCCCGGGGGGGCTCTCATCGATATGTCTTTGAGCCTGGAGTTCGCAGGCGGACAGACCATTGGGAACCGGGACTGCCAGGAGGATAGCTACCTCTTAACCTACCTCGATCACAGCACGCGCAAGTCCGAGGCTTTGCTTATCGTGGCCGACGGCATGGGTGGCCACGCGGCGGGAAACGTGGCCAGCAACCTCGCAGTACAGACCGTAAGTAGTTTCATACAGTCCCATTATCCCGGCGACAACCTGCCGGCCCTTCTGCGGGGCGCCGTGGAAGAGGCCAATCGGGCCATCGGTGCGGCTATCCGGGAGACCCCGGCCTTGCAGGGCATGGGTTGCACCCTGGTCGCAGCGATCCTGGGTCCAACCGGCGTGTATTGGGCGAGCGTCGGCGATAGCCATCTCTATGCGCTGCGCAACGGCCAACTAGAAAAATGGAACGCCGATCACAGCTATGGCGGTTATCTGGATCGGCTGGCGGGCCTGGGTCAGCCGATCGAGCCCGAGGCCGGTTGCTCCCGCAACATGCTGTTGAGCGCCCTCACCGGCGACGAGATCTTCGAGATCGATTGTCCGGAGACACCGCGCCCGCTCGCTGTGGACGATCAGTTGCTGCTCGCGAGCGACGGCCTCAATACCCTGGATACGAGCAAGCTCGTAACCCTCACGCGTGGCGCGGAGACCAGCAAACAGTGTGTAGACAAACTACTGGACTGGGTGCTCAACGTCGGCGACCGGCACCAGGACAATACCACTGTCCTATCCGTCCGGGCCCACGTCGCCCCGCCGCAGCCGGGCCAACAGCCGGCCGCACCGCAAGTGGAGATCGACCCCTTTGCCGCGATCTTCGATGTCACGGGTGGCCAGGAGGTCCCGGTCAGCGTTCCTGCCGCCACCGTTTCTGCGGCCGAGTCCACGCCGGTCCCGGAGCGGCGCTGGGGCCGGTGGGTGGCGGCCCTGTGCCTGGTTGCAGGCCTCGGCATCGCCGCTGTTTGGCTCGGGCTACACCGGCCCGCTCGCATGGCTATACCAGCCTCCGATGGGGACCGTACCGCCCAGGACTTGCCGGCGCCGGACGAACAACGTTTGCCGCCGCCGGCGGTGGGAGAACTGCCGGCAGGAGGCCTCGAGACACCGGTTGAGGCGAGCCCCCCGCCGCTCACGTCACCGGTGCAATCCGAGCCGTTCCGTGATTCCGGCGGTCCGGAGATGCTGTGGATCCCGGCAGGGTCTTTTCAGATGGGCAATGCACGCCCCGGCGCCGACCCCGAGGAACAGCCCAAGCATGAGGTCATACTGCGGCGGTTTGGCCTATCCAAATACGAAGTGACGCGCGCCGAGTACGGGCGGTTTGCGCGCGCCACCGGGCGGCGTATGCCGTCCTCTGCGGGCTCCGGCGAGGAACCGGGGCGACCGGTCGTTTACGTAAGCTGGGCGGATGCAGTCGCTTATACGCGGTGGCTGTCGCAACAGACCGGCCACACCTATCGGCTGCCCAGCGAAGCGGAATGGGACTATCCCGCGGCGGCCGCCACCACGACCCCGTATTGTTGGGGATTTTTGATCGGCCAGGACCTAGCGCGCTGTTACGGCTGTTCCCGCTCGAGGCTGCCTAGCGGTCCGGTCGAGGTAGGGCGATTCCAGCCCAATCCCTGGGGGCTTTACGATACCGCCGGCAACGTCATGGAATGGGTCCAGGATTGCTATCACCCGAGCTACGCATCCGCACCCGGCGACGGCAGTACCTGGGAGACGCCGGCATGTGCGACTCGCGCGGCGCGCGGCGGGAGTTTCGGCCACCCGACCCGTTCGCTACGCACCACTAAGCGCTTCTCGTTTCGCCCCGGCAACGGTTACGATGAGGTCGGCTTTCGGGTGGCCCGTGATCCGTGAGGGCCCGATCCCCGACGCGGTGCCGTGTTATCAACGCTCTCGGGGTGAAATCCTAGGCGTTGAATATCGCGCGACGTGGCTCCAACGCATTCACCTGCGCCCCGCTGACAGCGAAACCCCTGCTCCCGGTATGGCGTCGCGAGCATGATCCCAGTCACGGCGATCAAGGACTTCTTCATGGCCGTCGAGACCAGCCGCGACCTCGGCGCCGCGCCCCGCGCCACCCGGCCACCGACGATGGGCTTGGGCGTCGTCGATGACGCGAGCGCGCGCATGATCGAGGTCGAGCGGCTGTTCGAGTCCGTGAATACCTGCCCTACCTTGGCCGGTCAGGCGACGCTGCATAACAGCCTGCTGCGTCCCTTGCAGTCGGTAGCCGACCTACAGGCCAGGCACGTGGCCTTGGAGGAGCTGAGGAGCCGTGTCCAATTGCGCGAGCGCCTGGGGTCTTTGCTGAGCACGGCCGCCGCGCGCGAGCGGTCCCTGTACGAGCTGTTGTTCGGCCACTTCATGGGGTTTATGGGCAAGACGCCGAATC
This sequence comes from Gammaproteobacteria bacterium, assembly GCA_050740655.1. Classification (GTDB taxonomy): domain Bacteria; phylum Pseudomonadota; class Gammaproteobacteria; order JACCXJ01; family JACCXJ01; genus JBOIDW01. Next base: position 7,977 of record JBOIDW010000249.1, on the reverse strand, counting down.
GCATGGAGATCGAGGGTTACGGTTACGAGGTCTATAGGCGCGGTACGCGCTTCCTGCTTGATGTCCTTGACAGCGCCCGGCACCTGCCCAAGGCCGAAAGCCCGTATCTGCAAGGCTTGATCGGCGCCCTCACCGGCTATGCCGGCACCAGCGCCCAGCAATTCATGGCCGGGCCGGTGTATATTACCGAGCGTGGCCTAGCGCTCAAGGGGCAACTGAGGGCCTACGTGCCGAGGATCAAATTCCGGCCCTCGCTGCTTAAGCCGCGCCTGCTCGCCGCGACCGCGCTCGCGGCTATCCTGATGCACGTCGAGCCCGTGGCGAGTTATCTGCAAAGCCCGGCGCTGCCCCTCACCATGGTGTTTCTGATGCCGCTCGTGGGGCTGTATGTGCCCATGGTAGGCAACTTCGATCGCGACAACTTCATCTATCCTTTGCGCGATCGGTTTCGCGGCGCCGAGGAGCTACAGCGCGCGCTGGCGGCCCTGGGGACTCTGGATATGCTGCTCGCTTTCGATCGCTATGCCCGGGATTTTCCCACGCTGGCCGTTTTGCCGGAACTGCGCGAGGACCGGCGTCATGGGATGCGCTTGCGGCAGGTCAGGAACCCGATACTGGGCAAGACGAATGCTGAGTATATCGCCAATGACCTCGATCTCGACCGCGACCGGACGCTGTTCATCACCGGTCCGAACAGCGGCGGCAAGAGCGCCTTGTGCAAGACCCTCGCCCAGGTGCAACTCCTCGCCCAGATCGGTTGTTACGTACCGGCCCGCGAGGCCGAACTGGTGCTGGCGGACCGCATTTTTTACCAGGCCCCGGAGGTCGGCACCCTGGCCGATCGGGAGGGGCGTTTCGGCACCGAGCTGAAACGCACCAAGGAGATCTTCATGGCCGCGACGCCGCGTTCCCTGGTGATCCTGGACGAGATGGCCGAGGGCACGACCTATGAGGAAAAGCTGGCGATTTCCAGTGCGGTGTTGGACGGTTTCGCCCGCATCGGCGCCAGCACCGTGCTCATCACGCATAACCATGAGCTGGTAGAAAGCTTCAACCGGCGTGGCGTAGGGCAGTGCCGCCAAGTGGAATTCAGGGCGGAGATGCCGACCTACCGACTGGTGGACGGGATCTCCAAGGTGAGCCACGCCGATCACGTCGCCCGCAAGCTGGGTTTTTCCAAGGAGGATATTGAACGCTATCTTCGCGAGCAGGGTTACTGAACGACGCGCCGGCAGCCCTAGCGGAGTCCGTTTTGCGTCATCGCGTTAAGCCGTTGACCCTGCCCCGGCCCGGAACGATACTGCATGCCCACCGAAGGCCGTACCCTCGCAAACCAGCAGATACGCAAGCATGCACGGCGTTCGCGATCACCTAAGAGATTTGATTCAGGCTCACTGTCTGCTCACGGACGGCGATTTCGTCCTCAGCAACGGGCGCCGTTCCCGCTTTTATTTCGATTGCAAGCGGATAACGCTGAGCGGCGAAGGCCTGACGCTGATTGCCGATCGGATGCTGGAAGAGATCGACCGGCTTCCGCTCGCCCCGACGGCGATCGGGGGCCTGACCATGGGCGCCGATTTCATTACCGCGGCCGTGCTCGTGCGCGCGTTTCAGACCCATCGCGGCGTTCTGCACGGCGCCATCGCGCGCAAGGAGCCCAAGGCCCACGGTACCATGAAGCGGGTCGAAAACGAGTTGCCGTGCGGCACGCGGATCGTCCTGGTCGACGACGTCGTGACGTCCGGCGGTTCGATCATCGAGGCTGGCGAGGTCTTCCAGCACGAGGGCTATGAGATCGTCGGGGCGCTGGCCGTCGTGGACCGGGAACAGGGCGGTATGGACACGCTGCGGCGCCGCTATGGCGGCGCGAAGGCGCTATTCAGGGCCAGTGAGTTTCCGCAGCTCGTGCGCTTGCAAGGGCAGGTCAGCCCGGACCCTTCCATCGCTTGATCGATCGTGCACGAGCGGCCGTCGGTAGGCGATGATGGGTCGGACGCAAGTCGGTTGAGCGCAGTGAAACGCGCGACTCGGGGCCTGCTCGTCGCGACCCTGGTCGCCGGCGTGGCGCTAGTTGTTGCGTACCGATCGGGGGACGTGAGGTCATACCAATCGGTGCGTGAAGCCTGGCGATCTTCGGAGGCCGTATTGCTCGACCGACATGGCGCGGTACTGCATACGCTCCGCACCGATCTCAGCCTGCGGCGGCTCGCGTGGACCCCGCTCACCGAGGTCTCGCCGGCCTTGGTGCGGGCCGTCGTGTACGCCGAGGACCGGCGCTACTATCGGCATCACGGCGTCGATGCGCGTGCCCTCGCCGCGGCCCTCCTAGGCGCCTTAGGTGGCGAGCGCAGCCGCGGCGCCAGCACGATCACCATGCAGCTCGCGGCACTGCTCGATCCGGCGCTTGCGGGACGGCGCAATGGCCGCTCGCTGCGCCAGAAACTTGCGCAACTCCGGGCGGCGTGGCTACTGGAGCGCGACTGGGATAAACAGCAGGTCCTGGAGGCCTATCTCAATCAGGTGAGCTTTCGTGGCGAGCTGCAGGGGATCGCGGCCGCTGCGCGGGCGTTGCTCGGCAAGTCGCCGGCCGGGCTGGACCCTTTGGAGTCGGTGCTGATGGCCGCCTTGCTACCGGCACCGAATGCGGCGCCGGCCACGGTTGCGCGCCGCGCCTGCGCGCTCGCCGCGCAACTGCGGCTCGCGGTGAACTGCGCCGATATTCAGCGGCTGGCCGCGGCGGTACTGACCCGAGGCCCGCGGTTGGCGCTGGGGCATGGGATTGCACCGCATCTGGCGCAACTGCTGTTGCGCATCCCGGGCGAGCGGCTGCACACGACCCTGGACGCGCGCATCCAGACCATCGTCCATGAGGCCCTGGCGGGACAGTTGCTCGGGCTCGCCGTGCAAAACGTGCGCGACGGCGCGGCGCTGGTCATCGACAATGCCGAGGGCTCGGTGCTCGCTTATGTGGGCTCGGCCGGGCCTTATTCGCGCGCCGCGCAGGTGGACGGCGTGCGGGCACGCCGCCAGGCCGGCTCCACGCTCAAGCCGTTTCTGTATGGGCTGGCACTGGAGCGGCGTTATTTGACTGCCGCCTCGCTGCTCAACGACTCGCCGATCAACCTGGAGACGCCGGTCGGCCTGTACGTCCCGCAAAACTACGAGCGCGATTTCAAGGGTTTGGTCAGCGTGCGCACGGCCCTGGCCGGATCGCTGAATATCCCCGCCGTGCAGACCCTGCGCTTGACCGGTATCGAGCCGTTCCGTGCGCGGCTCTTCGACCTCGGGTATCGCGGGATCGCGCGGCCGGGAGAATACTACGGGTATTCGCTGGCGCTGGGCTCGGCCGAGGTCAGCCTGATCGAGCAGGCCCAGGCCTACCGCGCACTGGCCAATGGCGGCTGGTATCGCCCCGTGCGGTTCCGCGCTGATGCGCGCGGGCCGCCGGCACGGCGCGTCATGAGCACTGCATCCGCGTTCCTGGTCGCGGATATCCTCAGCGATGCGGCCGGGCGTAGCGTGACCTTCGGGCTCGACAGCCCGCTCGCCACGCCCTTTTGGAGCGCGGTCAAGACCGGCACCAGTAAGGACATGCGCGACAATTGGTGCATCGGTTTCAGCCGCCGTTACACGGTGGCGGTATGGGTCGGGAACTTCGAGGGCGACGCTATGCAGCGCGTATCCGGGGTCACGGGCGCGGCGCCCGTGTGGCTCTCGATCATGGCGCATCTACACCGTGGCGGTGGCTCGGACCCGCCGCGGCCCCCGCAAGCCCTGGTCCAGCGGACCGTACGATTCGATCCGCCGATCGAGGCGGCGCGTAGCGAGTGGTTTCTCGCCGGGACGGACTCTACACTGGTGCGTGTAGCGCCATCCGCGCAAAGACCTCCGCGCATCGTCGCGCCGCCCGACGGGCTGACCGTCGCGTTAGATCCGGATATACCGCCCGCCCGCCAATGGCTTGTGCTACAGGCGGAGGGTTCGCTACAAGGCGCGCGGCTGCGGTTGGACAACGAGGTGCCCCTGGACGCGGCACAGCCACATCGATGGCAACCCCGGGCCGGCCGGCATACGCTGCGCCTGGAAGGGCCGGACGGGGCGATACACGATCAAGCACAATTCGTGGTCCGGGCCGCCAAACGTTGACGGGATACCACGGAGCAGAGGCGCTATACGTGGCCATGGCCTATCACGGCTACGGCCATAGACCGCGCCAGTGGAACGAGCAGGACCGCCGGTTGCGAGACGCCTGTAATTCCCAGCGGAGTGGCCGAGGCCGCGAGGCAACCGGCCGCTTAATCTTTAAATCAATAATCGATTCTGCGTTGTTCAGGCCGCGCGATCGATGGCCTGCGGCAGAGTGGCGGCCCGCGCGGCTCGGCCCAGCAATACTTGGCGCTCGAAGCGTGTAATGGCGTTAAAGGCCAGCACGGCGTTGTTGGTCCCATAAGCCGCTAACAATTGATGATGGCCGCCGGCCACTGGGGCGGTCAAACTGGCGATGTACATGCCCGTATCCGGATCGCGTAACAGCTCCGCGCGCAGTTTTTCCCAGCAGCATTCGACTATTACCTGCTTCATCGCAACGCCTCTTTACTCGCTTGACGGAAGGATGGTTCCCTTAGGAGGTGCGTACCCCACCCCCTAAGGGAACCGGTCGAATCCAGCAAGCTTGAGGCCAAGTACCGGCAAGGTTGAATTACCAGCCACGGTATGCCCCTTGAACAAGGCAGGATCCCGGGGACAATTGGCTAGCCGTTGAAATGAGCGCGGGTTAACGCCATTATTACACGTCGTACATGATTTCCCGTCCCGCCCATAGGCCAAGGACGGAAAACAACAAGAATTTGGCCCCTGATGTCACTCCAAGCGCCGTCATACCGCTCGAGCCTTGCGCTCCTGGCGCGGGCCGCGCGCCGCAGCGGGCCCACTAGCCATGAGAGGCACTATGAGCACCAATTCCAAAGAGATCAAGCTGTCAAAATCGCGCCGCAAACGTGGGAAATTCGGCCTGGATATTGACTCGGTACGTAAGGCCTACAGGCGCTACGCCGGTATCTATGACGTTTATTTTGGCCCGGTAATGCAGCGCGGCCGGCGCCTCGCGCTGCGTAAGATGGGTTGCCAAGGCGGAGACAGGATTCTGGAGGTAGGCGTCGGTACCGGCTTGTCGCTGGACCTTTATCCCAGCAACGTGCGGGTCACTGGCATCGATATCTCGGCGGAGATGCTGGATCGGGCGCGGGGCAGAAAGGCACGGCTGGGATTGACGCAGGTCGAGGACCTACTCGAAATGGATGCCGAGAGTATGCAGTTTCCCGACCACCATTTCGACAAGGTGGCTGCCATCTATGTCGCCTCGGTGGTGCCCAATCCCAAACGCCTGGTCGACGAGATGCGGCGGGTATGCAAGCCTGGCGGCGAGCTGTTTTTCCTCAACCACTTTCATAGCCGCAACCCGGTGGTCGGGAGCATCGAAAGGCTGCTGGCGCCCTTGTCTAGGCTCTTGGGATTCCACCCGGATTTTTCACTGGATACCTTTATCGAGGAAACGCGGCTTGACGTCATCGACCAAAGCCGCACCAATGCCTTCGGCTATTGGATGCTGATCCGGGCGAGGAATGACGGACCGACCCAGCCGGCTGCCCTGAACGGACACGACTTGGCCGGGACGTTTCTGCCGGAGGCCAGCGTAGAGGCGGCGGCGTCCGTGAGCCCGTAGCAGCCGCTAGCGATTGTGCGGCGGCCGGCGCACTCCCTACCAGGGGATCACCGAGCCGTCGAAGTTGAGAAACCGCCCGCTGTCGGCGATCCCCACCCGGTCCAGCACCGCTCGTACCCGCGCGACACTCTCGGCTACGCCGATCTGGGCCTTGGGTCCGCCCATGTCGGTCTTGACCCAGCCAGGGTGGACTAACACGACCGTGATGTCCTTGCCGCGTAAGTCGATGGCGGCGCTGCGCATCACGGTATTCAGGGCCGCCTTGGACGAACGGTAGACGTAGCACCCGCCCGTGGTGTTGCCGCCGATGCTACCCATCTTGCTGGTCAGGCTTGCCACGACGCGGCGCCGGCCCCGCGCCACGTTCTTGATGAAGGCCTCGGTCACTTTCAGCGGGCTAATCACATTGACGCGCAGGGTCTCCAACCACCGCTCCTCGTCGGTGGCACCGAAAGCGGCGTCGCGCTGGGCATCGATGCCGGCGTTGTTGATGAGCACATCGATGGGCGTGTCGGCGAGGAGTTCGCTCAGCCCTTTGATCTGCCGGGGATCGGTTACGTCCAGCGCATGCACGCTGACCCGCCCTTCCGCGGAGGCCGCGATTTGGTTTAACGCCTGCGCCGATTCGGGACGGCGGCAGCTCGCATACACGCGCCAGCCGGCCTGCGCATACTGGCGTACCAATTCCAGGCCGATACCACGATTACAGCCGGTGATGAGGACAACGGGGCTCGCGCTACGGCTCACTGCGCTCATGCATCACGGGCCCGAGAGGACCTCCCGGCGCCGGGTTTGATACTCCGCTTCGCTCATCAGGCGCTCGCGGCGCAGCATCTCCATGATCGCCAACCGCTTGGCCGCCGACTGGGCGCCCTTCCCACCCTCCTCCAACGTCCGGGCCACCTCGCGAACATGCACGATTTCTTTTTGTATATCGCGGCGTTCCTGCTGGATGCGCCTTAGCTCGGCGTCGTCGACCCAGAGCGTTGCGGCGAGCGGTGCGCGGGCGGCAAGGGCGAGCGTCAGCACCATCAGCCGGCGCGCTCGTTTTTCCAGTGCATTCATAGCGTAGGATGAGAACTGCCGGTGGAGAACTTACTCCGAAAGGTTAACCCACTCCGCACCACCTCTCAATAACGGGAGCGGAGCTTCTCGTTCAATGGGGCTATGATAACGACCGGATGCGGGCCAGTGTGAGCGAGCTCGCGACAGCGCAAGTGCGCGCCATCCCCGCTTACCCGCGCCTCACGCCGTTGCGTCCGGGGTGCATAGGTGAGAGTCAGGGTCGTACGTCGAGGCTTGAAAAGATATCGCGGTACATCTCTCGGGCCGCCGCATCGTTCTGTTCGATCACCGGCCTGGCGGAGGGAAAAGGTACCGCACCAACCATCTCCCTGCGGTCGCTGTCGGGTTTCTTGCGCCCCGAGAATACGATGCTATCGGCCTTGTCCTCGATCACCTCTCGGGCCAGATCCGCACCGATGACCGGTACCTGTTCTGCAAATCCGTAAACCAACGCAGTGTCGCAAAGCGTGTTAATCAGGCGCGGAATACCGCCCGATGCAGTATGGATAAGGTCACGAGCTTCCGCGGTAAATAGATCCGCGGCGCCCCCCGCTACGGTCAAGCGGTGTGTGACATAGGCCCGCGTCTGTGACGCATCCAGGGCCGAGATGTAATAATCCACGGCGATACGCTGGGCAAATTGTGCGAGGGCCGAACAGCTTAGCGTGTCGCGTAACTCCGGCTGTCCCACAAGAATCAGTTGTAGCACCTGATCCTTGTCCGCATTGATGTTGGACAGCATGCGCAGCTCCTCCAGGGTCTCCGGCCCCAGGTTCTGCGCCTCATCGATGATGAGCACCGTGCGCCGGTTCTTGGCATACTCCTCGCCGATGAAATCAAAAAAGACATCGTAGAGCTCAACCTTCTCCTTACCCTGATAGGGTAGACGAAAGGCCAACAACACCCATTGCAGCAACTCGCCGATGGCCTTTTGGGTATTGGACAGCAAACCGACGGTAACGCCATGCTCCACGTGGTTGAGGAGGTGGCGGATGAGGGTGGTCTTGCCGCAGCCGATATCACCGGTAATCACCGTGAATCCGGCCTGATTAGTCAGTCCGTATTCCAGCATCGTCAAGGCGTTTTTGTGCTGCTTGGCGAAGAATAGGAAGGCCGGATCCGGTAGCAGCGAAAAAGGCTTTTCCTTGAATCCGTAGAATGATTCGTACATGATTTTTAAACCTTTCTCG
>JBOIDW010000248.1:0-1704 GCA_050740655.1 Gammaproteobacteria bacterium | reverse complement strand
ATCCGCGGCTGACACGGCGGCGTCTTGGAGCGCGTGGCATGATATGAACGCTGCACTTCGGCCAGCGCAGGTTTCGGGAGCCTAGCGTTCCCTGTGGGAACGGGTCGTTTGACAGGCGATTGCATATAACCCCCCGGAGGTTGCTGGCTGGCTATGCAAGCGGATTGGCTTGTTGGCTGGCGGGTTGTTAAGAAATTTGCTAGACCCTCACTCATCCACGAAGTGCAGGCTGCCGAAGAGACCATCGGCCTCGCCGTTCGGCCCGGCGGTGAAGTACAGGTAATTCGCACGCCCGAGGCTCTCGCCGTTGCCGAAGGCGAGGCCCCAGAGGCCATTGATCTGGATGGCCTGTCCATCGCGGCCACGCAGATATCCCCTCTGCCGCCCGCTCTTCAAGCCGAAGACCACCAGCGTACCGTCACCGAAGTTACCGACGATGAGCCGCTTGGAGAATGGACCGAAGCCCTCGGGGGCTACGGCCATGCCCCAGGGCGCGTTGAGCCGCCGGGTGTGGCCGAGCGTACGCAGGTGCCGGCCGTCGAGATCGAACTCCGCGATATACCCGAGCCCCGGCCCCTGCTCCTCCTCGACCGGATCGGCGGTGGTCTTGGCGTAGGCGACGAACAGGCCCTGCCGCGCACTACCGTCGATCTGGTATTCCAGGAACTGGATGTTGAAGGGCGCGAAATCTTCGGGGATATCGGTGGGCCGCGCGAAGGCGCCGTTCAGGATCGGCCGGTAGACGCCGTCGAAGCTGTCGATCCGGCGCAGGCCGAAGTTGGCGGCGTAGAGGCGGTTGCCGGAGGTAAAGGGCGTGATCGCGAGTCCTTTGTACACCGATCCCGACTCACCGTTCACGGCGAGGGTGAAGGAGCGCATGCGCTCGGCCAGGCTCGCTCCGGTCTCGGCCCAGCACTGGAGATTGCCGTCCTCGGTCACGACGAGGAACCGGCTCGGGGCCGCGATGGGGGCGTCCGTGAAGCTCGTGCCGGAACACGGGAACTCCTCCGATCCGCTGAAGGCTTGACCGGTCGGCGTCGGCGATTGCTCCGGCGTTGCCGGCGCCGGCTCGACCAACACGGTCTTGAGGGCGTCCTGGAAGAGCGACGTCGCATCGGTATCGCCGACGTAGGTTACGACGGTCCCCGAATCGGTATTGGCGATCCACCAATGCCCGCCCGCCCCCGCCGGGCGCAGGGCCAGGCCCCAAGCGTTCAAGACGAGGTCGTTTCGGAGCGTCTTGCGACCGGGCTCGAGCCGGGTGCGGTACTTGTCCCGGAAGTTGGTGACGAGGTTGCGCTGTAGGTAATGGCCCTGCGCAGCGTTTGCGGTTAAGGGTGCCGTCGCGACTAGTGCGATCAGGGCCAAAGTAACGATGAGGTGGCTTGCTGTGTGTGTCATGACTGTTCTCCACGCTTCAGGCCGAGCCGCAGGCGCTCGAAGCGGCCATCCGGCATGAAGGCCTCGACCTCCAAGTCGGTGTCGGGTTTCCGATCATCAACATGGTCGTGTCTCCTTTGGGTTTTTTGGTTGGGTTCAATGACGCGTGTCGTCGCAACTCGAGGCCACGGCCGCCTCGCAGGGCAAATGCGCCGGCAGTTTTTCGGCGGCCTGCTGCATCGCGCCGCACACGGCCTGGAAGACGTGTGGCGCGAGCTTCAGGCTCAGCGGCCCGATGTGCAGGTGGATGACCTTGCACTGCGG
>JBOIDW010000247.1:0-3135 GCA_050740655.1 Gammaproteobacteria bacterium | reverse complement strand
GGATTGTTGGTCCAGGCGCCCTCGAGCCCGCTGGTGATCGCGTCGCCGCCCTTGCCGCTGCCGAAGCTGTTCTTCCAGCCGAGACCCTGCTCCTCGATGCTGGCCCCCTCCGGCTCGGGACCGACATGGTCGGCCTCGGTGGCGGCGCCATGAGTCTTACCGAACGTGTGGCCGCCGGCGATGAGCGCGACCGTCTCCTCGTCGTTCATCGCCATGCGGCGGAACGTCTCACGGATGTCCCGGGCCGCCGCCATCGGGTCCGGGTTGCCGTTCGGCCCCTGCGGATTGACGTAGATCAGGCCCATCTGGACGGCGCCGAGGGGATTCGCCAGCTCCCGGTCGCCGCTGTAGCGCTCGTCGCCGAGCCACTCCCGCTCCGGGCCCCAGTAGACGTCCTCCTCGGGCGCCCAGATGTCCTCGCGGCCGCCGCCGAAGCCGAAGGTCTTGAAGCCCATCGTCTCCATGGCGCGGTTCCCGGCGAAGATCAGAAGGTCGGCCCACGAGATCTTCCGGCCGTACTTCTGCTTGATCGGCCAGAGCAGCCGGCGCGCCTTGTCGAGGTTCGCGTTGTCGGGCCAGCTGCCGAGGGGGGCGAAGCGCTGGTTACCGCTGCCGCCGCCGCCACGGCCGTCGGCGATGCGGTACGTACCTGCGGCGTGCCACGTCATCCGGATGAAGAGCGGACCGTAGTGGCCGTAGTCGGCCGGCCACCAGTCCTGCGACTGGGTCATCAGCGCATCGACGTCCTTCGCCAGGGCTTCGAAGTCGAGGCTCTTGAACTCCTCGGCGTAGTCGAACTCCTCGCCGTTGGGATCGGCCTGGGGGGGGTTCTGGCGGAGGATCCGCAGGTTCAACTGGTTCGGCCACCAGTGTTGGTTCGCTGTGCCGCCAACGGCCTGGTGAGCGGTACCCATCACCGGGCACTTGCTTGCGCTATCCACGTTTTGGTCATTCATAACTCCTCCTTTCTTTGAGGTTTTTGCTCTCTCAAGAAACACATTTTAAGTGATTGATTTTAAGTATATAACAAATTGACGTGTTTCTTTGTAAACGCCTTCCGTCACGGCGGTTATTCAGCTAACTATTATACCTCGTTCTGGTTAGAGTGTGTATTCCGAGTCTTTTCCAACAGGGTATGAGTCTGGACATGAGGTAGTATTCCAACGAGGTGTGAGTCTGAACGGTAGGCGTTGGGTCGATCATAGGTGCCATGGTGATCGACATGAACGAGACACGACTGTGTGCGCTGGAGCAGCTCAAGGCCTTCCTGGAAGGGACGACGGATGTCGGGTTCCAGCCCGCCGGGGACGACGCGGGGCGCTACGCGCACCTCCAGGCGGTGCTCAAGCGCTTTGGTTACCCTCCTCCTTTCTTTGAAGGGTTTTTGATCCAACTATTAGACCTCGTTCTGGTTAAGGTGTGTGTTCCGCTCCATCGTGATCGCGGATTCCGAAGCATCGTGATCACCGATTCCGAAGGGTGGTGATCACCGATTCCGGGCATCGTGATCGCCGATTGCGGTGATCGCGATCATCGATAGGGCGAGGTGATCCGGGGCCGCATGAGGCCTTGATGCTCATCGGTAGCCAACGCAGGGTGGGTCGTTCTAAGAGCGGGAGGACCCACGCCCATGGCGACCAAGAGGCTACTGATGAGAAAGCTACGAGAGATCCTAAGGCTTAAATACGACGTACGACTGCCGTGAATAGGAATTTCGGAATTTCAAACGCCCTTTTTCGGCAAGCGGAAGAGTACGGATGTACCCGCGGGTTGTCAACGACGCGATCCGTCGGTCCAGGATGCGGGATGTTTCTCGCCCTTCAGCCGTCCGAGGCGCCCGGCTCCGGGGGCGTTTTGACCTCGCGCGTGTCTGTGGCGAGTTCCAAATTCTACGAGAATCTCCACGCTGATTGCAGTCTTGTGAATCATAACCGAGTTGGTAAGGTTGTGGCGTGCGAGAACTCTTCGTCCTCCTTGCGCATCTCTGCGAGACGCTGGTGAAACTTTGCCGACCCGGTGGACTTTATGCGGTAGCGGCCGAGTCACTGGCGCCCAAGTTCGACTACAAGCTTGCGTGGTTCGAGCGGCTGCTCCAGCATGCCAAGCGTCTGTTGGCGTCGATCAGCCGGTGGTGCTCGCGGGCGACTTCATGCCGACAAGTTCATTGTCATCGTCAACGACAGGAATGCGGCGCAATTGATGCTCAGACATCGCATCCAGCGCATTTTGCAGGTCATCGTCAGGACGGCAGGTCACGACCTTGCGCGTCATCACCTCTTCCACTTGCGTGGATTGGGGATCGCGCCCATCAGCAACCACTTTTAAGGCCAGATCGCGATCGGTCACGATGCCGACTAATTTTTTAGTCTGGTCGTTTTCGATGCCAGAAAACGGACCGATGCGCACCTCGAATCAGGACTTATAAACTTTGCTGCGATGGGCGATCACGTGAACCGTGATGGTATGCCGAGCCGGATCGGTCGTGTAAAGCACGCGCCAGTCACCCACGCGGAGCTTGAACAGACCCGCGAAGGGACCTGTCAGCGTCTCCGGCTCGATTTGATCGTAATGCTCGCCGAGCCATTGGATCTTTTCGGCGATGCGTCTGGCAATTTGGGTATCAAGCTGGGAGAGATCCTCAAGCGCTTGAGGAGTGAACTGGACGTGATAGGTCAAGCGAGATTCAGCCTGTTTTTCACTTCCTCGAACGGGATCCGATCCGAGGACGCCAGGGACGATTGGAGCCGTGCTTGGATCTCGCCAGTCAGCTCCAGCCCCTTATCAGGATCAGCGATGATGTCCTGTAACTCTTCATGCACGACTTCTCTGATCAGTGCTTGTAATTCATCAACCGTGAGATCGGCGACTTTCATGGGGTTACCTCATTATGCGCGGGACAGGTCGGGGGCACCTTTTCATTATATCGGAGGGTATCGGATCAAAGAAGGGAAAAGGGTGGCATGTCGAGTGGCTGGCGTTTCTCAAGAAAATCGATCGGGAAACCCCAACCGATCTCGATTTGCATCTGATCGCCGACAACTACGGCACCCACAAGCACCCCAACGTCGAACGGTGGCTTGCGAAGCATCCACGCTTTCACATGCATTTCGTGCCCACCTCCAGTTCCTGGCTCAA
>JBOIDW010000246.1:0-10599 GCA_050740655.1 Gammaproteobacteria bacterium | reverse complement strand
TCGCTGCAGTATGCAGCGAGCACCACGTCACCGCCCTACTCACCGCCGATCGCGATTTCGCCAGGTTTACCAAGCTCAAGCGCCTATCATTGAACGATGCACCTGCCCGGTGAGCCGGTGATTGATTTCGATCCCCTCTGCCGTTATCGAGCAGTCTCACGTCTGGGGTGTAGTGGACACTCCCAGCGGAGAATAGAAACTTTCGCCTTGAATGTTGAACAAAACGACTCCAATAAAATCACACGCGCTTTATCGCTTTTTTGACGTTCCGCCGTATGGCTGCCGGCCGAAGCGGGCCGTGCGGTAGGCATCGGCCATCCTCGCTCTACGGTACCCGCTTAACTCCTTGGCGGTAGAAGGCGTGCGCCCAGCGGCATCGCAGACCCATACACCGGTCAGGCCGCGAGATTCAACTCCACCTTGAGTCCGGCGCGGGTGGCGAGGGTGATGAGCAGGTCCAGGCTGAACTTGTCCCACTTGCCGCGCACCAGATCGGAGACGCGCGCATGCCCGATCCTGAGTCGCTCCGCCGCCTCCGTCTCGGTCCAGCCACGCTCCTCTATCAAGAGTCGCAGGCGCGCCATAAGATCGGCTCGCATCGCCAGGATGGCTGCTTCTTCGGGCGGGAAGCCGAGATCGAGAAACACATTGCCTGATGATCCGGTTATGCGCAGGTCATCGTCGTGCATGGCTTAACCCCCTATGCCCTGGTAGCGCCTGCGCGCCAACGCGATATCTTGCCGGCGCGTATGCCGTGTTTTCTTCTGGAAAGCATGGAGTACCTAGACCGCCTCTGCAAATTTGGCCACATAGATGACGCGCCACTCGCCGAGCACGTGGACGCGGATCTCGTAGGCGCCGGAGCCCACGTCCGCCACGGGTTTCCAATCGGAGGGTGTCGCCCCGAGTTGGACCTTTCACAATTCGCAGTGCGATCCAATGAGGATCAGGACCGACAGGCGCAGACGGAGGACCCGGTGAGTCGCGCCCTACCGGGACCCCACTCGCAAAGACCCACGGTCCCTCTGTTTACCTAGAACCCTTGTTGGGCTTCCATCGCTTGGTGCTGTTATTTGCTCGGTTGTCGTATACGCAACCGCCGCACGACAGCCAGTAAACCCCCGAGGGCCGCAAGCCCGAGCAGGACATAGGGCAGAACCGAGGCCAGCGAGTAGGGCGAGCGGACCGTCATCGGGATGGTGATCCGATCCTCGGTAGCCCGCTTATCGTCTATATCCAGGACTACGCGGTAGCGGCCGGGCTCCGTGAGGTCCGCGACCGCCTCGACCACCCCGGCCGGGTAGGTCTGCCGCGGGATCTCGCTGAGCGTCGAAGGCGGGCCATCGTCGTGGTCCTGTTGCACGCTGACCGTCATCGGGGCGTTGCGGGCGCCACCGTCTAGGAGATCCAGCGTGATATAGGTCTTGCCCGTATGTGGCAATTCCTGGCAGTAGGGTTTGAACTCGGCCTTGGCCTCGTCGTTCGCAGCCTCGGCGGGGACCTGATAGATCGTGAGATGTACGGCATGGAAGCCGTTCCTGATTAAACAATCGAGATTCTTGGTGTCGTCGGCCTGGCCAGCCGGTTCTCCTTGCGCCCGGCAGTTTCCGGCGGCTAGGAAAAACAGCAGCGCGGTAAACACCAATATTGCCCGCGGGCTTCGGTTGATAGTGAACATAGCACTCTCCTCGCAATCGGGATGTAGGTTTAGGGACGCCCGGTTAGGGTTCCAGGACTGAGAAGTTTAGTTTTCCGCTCACGATTTGGCCATCGCCGGACTGGACGCGATAACGCACGGTGTAGACCGCCGGTGAAATCCGTTGGTTCTGGCATTGCGCGCGGGGAGCGGAGGTTACCCAGGGTCAGCGGGCACGCCCACGCGGAAATATTCCAACAACGGGCATAACTTACGCTTTTCCTGACGTCATGCCGGCGAAAGCCGGCATGACAGTTGACAGGGGGCGTCTTGCATCTTTAGGAAATTATACCCGTTCACGGTATAGCTGCTGTCAAGAACCCGAGACGGGGTCCGCGTTGGTGACACAGGGGCCTTGGCTGTCGATCACGGCCAGGGCCTTGTATCCCTCGCCGATGCCTCTCTGTACGGTAAGCCCATCGCTTGGTCTGGCAGCTCCCGAGGAGGTCACTTTGTTGGCAGTGATCCGGTTTCCGTCTATCATCCGCAGCCTCATTTCCGGGGAGGAAGCGCATGGGCGCGGCAGAGCATATTCAACGTCCCGAGACTTGGAAGCGGGGGGGCTACATGGTCCTCTTCGCGCTGATCTACGTCGCGGCCGAGGTCCTCGTCTGGGGGATCGCCGTATTCCAATTCGGTCATCACCTATTGACCGGGGAGACCAACCCGCGCCTGCTCGATTTCGGGCAGCGGTTGAGCACCTACATCTATCGGATCCTACTGTTCGTGACCTACCGATCCGACGAGCGTCCCTACCCTTACGACGACTTTCCCGAAGGCACGCCGTAACCGAGCGACATGGTTACCGTGGAACGCCCTTCCCTATCGAGCGCGCCGACCTATGGTGCCGAGGACCATCTATCGCTCGGCATCGAGGGTTTCCGCTATGCCGATCTGTTCAAGCCGCCGCAGTTGCAGGCGCTGTTGGATCGCTTCGATCGCCACGTCGAGCAGCAGGACGCGGCGCTGTTCGGAGAATTCAAGCACTACCGGGACACGCTCGGGGCAGGGCTGACCCCGGAGCAGATCTCGGCCTTGCTGGTGCGCATGGCGCCTTGGGTCGGCGGCTTCGTCGCCCGGCTGTTCAAGATCGAGGCGGAACACGAGCGGCAGCAGCAGGCCATCCGTAACGAGATGGAGACGATCTTCGTGTTCCGTACGGCGGTAGTCATAGCCTCGCACGGCCGATTCAAGGACGAAGATGCCAGCACTTGGGACTGGGCCGGGTTGGACGAACGGATGAAGTGGCTACGACGGGCGTTGACGGACGATGGCGAGCACCACGATGCAGAGGCCGAACTGGCCGGTCTGGCCGTGCGGCTCTTGCGGTGTGCACAACAGTCCGAAGACGCGGCACCTGCGCACCGAGCCGAGGCCCAGCGCTTGCGGGCGCAGATTGCCGCCGATCCCGTAGCTGCAGCCGGACTCGCCGATCTCCTCGCCCTCACCGATCCCGGGCGTTTCGTACGCGGCCTCCTGGAGGTCATCGAGCGCTGGTGCTATACCGCCCGCACCGTCCCGTCGCTGCAAGCGCGCGTCCGGGATTGGGTCAGCTTCAAGGAACCGAAGAAGACCGACTTCAATCACCTGGTCCATTGCGATACCGAAAGCCGAGACGGCTATCGGGCACTGACGGGCCCCCTCCCCCGGCGCCGGCGGCGCGACGGCTTTGCGCTGACCGACGCGCGTTACACCGAGCGCCAGGTGCTGTACGAGGTGGACCACTGTATCTATTGCCATGACCGGGACACCGATTCCTGTTCCAAGGGCATGCGCAACCGCAAGGACGGGGGCTATAAGACCAACCCCCTGGGCGTGCGCATAACCGGCTGCCCTTTGGGTGAAAAGATCTCGGAGATGCACCTCGTCAAGCGCCAGGGCGACAACATCGGGGCGCTGGCGCTCATCATGATCGACAACCCCCTATGCCCGGGTACCGGCCACCGCATCTGCAACGATTGCATGAAGGGCTGTATCTATCAGAAGACCGAGCCGGTCAACATCCCGCAGATCGAGACCAATGTGCTGACCGAGGTCCTAGCCCTGCCCTGGGGCTTCGAGATCTATGGGTTGTTAGCGCGCTGGAATCCGCTCAACGTCCAGCGCCCCTGCGCCCTCCCCTACAACGGCAAGAACGTGCTGATCGCGGGCCTGGGGCCGGCCGGTTACACCCTCGCCCATTACCTCATCAACGAGGGCTTCGGCGTCGTGGGTATCGATGGTTTGAAGATCGAGCCCCTGCCGGCCGAGCTGACCGGGAGCTGGGACCGCCCTCCCGTTCCCGTGCGGGACTACAAGACGCTGTATGAGGCGCTGGACGAGCGCGTCATGCTGGGCTTCGGCGGCGTCGCCGAGTACGGCATTACCGTGCGCTGGGACAAGAACTTCCTCAAGGTCATTTATCTCACGCTGGCGCGGCGGCGCACGTTCCGCTGCTTCGGCGGCGTGCGCTTCGGCGGCACGCTGACCATCAACGAGGCCTGGGACCTGGGCTTCCATCACATCGCCATCGCCAGCGGCGCCGGCAAGCCCACCATCATCGACCTGGAGAACAATCTCGCCCGCGGCATCCGCAAGGCCTCGGATTTCCTCATGGCGCTACAATTGACGGGGGCCGCTAAGCGCAGCTCGCTCGCTAATCTCCAGGTGCGTCTCCCCGCCGGCGTCATCGGCGGCGGCTTGACCGCTACCGACACCGCCACCGAGCTGCTGGCCTATTATCCGGTCCAGGTGGAGAAGCTCCTGCATCGCTACGAGGTCCTGTCGCAGCGCTTCGAGGAGCAATCGGTGCGCGCCCGCTATGACGCGGAGGAGCTCGCGATCCTGGACGAATCGCTAGCCCACGGGCGCGCCATTCGCGCCGAGCGCCGGCGCGCCGAAATCTCCGGCGAGCGGCCGGATTTCCAGCCCCTGTTGCGGCAATGGGGCGGTGTGACGCTCTTCTATCGCAAGGGCATGCACGATGCCCCGGCCTATCGGCAGAACCACGAGGAGATCGAGAAGGCGATGGAGGAAGGCATCGCCTGGGCCGAGGGCATGAGCCCGCGGCGCGCGCTCTGCGACGCGTATGGCCATCTCCGCGCCGTGCGCTTCGAGAAGCTCGCCTTGGAGGCAGGCCAATGGCGCTCGAGCGGCACTGAGGCCGAGGTACCCCTGCGCAGCCTGTTCATCGCCGCGGGTACCTCGCCCAACACCATCTACGAGAGCGAGCACCCGGGCAGCTTCGAGATGGACGGGCCGTTCTATCAGCGCTATCACCCGGCGGACGGCGGGCTCGAGCCTATGCACGACGTGCGCGCGCCGAAGATCGCTCGTGCCGCGCCCTTCACCTCGTATCGGCGCGAGGATCGGCGTATCACCTTTTATGGAGACAACCACCCGGTCTATGCCGGCAACGTCGTCAAGGCCATGGCCAGCGCCCGTGACGGTTATCCGCATGTCGTCGCGCTGTTCGAGCAAAGCTTGAAGTGCCTCGATCCGGCACGTCAATCCGAGCGCGATCTCGCCCTGCGCCGCTTCCAGGAACGCCTGCACCAGTCGCTGGCCGCCGAGGTGGTGGCGGTCAACCGGCTCACGCCGACCATCATCGAGGTCATCGTCCATGCCCCGATGCAGGCGCGCAAATTCTGTCCCGGCCAGTTCTATCGGGTGCAAAACCTGGAGACCCTGGCACCTACCGTCGACGGCACGGTGCTGGCGGCCGAGGGCCTGGCGCTGACCGGCGCCTGGGTGGACAAGGAGCAAGGGCTCATCTCGCTGATCGCCTTGGAGATGGGCAGCTCTTCGCGGCTGTGCCGGCTGTGGAGGCCCGGTGACCCGCTGGTAGTGATGGGCGTGACCGGCGCCCCGACGGATATCCCCTCCGGGAAGACCGTGCTCCTGGCCGGCGGCGGCCTCGGCAACGCGGTGCTGTTCTCCATCGGCAAGGCGCTGCGCGCGGCCGGCAACCGGGTGATCTATTTCGCCGGCTACCGGCAAGCCCCGGATGTGTTCAAGGTGGGCGAGATCGAGGCCGCCTCCGACGTCATCGTCTGGTCCGTCGATCGTGCCGAGCACGCCGCACGCATCCCCACCACGCGCGCCCAGGACAAGAGCACCATCGGCACCATCCTGGAGGCGATGCTCGCCTACGCCAGGGGCGAGCTGGGCGAGACGCCGATCCATCTGGATGACGTCGAGCACATCATCGCCATCGGCTCGGACCGCATGATGGCCGCCATCAAAGAGGCGCGGCACGGCGTGCTCAAGCCCTATCTCAAGCCGCGCCACGTCGCCATCGGCTCGATCAACTCCCCGATGCAGTGCATGATGAAGGGCGTATGCGCCCAGTGCCTGTGCAAGCACGTCGATCCCGACACCGGAGAGGAGTATTTCGTGTACTCCTGTTATAACCAGGACCAGGAGCTGGACCGCGTCGACTTTCCGCACCTGAACGCGCGGCTGCGGCAGAACTCCGTACAAGAAAAGCTTTCCGGTTTATGGCTGGATTATCTACTGGAGCAGGCGCGGGGCACGGTATAGGCCGGGTCCTCATCATCGCCGGCTCCGATTCGGGCGGGGGCGCCGGGATCCAGGCCGACATCAAGACCGTCACGGTCCTGGGCGGATATGCAGCGACCGCGATCACCGCCGTCACGGCCCAGGATACCGTCCGCGTCCACGCGCTCGTTCCGATGTCCCCCGCCTTCGTCGCGCAGCAGATCGAGGTGGTGCTGGACGATCTGGGCGCCGATTGCATCAAGATCGGGATGTTGTGGAATGCGCCCATCATCGCCGCGGTCGCAGCGGCCTTGCAGCGCAAGGCCACCGGCATCCCCCTGGTCCTCGATCCCATCCTCACGGCATCCGACGGCAGCGCCTTGCTCGACCCCCGGGCCGGTGCACAACTGCGGGAGTGCCTGTTCCCGCGCACCGCAGTGCTGACGCCCAATCTCCCCGAGGCGGAGCACTGGACCGGCGTGCGGATCGGCGATGAGGCCGCCATGCTCGATGCCGCCAGGGCATTGCTAGCCCTGGGCCCTCAGGCGGTATTACTGAAGGGCGGCCACCTACCCGGGACGGCGATCAGCGACGTGCTGGTGGCGCAGACGGGCGTAGAGGTGTTTCGCCGCCCGCGCATCGACACCCGGCACCTGCACGGAACCGGCTGCACGCTGGCCTCGGCGGTTGCCACCGGTCTTGCCCGGGGCTTGCCGTTACGCGATGCCGTCCGGCGTGCCGAGGCGTTTCTCGCCCAGGCGATCGCCTGTGCCCCCGGCCTGGGCCGCGGCCGCGGCCCGCTGGGACCCGCCGCGGGGCAGCGCCCGGGGATTTCCGACGCAGCGTCCAACTGAGGTCCACGTGCAAAAGGTCTACGTCGGCAGCGACCGGCTACTGATCGGATTTCTAGAGCAACTCCTCGCGGCGCGCGGGATCGATTGCTTGATCAAGAACGAATATCTCGCCGGCGGCTCCGGCGACATCCCGCCGATCGAATGCGAACCCGAGCTATGGACCATCCGGGACGCGGATGCGTACCCGGCCCGCTTATTCATCCGGTCCGTGCTGCATAGCCCGCAGCCTGGATCCGAGCCCTGGGACTGCCCGCACTGCGGCGAACACATAGAGGCGCAGTTCATGGAATGCTGGCGTTGCGCCGAGCAGGCCTGCCCGCCCTAACCGTCACGCGCGCGCCACTCCTCAAAGTCGTCTATACATACTCCAGTGGATCGTCGATTAATAACCCGCCGTGGATTGGTAGGTTTCCTGACACTCCACTTAATTGTATGAAGGTCAGGATGGATACCGCGTCACCGAAACTACTCAATCCGATAAGAGGCCATCGGCTTTCAATGCAGCAAGCACGGTCTCATGGAACACCGTCGCCTCGTTGCGTCGATCGGCGACTGCGGCAAGATCTTCGATGTCCTCAAGCAATTCCTGATATTCGTCGATCGGCAGAATCACGGCGGTTTTCTCGCCGGCCTCGTTGGTGATGTATTGGGGGTGTAAGGTGTTTGCCATGCGCGCCTAGCCTAGCTCTAAGGGTGTACCACCGATGGGTTTTCCAGGTCGAAGAGATGATCAGCCGCGAATTCACGCGCCAATGTCGACTTGCCCGACTGGCGCGGCCCCAGGATGGCGGCGACAGGGAATAGAGCCATGAGTCGGCGGAGGTCCGTCGTGTCTGTCGGTCGGTCAATCACGTCTTGAAGAGGTCTTATACATTGAAATATCAAGTCTACGTGATGATAGTTCAATAAGAAACAAGTTGGGCGGAGCCACCGATCCCCTTGAGCTATGATGTCGCGACGGTACCGCTGAGCAGCGGCGTTGTGGGACCAGCTCGTAGCCCGTTGGATGGGTAATCGAAGTGAAACCCATCGCGACGCTGTAGCGACGGATCAGGGCCGGTAATACACCCGCCAGATCCGCCCGCCGCCATCGTCCGATATCAAGATCGATCCATCTTTCAATTCCAGTAGCCCGACCGGCCGGCCCCAGACCTTAGGGCTCTCCGGCGCAGGTAGCCAGCCGGTGAGGAAATCCTCGGGGCCGGCGCTCGCTGTTCCGTTCTTGAAGGGCACAAAGACGAGCTTGTAACCGCTGAGCCGGGAGCGGTTCCACGATCCATGCAGTGCCGCGAAGCAACCCCCGCGATAGCGTTCGGGGAACTGCTCACCGGTATAGAAGATGAAGTCCAAGGAGGCCACGTGCGCGCCGAGCAGGACGCTGGGATACCGCGTGCGCCGGACCTGATCGGGGGCCGTCCCCCGGTGGCGCGGATCCTCATGCGGACCGATGTACGCATAAGGCCAGCCGTAGAATCCGCCGGGTTTGACCTCGGTAAGAAAGTCCGGTGGCAAGTCGTCGCCGAGCCCGTCGCGCTCCACCGAGGTGACCCACAAGGACGAGCTGCCCGGATACCAGCGCAGGCCCACCGGGTTGCGCAGGCCCGAGGCAAAGACCTCGTGACCGCTCCCATCGGGATTGTAGCGGTTGATGGCGGCGCGGATCGGCGGCTCGCCGAGGTCTACATTGGATGCGGAGCCGATGGCGAGATAGAGCTTCTCGCCCTGCGTGTCGAACAGCAACGTGCGCGTGGCGTGACCGCCGCTGACGCGATGCAAGGGGATGACCTCCTCGCCCGGCAGCCCCAGCCGTCGTTCTTGCGGGTCATAGCGATAGCGCTTGACCGAGCTGGCCTCGGCGATATAAAGCCAGTCCTTATGCCAGGCGAGGCCGTAAGGCCGATCGAGACTTCCGATCAGGGCTCGCGCGACCTTGCCTTCCAACACGTAGACGACGCCGGCGTCCATATCCGAGACCAGCACCTCGCCACCGGGGCTCAGCAGCATATAGCGCGGCGCATCGATGCCGCGATGGAACTCCTCGGCGTGAAAGCCCGGCGGGAGCGTGAGCCTCGCGCCGGCCGGCCGGGGCACCAGAAAAGGCGGCCGGGCGACCGAGCGCGTGGCATACGGCGCCGGCAGTTCCTGCCAGTTGACGGGTTTTTCTGCCGCAACGGCGCCGCAGAAGACCACAAGGCCAAGGCTAATGCGAAATAGAATGCTCGTTTGCATGTGGTAGCGGTAGCAGCCGGCCGATGACTCGGTCTGCTGGGCTTGCGTGCTAGCCTTCGGCGCGGAGCGGAGCGGATCGATAAGCCTTCTAATCGGGCTCCAGCACCAGCTCGCTCGTATGAGCTTTGGAAGACCGCTCGGGCAGGCCTGCACGTACCAGCCGCATGAGGCGGGCGGCCGTGGATCGATAGGCCGTGAGCTTACCGCCGTAGACGGCGACCAAATGGGGGCGACGCGGGTCATCGGGACTCAGCACGGTCTCGCGGCGCCGCATCAGCAGCGGGCCGCCGGACTGCGGTAGCACGCGCAGCCCGGCCATGCTGGAGAGCCCATGGCCGCGGTAGTTCGGAAAGTAATGGCGCAGGGTGTCGTCCAGGTAGGCCTGCTCATCGGGCAATACGCGCACCCCGTCCGGGTCGCCTGAAAATAGCGTCTCGGTGGTGCCGACCAGGGTCCCGCTACGCCAAGGGAGCAGAAACACCGGACGCCGGTCCGCGGGCGATTCGACGTAGAAGGCATCCTCGGACAGCGGCTCGGAGTAGTGCACGTGTGTGCCTTGCACCAGCGTGATATCCAGCTGCGGCGGGGCCGGATCGATACGCGCTTGCACGGCATTCACCCAGGGACCGGCCGCATTGACGAGAACGGTACAGTGGCCGCTATGCTCTCGGCCCTGGTAACGATACACGACCCTATAGCCCGCAGCCTCGCGCGTGGCGCGTTCCAGCATAGCCGGGTTCAATAATACGGCCCCGAGCCTGAGCGCCGAGGCGAGCACCGCACGGGTTAGCGCCGCGTCATCGGTTTGAGCATCCTGGTAACGAAACACCGCCCTGAGCCCATCCTGACGCAGCCCCCCAAGCAACTCGGGTCCGCGGTCCTTGACCTCGCGAAACCGGACCGCGGGCGCGAGACCGGCGAACAAGGCATACAACGTCAAACCGGCCCGGACCTGGGCGGGGCTGTGGCGGCTGTCGTTGTATACGGGGATAAGAATAGGCAGGCGCCGCACCAGACGCGGCGCAATGCGCAGTAGCAGCTCGCGTTCCCTCAGACCTTCGCGGACCAGACCGAACTGTCCGGTCTCGAGATACCGCAGCCCGCCGTGTATGAGCTTGCTGGAGCGGGAGGAGGTGCCGGCAGCCGGCGCGGTCTTCTCCAACAGCAGCACGCTGTGCCCGGCCGCCGCGGCAGCCTGGGCCACACCGGCGCCGTGGATCCCGCAACCGATCACGATGAGATCGTAGCGCACCCCGCTCATGGTCCGGCGGCCGTCATGGGAGTCAGGATACGCCCTGGCCCGGCGTAGCTGAAGACGGATGACCCTCCCGGACGTCGGAT
>JBOIDW010000245.1:0-2304 GCA_050740655.1 Gammaproteobacteria bacterium | reverse complement strand
GCCTTGGCGACGCCATGGGCGCTGAAAATAACCACCGAATCATCCGGAACATCCTGAAGCTCGTCCACGAATATGGCGCCTTTCTCGCGCAATCCGTCCACGACATATTTGTTATGCACTACCTCGTGGCGTACATAAACCGGCGCGCCGTACAGTTCCAAGGCCCGCTCGACAATGCCGATGGCGCGATCGACTCCGGCGCAAAAACCGCGCGGGTTCGCTAGCACAATTCTCATCACCGCACACTCCTGCCGCTCATTGGTGCGGCCACAGTCTTAACCATTATGTCGATACCTCGCGTTTCAAACCGTCATATAGGATCATCGCCGCCCCCACCGTGATGGCGGCATCCGCGATATTGAAAGCAGGCCAGTGCCAGGCTCCGTAAAAGACATCGATAAAATCCACGACGTAACCGGAAACAACTCGATCCCAAAGATTGCCCGCCGCGCCCCCAAGGATAAGCGCCAGCGCGCACGCGAACCACGGCCGCTCGGCCGGCGTTTTGAGTAACCATACCACGATGCCCAGGCTGACGGCGGTCGCCAAAAAAATAAACAGCCACCGTTGCCAGCCACCCGCTTGCCCGAGTAGGCTGAAGGCGGCGCCGGTATTGTGGACCAGCGTCAGATTGAGTGACGGAAACAGCTCCTGCGGTTCGTGCAAGGTCAAATGCTGACTCGCGAGGACTTTGGTCAACCGATCCAATATGATAACTCCGGTCGCGAGCAAGAGCCACCTGCCGGCGCTGCCTGGGGCGCTTGCCAGGTTCGTCTCCACTTCAGCACAGTCTTCGTTCTTGCCGTTCACCATCATCCAACTCGCCTACGCATAGCGCCGGACTTCGCCCGCCCCGCTTACGTTGCTTACACAGCGGCCACATAAGGTCGGGAAGGCCGCCTCGGCGCCGACATCGTGCCGATGGTGCCAACAACGGCCGCACTTCGGTTGCGCCGAGGGTAACGCCGCCAGCTTAAGCTCCGGGATCAGCGTATCCTTTGTTTGTGGCCCGGCCTGAGTAAGCGCATGGACCTGCGCGGCGCTTGTGATCATGACAAACCGCAACTCATCCTCGAAGGCGGTTAAGGAATCGAACAACGCACCATTGCAGTAAATGTGCACCTCCGCGTCCAGCGATGATCCGATCCGGCCCGCGACCCGCAAACCCTCGAGCTCCTTCGCGACGACCTCGCGCACCGTGAGCACCCGCTCCCAAAGACCGGGATCGAAACGGTCTTCCGGGATGCGCGGCGCTGGATACCATTGTTCCAGGAATACCGACTCGCTCCGGTGGCCCGGAATGTAGGGCCAGATCTCATCCGCGGTGAAGCTCAAGATCGGGGCCAGCCAGCGCGTGAACGCTTCGATAATATGATACATGGCGGTCTGCGCGGAGCGCCGTCCCAGGCTCTCGCGCGGCATCGTGTACTGCCGGTCCTTGATAACATCGAGATAGAAGCTCCCCAATTCCAGCGCGCAAAACTTGTGCACCTTTTGGTAGACGAGGTGGAATTGAAACTGCTCGTAGGCATCAATCACGTCTTGCTGCAAGCGAGCGGCGTGGGCCAGTACCCAGCGGTCGAGCATGAGCATCCGCTCGGGCGCCACGGGGTGGGTGGCAGGGTCGAAGCCCTCCAGGTTGGCTAACAGAAAACGGGCCGTATTGCGAATACGCCGATAGGCATCGGCGATGCGTTTCAGGATCTCGTCCGACACCGCCATCTCGGCCCTGTAATCGGTCGCCGCGACCCAAAGCCGCAAGACATCGGCGCCCAGCGTATTCACGACTTCCTGAGGAACGACGACGTTGCCCCGCGACTTGGACATTTTCATGCCCTCGGCATCCACCGCGAATCCATGCGTCAATACAGCCTTGTACGGCGCGACACCGTGCATCGCAACGGAGGTGAGCAGGGAGGACTGGAACCAGCCGCGATGCTGATCGGAGCCCTCGAGATACAGATCGGCCGGATAGCGCAAGCGGTCGTCGTTTTGCAGCACGCAGCTATGGGTAACTCCCGAATCGAACCACACGTCGAGCGTATCGGTCACCTTGTCGTAGTAGGCCACATCCTCGCCGAGCAGATCGGTGGTATCGAGATCGTGCCACGCATCGATACCGTCCTGCTCGATGCGCCGGGCGACTGCCTCGATCAATTGATCGGTGTCGGGATGTAACTCACCGGTGGTTCTGTGAACGAACAAGGCCATCGGCACGCCCCATATGCGCTGACGCGAAATACACCAGTCCGGGCGCTTTTCGACCATGCCGTGGATGCGCAGCCGGCCCCACTCCGGGATCCA
>JBOIDW010000244.1:0-2432 GCA_050740655.1 Gammaproteobacteria bacterium | reverse complement strand
GGATTGCCGGCATCCAGGACGCAGGACGCCATAAACGTCCCTGTACCTCGGATTCCGGCAATCCCTGCCGGAACGACGTTTTAGACGGAGATTCGGCAACATGAATTTCGAATGCGTTGGGTTAGCCCTCCACCAGCGACTCGTACAAGGCGATGGTTCGATCCAGCATGTCCTGTAGCGTAAACGGCGCTTGTGGTCGTACCGGGGGGGCCTGCCCGAGGATGTCCAGCGTCTTGGAGACCAGGGCATCGGCGTCGCCGGGCGGTGTCAAGCCGTGAGGAAACATGCGGCCCAAGACCTCGCGCGACCCGCCATGCTCGTAGGCGATGCAGGGCACGCCCAGGCTCAGGGCTTCCAGCGCCGTGCGGCCGAATGCCTCCGGCAACCGGGACAGACAAAACACGATGCGAGACCTGGCCATGATCTCCCGCAGGTCGCTGCGATGGCCGGTGAACACGACGTGCCGTTCGATGCCGCGCCGTGCCGCCTCGGCGCGCAATTCCGCGAGCCATCTCGCCTTGCCGCAATCGCCGCCCCCCACGACTAGCCCCAGCACCGGGAGACCTCGCGCGCGTAAGGCTGCGAGCAGCGCGATGAAGTCCGCCTGACCCTTGCGGGGCGAGATGCGCGCCGGCAGCGTGCACACGATGTGATCGCTAGTGGCCGGGTATTCCGCCTGCCACCGCGACTGCCAGTCCGCGGACGGCTGAAAACCGTGATGGTACAGTGCCGGATCGATCCCGCGAGGGATCACGTGGATGCGATCGGGATCGACCCAGGGGTAATGGACGGTTATATATCCGCGCACGGTTTCGGAGATGGCGATGATCCGCTCGCCGCGCACCATGATCGCACTGTACGGATTGACGGAATGCAGGCCGTGCACGGTGGTGACGAACCGCGGCCGCGCGCGCCTGGGGAGACTGCGCCAGACGAGATAGGCCAGCCACGCCGGCAGCCGCGAGCGGGCGTGCAGGATATCGATGCTCTGCTCGCGCAACAGGCGGCGTAAAGGCAGCACATGGCGCAATACCACTGGCGACTTCACCCCTACCGCCCAAGGGACATGCTCGGCGCCGGCGTCCCTCAAGTCCGCCACCATACGCCCGGGGGCCGATACCACGAGCGCGCGGTGGCCGCGCCGCACCAGCGCCGCGGCCACCTCTACGGTACCCCGCTCGACGCCGCCCCCGTCCAGCGCGGGAAGCACCTGTAATACGCTGATCGTAGGCTTCCTCGCCGTGCGCGCCAGCGAGGGGATAGGGTTGAGGAGATCCGGCCAGTGTTGCACCACGCGCCGCGCGCAGCGCTCGGCCTCGGCGAGCGGGACGCGCTGCGCCGCAAGCGCTCCGTGCCTCAGCCAGTCCTCGTAGCGCGTGACCAGGCCCTCCGCCACCAGCCGGTCGATGCCGCTGGCGACGCGGCTGCTCCCGGTTCTGGCCAGCGGGAGCAGTCCCACGCGCGCCCCGCCGGTCAAGGCCTCGTACACCATGGACACGCTGTCCTCGCTAACCCACACGGTGTCGGCCTGCGCCAGGTTGTCGGCGAGCCTTGGTGCGGGCGTGTCCTCGTAGCGGCGATACGTATATCGGCCGCAGGTCAGCGATCCCAGGCATTGCCGGGTAGAGGCCGGCGTGCGCCGTGAGTCGAAGATCCGCCACTCGAACGCCGTGCCCCCCGCGAGTAGATTTCGGACCCGCTGCAACACCGCCTCTTCCTCCCAGTGATGATGGCGTGACGGACCGCCGAGCAGTATCAAGCCGAGCCCCGCCTGCCGCCCTAACGCCGGGCGTATGTCATTCAACACACCCCGGGTCAAGATTACATTCTCCCGTGGACCTACCCCGTCATGCTCGGGGATGAGGCAGAGATTGAACAGCGCGAGCGGGAGGCTCGGTTTCATGAGCACGATAGTCCGCCCCCCGTTCCGCCAACGCAGGAGCAGCACGGGCAGATGGCATTGCCGTCCGGCACCGATGATCAGCGCCGGCGTAGGCAGCCCTCGGGCGATACGCGCAAGCGCGCGCAGGGACGCACCAGCGACGCGAATATCAAAGGCCCGGACTTCGAGCAGGCGTCGGAGGGCCGCGACCAAGCCCAGCGTTTGATTCTCGTGGCCTGGTTTGGCGTCACATAGACGCCAAACGACTAACGGTTCCGGGGCGATCGACATGGCTTGCCGATCACCTTATTCCGAAACCACGGCAGGTCGGTATCCTGCGAACCTATCGCGAATGCCGGACCTCGGAAAAGCCGGGTCACACCTTGCTTAGCGCTGCGCGGGGCGTTAATCGGGAAGGAAGCTGGGGTCCAGTAGTTCCTGGATACTGTACGGACTCGATGGTGGGAACAGGTGGCGGTCCAGGTCGGTTTCAATGACCGTCTCGCGCACGGCCTTGTCGAAAATGTCCGCCAGTTCGCCGCCCTCCAGC
>JBOIDW010000243.1:0-3437 GCA_050740655.1 Gammaproteobacteria bacterium | reverse complement strand
GGCTCATGTTCGGGCTTTTCAAGATCTCCCTTCTCGACGATATCACGCACGGTCTTTCGGGACTTCTCGGTATTGCCGCGCTCCTTGGTGGATCTCGGTGGATCGTGAAGTACCTCATGACGGTCGGTTCAAGTCGCTCTACTCCTCGGCGATCGCGTTCGCGACCCATGCGAAGTTTGGCGTTCAGGACGATATCATCTCCGCGGTGGTGACCCGGGATGGCGGAAAGACATACGAACTCATCCACGCGCCGCATTACCAGCCCTTTACCCGCCTCCTTCTTGGCGAGCTTGAACGCGAGTCGGCGAACACGAAGTTTCGCCTTGCGGACATCGCCGGTAACGAGAAGATCACGCTCACCTATCGAGCTACTTCTGGTGCGGGAACGATGGCGAATGCTAAAGAGATCATGAGGGATCCTGAGATCACGGCGATCGTCCGGGGCAAAAAACAGTATGCCAACCGCATTACGGTCGAGGCGGACGTATCGAAGATCCCGGCGATCTATCGGGCGCTTCGGGCGCACGGCGTCGCGATCGACCATTTTTACGATTACTGATGAGACCTGTGCAAAAGGCGATCGTCGCCGTTGCGGGTACCCATACGTACAAAAGCCGCTACAAAAATCTAAGGAGCACGCTCAGTCGCAGCAGCTACGAACTTCACCAGCAGTTCATTGAAGACCGACAGGTCTTCGATCTGCGGGATGTGTCCGACGTCCTTCATCACCGCGAGCTCGGCCCGCGGCGCGAGCTTAGCGAGGCGTTCGCCCTGGGGAAGTGGCGTGATGCTGTCGCGCCCGCCCCAGATGAGGAACACCGGTATCTGAAGCGTCTTGTACGACGCTGGCCGCTCGCTCGCGGCCACAGCTGCGGGCGCGAGCAGCTCCGGTAGCCATGCACCGACCGCTGCCGTGGTGTCTGCGACTACGAGCGGCCGCTGGTAGAGCCGCACCCAGTCGTCGGTGGCGTGCGCCGGGTTGTCGATGAAGCCCTGCAACAGCTTGCGTGTGAACATCGGGTTGGTGAGGAAGGTCGCGACCACGCTGTCGCGTAGGGGACGCGCGGCAAGAAAGCCGCGCAGCAGGAGCGACGAGGTAGGCGCGGCGGCATCGTCCTCGCCGACCGACAGGGCAGCATCGACCAGCACGAGCGCGCGCACGCGCTCGGGGGCAAGGAGCGCCGCTTCCATTGTGGGGCCGCCGCCGAAGGAGTGGCCAACCAGGATCGCCTGCTCGATACCAAAGGCGTCCAGCACGCCGAGGATGCGCCGGCCCTGGTCCAGCTTGCCGTAGCGCGGCGTTGCGGGCCGTTGCGAGAAGCCGAAAGGCGGCAGGTCGAGCGCGATGGCGCGCGCGCCGGTTTGCGCGACCGCCGACATCGGCCCGCGCCAAGCCTCGCTCCAGGCGCCCGTGCCGTGGATAAAGACCACCGGCTGGCCTTCCGCCGGTCCGACCTCCTGCACGAAGATCTCGACGTCCGCCGCCTTGACGTAGCGCCCGCCCGGAGGTGCGGCTTTAGCCGCGGGCAGCACTTCGCGCCTCGCGGCCTGCTAGCTGAATGCAGCCAGTAGCAAAACGAGCAGCCCAATGAACGCGCCGACACCTCCAAACAGCCACTTTTTCATCAGTAGTCGTACACGTGCTCGAGCCGCGCGCCGGCGCAAGTGAGGCGACCGGCACGATGAGCACGATGCGTTTCGTTCCGGGCTGCGTGAGGATCGGTTGCGTGAAGAGGATTTTTTCTTGCGTTTCGTTCCAGCTCGCCGGCAACAGGGCCGACACGAGGATCACCGAGTGGTTGCCGGCGATCTCCTGGAAATTGGCGCCGCGGGCCGCGAGCCCCGACGCATAGCGCATAAAGGCGTCGTAGCGCGGAACTAGGACGAGCTGCGCGCTGCCCTCTAGCGGCCGTACGCCCTTGAGCTGCGGCAGGTCCGCCTCGATGCCTGCGGGCAGGCGGTCCACCACTACGGCGGTCACAGGAAGGGACCTCGCCAAAATGGGCCAGGATATCGGCATCGAGTGCATCGGTCTTCGCGAGCGGTCCGGTCACTTTGGCAAAGGCGCGCACTTGGCGCGGATTGACAACGGCGGTGGGAAGTGCATGGGCCGCCAGGGCGGGCACCGATGCCATTTCCAGTCCGCCAGTGGCTTCCAGCACAATCAGGCTCGGTGCCAGCGCTTTCATCTGCTCAACCAGCGCCTGGATACCGGCCTCATCGTTAGAGGCTCTACTCCGTTGCCCACCGGCACGGACAGCAACATCTTAAAGGGGCCTTAGATACATCGATACCGACAACGGGTGATGTGGGTTCACTCATGATAGGTCTCCGTTACCCAGCCTTGCAACGATACGGCCTCTTGAGGCCCAGCCAACGGCGCTGCGACTCGTCTGCCGCGTTTGAGCGAATGCATCAAGGTCTTGGACCAAGGCAGATGGATGCTAAAGTTCACGCAAGCCTCCGCGACAGTGACATGTTAGATCATGTTGGGCATGAAACGCACTTCCGGCTAGAACGAGCCCATGTCACAGGCAGAACGCATCAAAGAAACGCTTGGCTGGCTCAAGCTTGTCTTCGCGCACTGGTCGCCTGGTTGGCGGAATCCTTCCGCACCGCTAAGGCCATTATGGTGGTGTTGGCTGTCGTCGCCGTTGCCGGCACCACCACTGGCATCGTCGGTGTAAATCACGCGGCTTTTCGCCTCATTGCACAGTTGGAGAATCTCGGTCTGGGTCGTAGTTGCTGCAGTAGTTATCTTCATAGGCGGCATGCTTATAGTCGCCTATGAAGCTTCTCCCGCAGGTCCGAAGTAGCGCCCAACCCCGGGCGCTGCAGCCGACGCCGTGGATCGGCGTCGCTCTTGCGCGCCGCCTTGGCCGGCGCGGCTGATTGTGTTTCGTTAGAATTCTGGCGAATCAGCTAGCCCGCCGGGGTGGGCCTCGCCGGATAAGCCCTGGGGTAACAGCCGCTCAGGCGAGCGCGTATAGGAGTTCCCGGATGCGATGGCCGCGCGCCTGCGCGCGCTGCTCGTAGCGCGTGAGCGGCCGCCACCGCGGACGTGGCGCGTAGACGGCCAGGCCGGCGAGGTTTACGAATCCACCGTCTTCGTCCATGACCTGGACGATATGGCGCGCATAATCTTCCCAGTCGGTCGCCAGGAAAACGCGCGCGTGCGAGCACAGCTTTCGGCGCAGCATGGCCACGAACTCCGGACCCATCAGACGGCGTTTGTGATGGCGCTTCTTCGGCCAGGGATCGGGAAAGAATACATACACACCGGCGAGGCTTTGATCGCTCACCTGATATTCGATGAGGCTGGCCGCATCCCCACACAGAATGCGTACGTTCTCGAGCTTGCGTTCGGCAAGCCCGCGTAGGAGACGCCCGAGCCCTGGGCGGTAAACCTCGACGCCGAGGTAGTCATTCTCCGGATG
>JBOIDW010000242.1:0-7980 GCA_050740655.1 Gammaproteobacteria bacterium | reverse complement strand
TCAATCGCTTCGCGGTCACGCGGGAAATCGACGACGGCTTGCTCGCGCCGCGTTTCGCGCCCAGTGAGCGCGCCTATGTGGTGAGCGGATTCCTGACCAGACTGCGGCGTCCGATTGGTGCCTCGGTGCCGATAGACGCGGACTTGCGTTAAGAAATCTTGCCGAATCCGTTTGAGGGAGCGAACGCCCCCTCTTTTTCTCGGCGTTGTTTCTACGGCCTGTAATAAACAATCGCTCAGTTTCGACTAATGGTTAACCGGAGCTTCCTCCGGTGACACCTGACAAGGTGGTATCTAACCCAGGAGATTGAGCATGAAACACCTTAGACTGATTGCTGCCCCCGCGTTCGCGGTTTTCGCGCTGCTGTTGTTCG
Source organism: Gammaproteobacteria bacterium (assembly GCA_050740655.1). Lineage (GTDB taxonomy): Bacteria > Pseudomonadota > Gammaproteobacteria > JACCXJ01 > JACCXJ01 > JBOIDW01. The sequence goes on along the minus strand of JBOIDW010000242.1, from coordinate 7,607 downwards.
GTGCTGCCGAACCTGCACTGGCCGTCAAGAACACCGGCGGCGAGTACAACACCCTCTTTGCGGGGGGAAACCCGGGAAAAGTGCCTGAATTGCGCGGTCAAACGGGCACGGACGCTCTTGGTGATCGCACACCCTTGAGAGCCGCTACTTCGAGCGCCTGGATAACCTCGCTCGTGAGCCTCGATTCTCGGATGATGATGCTTCGGCGTATTCCTTGCCCGTCCCCTGCGCTGGACAAGCGTCGCGGAAGACCTGATGCTAGGGGCCATCCGTCTCGTCTGCTGGTGACTGCTGCGAACGGCTCCGGGTGAAAGAACGCAACCGGCCGGCGCGCGGACCAACGACTGGAGTCCATGGTGTATCGGCGAGGATCTGGATGGTAACGGCGTTCAATGCAGAGTTGGTCTGGATCGCGATCCCGGTCTTGCTCGTGGCGTGGGTCAATGGCGCCAATGACGTAAGCAAGGGGGTCGCCACCCTGATCGGGAGCGGTGCCTCGGATGCGCGGACTGCGATTGCCTGGGGGGCCTTGTGGACGGTGCTCGGCGGACTGACGGCCGTGGTGTGGGGGGCGGGCCTGGTAAGCACTTTTAGCAGTGGCTTTCTTGCCCCGGGATTCCCGGCGACTCGGGTGTTCGCCATCGGCGCGCTGACGGGCGCGTTTGCCTGGGTGCTGCTGGCCACGCACCGGGGCTGGCCGGTCTCGACGACCCATGCCTTGCTGGGCGGTATCGTCGGCGCGGCGTTGATGACGGCTGGCCCCGCGGGCCTGCGCTTGACCGCCGTCGCCCACAAGGCCTTGCTGCCCTTACTCCTAAGCCCGGTCTTCGCCATTGTGCTGTGCTGGACACTGCTCTCGATGGCACGCTGGGTCGCGCGCCGGGTGCCGGCCTGGCGCCCGGGCTGTTGTGACCCGGCGGACTGGCGCCGCGATCCCTACGTCTGTGCACCCGGCTCGGCACCGGCCCGCCCCGTGGTTCGGCGACTGTGGGTGGCTTTGCACTGGTTGAGCAGCGGTGCCACCAGTTTTGCGCGGGGCCTGAACGACGTGCCCAAGATTGCGGCCTTTCTCATCGTCGCCTTGGCGGCCGGTTCCACCGGCGGCGCGGGCCCCTCCGCCGAGTTCGCGGTAATCGGGCTCGTCACGCTCACCATGGGGCTGGGCAGCCTCTGGGGCGGCTTCCGCGTGGCGGAGGTGTTAGCCCATCGGGTCACCACGATGGACCCGCGCCAGGGCCTGGTCGCCAACCTGGGCACCGCCTTACTGGTGCTTGCGGCCTCGCCGCTCGGCCTGCCGGTCTCGACCACCCACGTCAGCACGGGCGCGCTCATGGGCATCCGCTGGGCGGAGAGTCAACCACCGGCACGGTCGGATGCGCTAGGCGCCATCCTGTTCGCTTGGTTTGTGACCTTGCCGGTGGCCGCTGGGCTTGCCGCGCTCGCCATCCGACTCTGTCCAACACTCTAAGCCGATCATGCACAACACGCTGCCGCTGCTGGAGGTCACCGACTTCCCCCCCATCCGCCGCAGCCGCTTGGAGATACTCCAGGTGAACCTCGGTTATCGCTGCAATCAGACCTGTGTCCATTGCCACGTCAACGCCGGGCCGAACCGTCACGAGGTTATGGACCGCGATGGCATCGAGGTCGTGCTGGATTTTCTGCGGGCCACAGCGGTCCCCACGCTCGACCTGACCGGCGGGGCACCGGAGCTCAATCCCGGTTTTCGCTATCTGGTCGAGTCGGCACGCGGGCTCGGTGTGCAGGTCCTCGATCGCTGCAATCTCACCATCTTGGAAGAGCCGGGTTACGAAGACCTCGGGCCGTTTCTTGCCGGCCATCGAGTGGAGGTCATCGCCTCGCTGCCCTGTTACGTGGAAGACAATGTGGATCGGCAGCGGGGCAAGGGGGCCTTCGCCGCGAGCATCCGCGCGCTGCACAGGCTTAACGCACTGGGCTACGCGCAAGAAGGCTCCGGTCTTGGCTTGAACCTCGTCTACAATCCGCAGGGACCCGCGCTGCCGCCGCCGCAGGCGGGGTTGGAGGCGAGCTACCGGGAACGGCTCGGGCGGCAGGGTATCCGCTTCACGCGGCTTTACGTCCTCGCCAACATGCCGATCGCCCGCTTCGGGAGCACGTTGATTTCCACGGGTCAGTTCGGAACCTATATGACGCTCCTGCGCGATCACCACCAAACCGCCAACCTCCCCTCGCTCATGTGCCGCAACACCCTGAGCGTCGATTGGCGGGGTTACGCCTACGACTGCGATTTCAATCAGATGCTGGGCCTGCCCTTGGGCACGAGCGGTAGGCCCCGGACCCATCTTTCGGAACTACGGCTGCGTGACCTCGAAGACCGGGCCATCACCGTCGCCGATCACTGCTATGGGTGTTCGGCCGGGCAAGGCAGCAGTTGTGGCGGCGCGCTACAAACGACTTATTAATTAGCGATGCGCATCTATCATTACCGGAGGAGACGACGATGAATACCAACGCAACTGTCCTGGCCCGGTACTCCGACGCCGCGAAAGAGCGCGAGGTTGCCTTGTGCTGCCCGGTCGAATACAACGCGGAGCTGCTCACGCTGTTACCGAACGAGATCCTGGAGCGTGACTATGGCTGTGGAGACCCCACCGCCTACGTGCGCCGGGGCGATGTCGTGTTGGACCTTGGATCCGGCTCGGGCAAGCATTGCTACATGGCGGCACAACGCGTCGGCGCCGCGGGCTTTGTCATCGGCGTCGATATGAACGACGACATGCTGGCACTGGCGCGCAGGTATCAGCCGGAGATGGCACTAAAGCTGGGCGGCGAGCGCGCGCGTTTCGTCAAGGGCCATATCCACGATTTGGCCCTCGACGTGGAGGCGATGGAACGCTACCTGACGCAACATCCGGTGCGGAGCGCTGAGGACCTGGCCGCGCTCGAGGCCTGGCAGGCCGAACAGCGGATGCAGCGCCCGCTCATCGGCGACGGTTCGGTGGACCTCGTGGTCTCCAACTGCGTCCTCAACCTGGTCGCGGACGCTCACAAGGCCATGCTCGCGCGCGAGATCCACCGGGTGCTCAAGCCGGGCGGGCGTCTGGCGATCGCCGACATCGTGTCCGATGAGCCGGTACCCGCACATCTGAAGCGCGATCCCCTGCTGTGGAGCGGATGCCTCTCCGGGGCCTTCCAGGAGCAGGCGTTTCTCCGCGGATTTGTCGAGGCGGGTTTCGTCGCCATGAAGATCGAAAAGTGGGGGGCGGAGCCCTGGCAGGTGATCGAAGGGATCGAGTTTCGATCCGTCACCTTGACCGCGGTAAGAGGCGATGGGCAAGAATGCCTGGACTACGGCCATGCCGTCATCTATCGCGGGCCTTACGCCGAGGTGCGCGACGAGGAGGGGCACATCTATCCGCGCGGTGAGCGCATCGCCGTGTGCGCGCGTTCCTACCGGGTCCTTACCGAAGGCCCTTATCGGGACGACTTCATCGGCATCGCCCCCGCCGTGCTCGGCGAACCCACGCCCTGGTGCGCCCCGCCCGCTACCCGGCGTGCCCCGGGACTCACGAAGGGTACACGCCACGATGCCGGAGCCTGCGCCGATCCCGGTTGCTGCTGAGTCAGCAGTCACGCCAGGATAAGCGGAATCGCACCCTGCCGGTCTCGCACAACGATGAGGGTGTTCGATATCGATATCGGGTACTGCCCGCATTGCGGGCGGTACCTTGAAGATCATCGCCGCTATCGAAAACCCCGCCTTGACTGCCAGGATCCTCGCTCATATCGGCTGGTCCGCCTGGGCACCGCCGTCATGTCGGACCCCAATCAAGACGCCCGCCCAGCCTCCATGGCGCTCTTGATTTCCAGCAATCGACCGGTCTTCACATCGTAGATAAAACCGTAAATGGCGATGTCCTTGGGTACCAAGGGGTGGTTGCGGATCCGCCGCACATCGGCGGTCACGCTCTCTTCCTGGTTCTTGATGGTGAGCCAGTCGATATAGTCTCCTTCCGTAGAACCCGGCCCCGGACCGATATCGCGAAAGCCGCTGGCGTCCAAGGCCGCCGTCTTGAGACTGCTACGAAGTAGACCGCGCATGACCTCATCGGTAAAAAACTCCATCCCGCAGTCCGTGTGATGGATCACGAACCACTCGCGCGTTCCGAGCAACTTATACGAGATCACCAAGGAACGAATGGCATCATCGCTTGCCCGTCCCCCCGCGTTGCGGACAACGTGCGCATCGCCCTCTGAAAGGCCCGCATACTTCGAAGGTTGCAGGCGCGCGTCCATGCAGGTAAGAATCGCAAACCGCCTGGCGGGCGGTAACGGCAACTTACCTTTATCGCCGAAATTGGCCGCGTACCGGGCGTTCGCCGCCAACACCTCTTGCAAGATCTGACTCATATCGTGTTCCTCCGCCTAATGTTCTCGGTCCCCCATAATACCCTATTGCTCGCCAGGGTCGTTAGGGCATTCTATAGTCACATAGTCGCATAAGACGCCCAGGGTCTTGCGCACGTGCTTCCCGCGACATCGACGGCGTTTGAAAGCCCATCGCGTAAAACAAGGGTATCCGGCTGTGCCGCTACGCGTACCCCGAGGGCGTCTCGTGGCGGTTGGTGTCGTCCGCTGGTAACAATGACGAGAGCTTACCCACAATCCCGCGTTATTGAAGGTGCCTACTACTCATACGGACCGCAAGGCGCTGGCCTGCCTCATCGCCGGCGCGCTGTGCATTGGCTTTGCGCCGATTTTCGTGCGTCTCATCGACGTCGGCTACACCGCAGCCGCGTTCTGGCGGGTCGCGCTCGCTGTGCCGGTCTTGTGGCTGCTGTGGTATCCGCGGCAACAGCGCGATCCTGAAGGCCGATCCGCACGCCTGCGCTGGCTAGGGCTGGCGGGGGTGTTTTTTGCGGCCGATCTGGCCGTCTGGCATCAGTCCATCCGCTACACTTCCGTCGCCAACGCCACCCTGCTCGCCAACCTCTCACCGCTGTTTGTCACCGCCGGCTCGGTATGGCTGTACGGCGACCGGATCAACGCCGGCTTTCTGGCCGGCCTGGTGCTGGCGCTCACGGGTTCAATGGTGCTGGTTGCGGACAGTTTCACGGTAAGTGTGCAGAGCGTACGGGGCGACTGTTTCGGGGTGGTCGCTGCGATGTTCTACTCAGGCTATCTACTGGGCGTCAGTCGCCTGCGCCGGCAGGTGTCGGCGGTCGAAGTGATGTGGTGGAGCACCCTAGCCTGCGCAGCGGCTTTGCTACCCGTGGTGCTGCTGCTGGGCGAGCCGCTGTGGCCGCAAAGCGTTCGCGGTTGGGCGGTGCTGCTGGGACTCGCTTTCGTGAGCCAGATTACGGGACAGGGTTTGATCGCCTACGCGCTGGCCCATCTTCCGGCATCGTTCTCGTCGGTCACCCTGCTCGTGCAGCCGGTCGCAGCCGCGGTATTTGCCTGGGTGCTGCTCGCTGAACCCTTTGGCGCACAGCAGGCGCTTGGCGGCGCGATCGTCCTCTCCGGAATCGTGGTGTGCCGTCTGACAACCATGAAAACGTGAACCCCGCCGCCTACCCGCGTTGCTTGCCCCCTGAAGGAGACGAGGACCTCACGTTTTCAGCGCTGCGGCAGGATTCATCACGTCAAACTCCACCAAGGAAGGTGTCTCACGTCATGCTGACACAGGGGGTTATCACTTGCTCTCGCTTGTAGTTCCCCACTGGTGAAGCACCTCCCCACCGGGAAAGCTGTACCCCGCGCTGTATCGATACGCCGCCATCACCTCACGGGGGACGAGCAGGGTGTGCTCTTCGATCTCGGAGGGGAAAAAACGAAGCGTGCCCGAACCGGCCCAGGTCGTTTCCCCGTAACGCAGGTTCTCGGCCGCGAGTTTGACGAGCTCGAACACAGAGGGTGTAGCCCCGCGGACGACGCTAGGGAAATGCCGCACATTGAAGATCGGGAGTCCGATCGGTCGCGGAAGCTCCGGGGCCGCAATCTGGCGTTCGATTTCGAGCGTCCCTTCGATGAGCCGCTCGCCGTGTGCGCAACACATGCCTTTGAGGCGCGATCCCGGTCCGAGCGGCTTCATGGCAGGGTTGAGGGGATGGTACTCGCTCATGTACGTTTGACCGAGCTTCTTGGGAAAGCCTTGGAACCAGCCGCGCGCCAGGGTGAAATCGTTGTCCACCCAGATATGCAGGCAAGTCTGGCCCGGCGTACCTTGATAGGAGCAGCCGACCCAGATGGCGCACTCGCGGTATTGTGTGCGTTCGGGGTTGGTAAAGGCCAGGTCCGGCTGATTATCCCAAAGCGACCACCACCGGCTAAAGGCAACATAGGCGACATCGGGCTCGGGTCCCGGTTCCAAAGGCGCGGGGAGATAGCGAGCCACCGCACCCGGTCCCGTACGATACACGACCGTGAGATACTCGGTTGCGTAGTGCCAAGGCAAATCACCTACAAGCGATGAGGCGCCCCCCGGTGTCAGCGGGTAACTGAACCCCTTGAGGTCATCTATGGTTGTCATGCTCCAAAACCGAAAAGGCGCGGCCCGTGCGCAAACGACTCGTCCCTATTCGGAAACCTTGATCATTGCTCCTCGTGTCGACCTTGAGCGTTTCATTGTCATAGGGTATATCCTTCATGATCAGAAGGCTAGCCACGCATTTGAAGTGCATGTCGTCCTATTTCCATCTACGCGTCGTTCCGGCAGGGATTACCGGAATCCAGGGTAAATGGACGTATATGGCGTCTTGCGTCCTGGATGCCGGCAATCCCTGCCGGCATGACGGGGTCGATTCCGATGCGAATGGCGTTGTTGAAGTGGTTCTGTACAAGAAATTACAAACGAGAATCTACAGGGCCAGGCTCACATATTTAAAAACCTCATAACGTGCTTGCAGCGCTGCAAGAGCGGGAAAAGCTGCCCAGACGTCGGCGACTACGGAAGATGACGCCGATCAACCCGGCTTGCTTGCCTAGCGCCTCCAGCGTGTGGCGGTAGTGAATCTCCAGCTCATCGCCATCACGCTTGAGCAGAGCCGGCCACGAATACTCGGCCGGGATCGGCGACTTGCGCGAGAATGGCGGCCGACCCTGCTCGTCCGCCATCTTGAGGAACAGCAGGAAGGTCAACTACTCGACGTAGTCGCCGTAGGACAGGCCGTCATCGCGCAAGATGTTGCAATAGTTCCAGAGTTTCTGGACGATAGCCGTGGAGTTCATTTCTTGTGGGACAACCCGGGATGCGCCGCTGCAAGCCACGCCTTTACATCGTGGACCAATTGCTTTGCTTGGGACGTGCAGGCACCAGCCGAAACGTCGTCTATGTCCGCGCCGGAATAATCAGAGAGATTGCGCTTCCGTCGAAGCGTATCCAGCACCATCGCGCGCGCCGGCTTCAACGCCACGGTCAGCGGCAGAGACTGGATCACGGTCATGTGGTAACCGGGCCGATTCGTGTCAGGCCGGTAACCGTTTGCCATCAGGGCTGCCAGTGCAGCCTGCATGATGGCCTTGTAACTGACGTCGAAACGCGTCTCCGCGCAGGTGCCCGCAATCTGCGCGTCCGCCAGGTTGCGCTGCGCGGCACCCAAAGCTTCTGGATCTCGTCGCGATCCGGC
>JBOIDW010000241.1:0-35583 GCA_050740655.1 Gammaproteobacteria bacterium | reverse complement strand
GGTTGGCTCAGGCTCCCAGGATGCTATTAGGACTATATAACTATTATTTACAAGTTCTTATGGACTTTATCGGACTTGCTCGGATGCTAGTGTGGTGCCCTGGGCCGGATTCGAACCGGCGACCTCCCGCTTAGGAGGCGGACGCTCTATCCAACTGAGCTACCAGGGCAATTTTTTATGGCCGTGAGCAGAGTGATCGAGGAATTCGATTCGCGCTGCGAAGTGGGTGGCGCTTCCAAATGACGCCTTCGACTAGCGCTTAAGCTACCTTACTGCTACGCGATCGGCAACCAAGCAGCGATAGCAGGGCAAAAAGGCGGGCTTCACCTTCTTGACAGTGCCCACATCGCTTGTAGGATGCTAAGGAGTCCTAAAACAACCACCGGCCAAGAGCCGGTGGGTTTGGGTTACGGACTGTCCGATCTTTTGCATTGACCGGGAGGAAATGCACCATGCCTAGACTGGGACATCTATACTTCATCGTCTTGCTACTGGCCGGGTGCGCACCTGAGCCGCAGGCTATCGCCGAAGAGACGCTGTTCGAGCGCCTGGGCGGGAAGGACGCCATCACCGCAGTGGCCGATGATTTCGTGGGTAACGTAGGGGCCGACGCCCGCATCAATCATTACTTCGAGAACACCGATCTCGGACGGCTCAGGCAGTTACTCGTCGAACAGATCTGCGAGGGCTCGGGTGGACCCTGCAAGTATTCGGGTAGAGACATGCGGAGCACGCACGCTCATCTCGGGATCACAGAGAGCGATTTCAACGCCTTGGTCGAAGACCTGATCAAGAGTCTGGATAAATTCAAGGTCCCGCAGAAGGAGAAGGACGAGCTTCTTGCCGTATTGGGGCCCATGAAAGCGGACATTGTTACCCGTTAGCGCTTGCATAGGGCGCTGGACGGGCGCATGGCCATAGTCGGGCTAGGGTGCGGTTAGTTCAATGCATCAGGACAACAGCCCACGCGTCACTTGAGCACGGAGTCCCCAGCGATGGACAAGGCGGATATACCGGCCCCCGACTGGCAGGTCAGCCGGTGGTTCAACGGCGCTTCGCTGAGGCTCGCCGATCTGCGCGGCAAGGTCGTCGTGCTGCACGCCTTTCAGATGCTCTGTCCCGGTTGCGTGGTACATGGCCTGCCGCAGGCGCAACGGATCCATGAGGCGTTTCGCCCGGAGGAGGTCGCGGTAATCGGCCTGCACACGGTCTTCGAGCATCACGAGGCCATGAACGACACGGCGCTGGCCGCCTTCATCCATGAATTCCGCTACGGGTTCCCCATCGGCGTGGACCAGACCGAGCCTGGGCACGGCGCACCGCTCACCATGCGCCGTTATGGGCTGCGCGGGACGCCGAGTTTGGTGCTGATCGACGGCACAGGCCGCATCCGCTATCACAGCTTCGGCAGAGACGACGACCTGCGGGTCGGGGCGCGCATCGCGGCCTTGCTCGGTGGCTCGACCGGCCTGCGCTAGCATGGGTTGTCATCGGGACGGCCATGAAACCGATGGTCGTTGGCGGGGACCGTAAACCGATGGCCCTAGGCCCACTCATGCTCGACCTGCATGGGCCGGCGCTCACGGCTGAGGAGCGCGAGCAACTGTGCCATCCCGCGGTAGGCGGCGTCATCCTCTTTTCCCGCAATTACGTGGATCGCGAGCAACTGCGCAAACTGGTTGCCGACATCCACGGGCTGCGCGATCCGCCGCTACTGACGGCGGTCGATCACGAGGGCGGGGCAGTGCAGCGTTTTCGTAATGGATTTACGCCGCTGCCCGCCTGTGCGGCCTTGGGCCGGGCGTTTGACCGGGATCGGCCACGCGGGCTACAGCTCGCGGAGCAGCACGGTTGGCTGATGGCCGCCGAGCTGCGTACCGCCGGGGTGGATCTGAGTTTCGCGCCGGTGCTGGACGTGGGCCTGGGGGTGAGCCGGGTCATCAACGACCGCGCCTTCCATCGTGACCCGGAGGTGATCGCCTTGCTAGCCTCGGCCTATGTGCGCGGCATGCACGCCGCCGGGATGGCGGCGGTCGGCAAGCATTTCCCCGGTCACGGCTCGGTGGCACCCGACTCGCACCACGAGCTGCCGGTCGACCCCCGCCCTTACGATAGGATCCGGGAGCGAGACCTGGTCCCCTTCGAGCGACTCATCCGCGGCGGGCTGGAAGGGATCATGCCGGCACATGTGGTCTATACCAGGGTCGATGCCCGGCCCAGCGGCTTTTCGTCCTGGTGGCTGAACGAGGTCCTGCGCGGCGAGCTGGGGTTTCAAGGGACGATCTTCAGCGACGATATCAGCATGAGCGGTGCGGCATGCATAGGGGACTTCCCCGGGCGCGCGCGGGCGGCGCTCGCGGCGGGTTGCGACATGGTGCTCTTGTGTAATAGCCCCGATCAGATCCCCAGTGTCCTGCGTGGCCTGGAAGACTATCACGATCCGGTGGCGCAACTGCGGCTGGTGCGCATGCATGGACGTGCCGCGCCGCCGCCCGATTCGGCCCGCCGGGAACAGGCCAGCGCTGCACTAGTAAGCGTCGTAGCTGCGGCCGAACTGGCCTTGGGCGATGACTACCCGGCTTGAGCGCGACCTGAACCTATACTCGAAGGGAGTAGGTCAACTTCTGAGCACAGAATCCATGGATTGCGCGGTTCTTAGCAAAGCGTACGGTATGCTGTGCGCACGCGGATTATTCGCGCGGTTCCCCATAGTCGCCTCGGGTTCGCGAACAGAAGGCAAGATCCGACGCGCAGCATGATCAGGGGGCAGGGGGCCGCTTCGAATTCCAACCAACAATGGGCTTGACTCGTTGTCTTCTGAACGACCGCGAGGAACGATCATACACGTGAAGAAAACCTTCCTAATCGCTGAGTCTCGCCAAGTAGGACCGAGGCACAAAGTGGTGCATTTTGGGAATGCTTGTACCCCGTTACATATGCGGCCTCACTACCGGCTACCCGGACCGGCGTCGTGCATTCTGGAACAGCCGAAACCATGGGCTGGTGGCATGACGCCAATCCTCAGGGAACCAGGACAATTGCTTGCGCAGGAAGCAACGTTCCGGGTGCGGCATGAGGATCGTGGCGCGGCCATCGGTGGTGGTAAAACCGGTGGCGCCTCCCGGCGAACCGTTAGGATTGCAGGGATAACGCTCGGTAGGATTGCCGTGGTGGTCGACATAGCGCAGTGTTACCAGGCGTTGGAGCGCAGATGGATGCCTAGCGTCGGCCTCGGCATACACCGCGCGGCCCTCGCCGTGGGCGACGACGATCGGGACCCGCGTCCCCGCCATGCCGGTAAACAGTAGGGATGGCGACTGCAATACCTCTACCATCACCAGCCGCGCCTCGAACTGCTCCGAGCGGTTGCGCAGGAAGCGCGGCCAGCCGCCGGCACCGGGAATGAGGTCACGTAGCCCGGCGAGCATCTGGCAACCGTTGCACACCCCGAGTGTGAAGCTATCCGGGCGGGCAAAGAACGCCGCAAACACCTCGCGGGCGCGCGGATTGAACAAGATGGTCTGTGCCCAGCCGCGTCCGGCCCCCAGCACGTCCCCGTAGGAGAAGCCGCCGCAGGCGGCCAAGCCCTGCACCGTGCGCAGATCGCAGCGCCCCTGCAAGATATCCGTCATATGGACATCGATACAGTCGAAACCGGCGCGCAGGAACGCGGCAGCCATTTCCACCTGCCCGTTGACGCCCTGCTCGCGCAGGATAGCGACCGTGGGGCGAAGCCCGCGGAGCGGCTGCGGGTAGTCCACCCGATCGCGGTGCTCGTAACTCAATGCGACGTGCAGACCGCGGTCGTCGGGGTCTTGTAACGCCTGGTATTCCTCCTCCGCGCAGTCGGGATGGTCGCGTAGCTGCTGCATGCGATAGCTGGTCTCCGACCATAGCGCGTGCAGCGTATGCAGCGGGGCGCGATAGAGGGTCTCGCCACGGTATGCGAGCACCAGGTCGCGGTCTCCGCGTAGCCGCGCCACCGCGTGCACGTGCCCGGCCAGGCCGCCGTCGCCGCTCAGGACCTCGAGCACCGCCTCACGATCCACGCACCGGACCTGGATCAGCACCCCCAGCTCCTCGCTGAACAAGGCCGCCAGCGGGTCATTGCCCAACGTATCGAGCGCGATGTCCAGCCCCAGGCGCGCGGCAAGCGCCATCTCCAAGAGGCCCACGAACAGCCCGCCATCGGAGCGATCGTGGTAGGCGAGCAGTATCCCGGCCTCGTTCAGCACCTGGATGGCGCGGAACAGGTCTTTGAGATCGGCGTGGCGTTCGAGGTCGGGACCGTCGTTCCCGATCTGCCGATACACCTGTGCGAGACAAGAGCCGCCGAGGCGGTTGCGGCCGCGCCCCAGATCGATGAGCAGCAGCTCGCTGTCCTCGATACGGCGCAGCTCGGGGGTCAGCGTCTGGCGCGTATCGGCCACCGGTGCAAAGGCCGTGACGACCAGCGAGAGCGGCGCCGTGACGCAGTGCTCATGGCCCGCGTCCTGCCACAGCGTGCGCATCGACAGCGAGTCCTTGCCCACCGGGATGGCGATCCCCAGGGCTGGACATAGCTCCATGGCCACGGCCTGCACCGCGGCATAGAGGCGCGCGTCCTCGCCGGGGTCGCCGGCGGCGGCCATCCAGTTCGCCGAGAGCATCACCTCGCTCAAGTCCAGGATGCGCGCCGCAGCGACATTCGTGATCGCCTCGCCCAGCGCCATACGCGCGGCGGCCCGCGCGTCGATCAGCGCCAGCGGGCTGCGTTCTCCCAGGGCCATGGCGGCACCCGAGTAATCATCGTAGCCGTTGGCCAGCACCGCGCAATCGGCGACCGGCGTCTGCCAGGGCCCCACCATGGGGTCGCGCACGACCAGACCCGAGACCGAGCGATCGCCTATCGTGATCAGGAACCGCTTGTCGGCCACGGCCGGAAAGCGCAACACGCGGGTGACGGCCTCTTCAAGGTCTATGCCGGCGGTGGAGAACGCGGGCCGTGTGCGTAGAACCTGCGCGGCGCGTTTCTCCAGGCGGGGTAGATTTCCGAACAGCATCGACATCGGCACGTCCACCGGCAGCTCCGTGCCGTCACGGTCGCTCAGCACGAGCCGCAGCGCCGCGCTGGTGATGCCGATCCGCGCGTACGGGCAGCGCTCACGCCGGCACAGGGCCGCAATGCGATCGAGGTGCTCGGGCAACACCGCGAGCACGTAACGCTCCTGGGCCTCGTTGCACCAGGTCTCGAGAGGCGACATGCCGGGATCGGCGCTGGGGATATCGCGCAGCTCGATGGCGCCGCCCAATCGATTAGCGTGTAACAGCTCCGGCACCGCGTTGGAAAGCCCGCCGGCGCCGACGTCGTGGATGGCGAGGATCGGGTTGGTATCGCCAAGCGCCCCGCAGGCATCGATGACCTCCTGGCAGCGGCGCTGCATCTCCGCGTTGTCGCGCTGTACGGATGCGAAGTCGAGCCCGGCGTCGGTCTGGCCGGAGGCGAGCGAGGAGGCGGCACCGCCACCCAGGCCGATCAACAATGCGGGGCCGCCCAGCAGGACGAGCGCGGCACCGGGCGGCACGGCGAGTTTCTGCACGTGCGCAGGCCGCAGGTGGCCGATCCCGCCGGCCAGCATGATGGGCTTGTGATAGCCGTGCACCGTTGGCTCGCCCGGCAGCCGTTGCTCGAAGCTGCGGAAATAGCCGGCCAGGGCCGGGCGGCCGAATTCATTATTGAAACCGGCCGCGCCCAGCGGCCCTTGCAACATGATCTCCAGGGCCGAGGCGATGCGCCCGGGCTTGCCCTCGCTCTCCTCCCAGGGCTGGATGAATCCCGGGATACGCAGATGCGAGACGCAAAACCCGGTGACCCCGGCGCGCGGCTTGCCGCCGCGGCCGGTGGCCGCCTCGTCGCGGATCTCACCGCCCGCGCCGGTAGCGGCACCGGGATAAGGTGAGATCGCGGTCGGATGATTGTGGGTCTCGACCTTGGCGAGGAGTTGCACCTCTTCCTCAATGGCGGCGTAGCGCCGGGTGTCCGGATCGACCAGCAGGCGCCGCGCCGGATAGCCGCGGGCTACGGCCGCGTTGTCGTGATAGGCCGAGAGGATGCGGCCCGGATGGCGGGCATGGGTACTGCGGATCATCTCGAAGAGGGATTGCGGTTGCGGGTGCCCATCCAGGACCCAGCGGGCATTGAAGACCTTATGCCGGCAGTGCTCGGAGTTGGCCTGGGCGAACATCATCAGCTCGACGTCGCTGGGGTCGCGCCCCAGCCGGAGGTAATTCTCGGCCAGATAGTCGAACTCGGCGTCGGACAGTGCCAAGCCCAAGCGGACGGTGGCCTCCGTGAGCGCCGCGCGTCCCTGCTGCAGGAACGCGACGCGCTGCATGGGCTTGGGCAGGCCCTCGGCGAAGACCTGGGCCTCGGCAGCCCGCAGGCTGGAATAGATGCATTCGGTCATGCGGTCGTGCAGCAAGGGCGCGAGCGCTGCGTGCTCATCTCCGGTCAAGGGCGGGGTCGCGGCCAGTCGCCAGGTGCTGCCGCGCTCCAGCCGCGCGACCTCTGTTAAACCGCAGTTGTAGCCGATCTCGGTGGCCTTGCTGGACCAGGGAGTGAGCGTGCCGGGGCGCGGGAAGACATAGACGAGTTGCTCGGTCTCGCCGGCCAGCAGCGGCGTGGATTGGGCCTCGAGCAGACACAGGAGCCGCTCACGCGCCGCATCGCTCAAGGGCTCGCGGAGGCGGGCGAGATAGACACACTGGGTGCTCACCGCGCTGATGCGCGGCACGCGCCCGCACAGCGCCCGGCGCAGCCGTGCCAGGCGAAATCCGGCCAACACCGGGCCGCCGGTATAGGACTCGCACCGCGGCCCGCTCAAGGCAGACCTGCTACCCTGATCCGCAGGCCGCGCGCCTCGCGGCCCCGGCGCTGCCGCATCAACGCCCGCGCGAACCGCCTGACCGATCCGGACCGAGGCCGGTGGTCCGTCGCTGGCACGGACGACGAACTGGAAATCCCCATCACACCTGCAAGCGGCGTAGATTGGGATCGGGGACTGCGTATTGCCACAGCTCGTCAAAGCGCTGCGTGAGGCCGCGCGCGGTCTTGCGAGCGCAGAAACTCGCATTGCCCGCGTAGCGATCGGACAAGGGACGGTAGATGAAGCCGAGTTGATCGGCGACCAGGATGGCCGCGTTGAATTCCCTGTGCTCGGGCGCCGGGGTGCGCAGTTCGATAAAGCTCGAGAGCTGGATGGCCAACTCCAGCAACCGGTGGCCGCGTTGCACCAAGAGGGCAGTGTTCAGGACCAGGATCCGTACCCGCGATCGGGTGTGCGTGAGGACCATGGCCTTGACCGCCGTAACGAATGCCTGCTCGTCATAGACCGCCGGATCGAGATGGCGGCTCACGATGTCTATGCCGCGCCGGCACTGCGCGGCCATCCGGATTGCAAGCTCGCGGTTGTCCGCTGAGCCGGATAGCCCGATGAGCGTGCGTGTCTCGCCCAGCACCGGATGACGGCTGCTTTCCCCGATGTCGCGCTGCCTCGAAGACATGCTCAGATGCTGCGCGCGGCGGCCTCGGCATTGCCGGTATAGTGTTGCGGGGCGAGGGCCAGAAGCCGTTTCTTCTCGGCGTCCGGTATCTCGAGCCCGTTGATCAGCGTCTCGATCATCTGCCGATCCACCCGCCGGCCGCGGGTAGAGCGTTTCAGGAGTTCGTAGGAATCCTCGATCCCGTAGCGGCGCATCACCGTCTGGATCGGCTCGGCCAGCAGTGCCCAGGCGTCGCGCAGGTCACCGTCCAATATTGCGGCATCGGCCTCCAGCCGGTCGAGCCCGCGCAACAGGCTGCCGTAGGCGATGACGCTGTGGGCGAGCGCCACGCCCAGATTGCGCAGTAGCGTCGAATCCGTGAGGTCGCGCTGCCAGCGCGAGACCGGCAGCTTGTCGATGAAATGCGCGCCGATCGCGTTGGCGAGCCCCAGATTGCCTTCGGCGTTCTCGAAGTCGATGGGGTTCACCTTATGCGGCATGGTCGAAGAGCCGACCTCGGTGGCGACGACCTTCTGCCGGAAATAGCCGAGCGAGATATATCCCCACAGGTCGCGGCACAAATCTATCAGAACGGTGTTGAAGCGCGACACCACGGCGAAATACTCGGCGATGTAATCATGGGGCTCGATCTGCGTGGTATACGGGTTCCATTCCAGCCCCAGGCCCTCGACGAAGCGGCGCGCGAGCGCTGGCCAGTCGACACCCGGGTAGGCCGCCAGATGTGCGTTGAAATTACCCACGGCGCCGTTCATCTTGCCGAGGATCGGCGTGACACGGAATTGCCGGGACTGACGCCGCAACCGATGAACGACATTGGCCAGCTCCTTGCCGAGCGTGGTCGGTGAAGCGGGCTGGCCGTGGGTACGGGCGAGCAGCGGCTGCGCGGCAAGGCCGTGAGCGAACGCCGTGAGTCGGGCGATGACCTGATCCCATAACGGCAGCAGCGGTTGGTTACGGGCCTCGCGCAACATCAGGCCATAGGCGAGATTATTGATGTCCTCGGAGGTGCACGCAAAGTGGATGTATCCGCTGAGCCTGGACAGATCACCGGCCACGGCACAGCGCTCGCGCAAGAAATACTCGACGGCCTTGACGTCGTGCTGGGTAGTGGTCTCGATGTGCTTGATGCGCTGGGCGTCTTGCAGGTTGAAGTCCGCGACGATCCGATCGAGCGTCCGGCTGGCGTCCGGGCTGAGCGGCGGTGCCTCGAGCGCCGGATCGGCGCTCAGGTACTGTAGCCAGCGTACCTCGACCAGGACCCGGTGCCGGATCAGCCCATATTCGCTGAAGAGCGGCCGCAGCGGCTCGCATGGTCCGGCGTAACGGCCGTCGACCGGCGAGATGGCGAACAGCGTCGTGTGGTCCATGGGCGGTATTGGCGGCGTTCACCCCTTCGCAATGACGTGCCGCCCACGCCCGCGGGTTAACTCGCACCCGTCCCGGAAGGGGATTCGACGATGCGGCCGCGACCGGGATACCTTGGACCGCATAAGGTCCGGTATCGATCGCGCGCGGCGCCGCTATTGTACATGCTCGCGGAGGGACACGGCAGCACCGGAAGACGGTTTTGATCGATGCGGTTGTGCGGATAACGGCACGGTAATATCCTGGGCTCATACTCTACGTTGTCATGGAACGAACCCGCCGCATGGAGCCGTACCGCTCAGCATGACCCCACCCGCCACCGCGTACCGCACATAAAGGCCGGTGCACCCCGCACGCGATGAGTCAGGTGCTGCAATTCGCGCTCACGGTACTGAGAAGTTTCCGTTCCAACCAGGGGTTTCTGCTGGCGGGCGCGGTTGCTTACTACACCCTGCTATCAATGTTGCCGATGCTGGCCGTGATCCTGGTAGTGCTATCTCAGGTGGTGGAGCCGGCGCAATTGCTGGAGACCATTAAGGAATATCTGACGCGGCTCACGCCCGGCCAGGCGGCGGCGATCACGGAGCAGCTCGAGCTGTTTCTCGCCAGTTGGAAGCTAATGGGGCTAATCGGTATCGTGGTGTTGATCTTCTTCAGCTCGCTCGCCTTCACGGTCCTGGAAAACGCCATGTCGGTGATCTTCTTTCACCGCGTGGCAATCCGCCGCCGCCATTTTCTGGTCTCGGCGATCCTGCCTTACTGCTATATCCTCCTCTTGGCCCTCGGCCTATTCGTGGTCAGCGTGGTGAGCGGAAACCTGCATTCCCTCGATGAGCGGCCGCTCACCCTGTTGCACCGCACCTGGGAGGTAGGCGGATATCACGCGGTCGGGATCTATATCCTCGGTGTGGCCGGCGAGGTGTTGTTGCTCACCTCCCTCTACCTGGCCATGCCCGTGGGACGGCTCGCGTGGAGAAATGCCCTGATCGGCGGTGTGACCGCAACCCTCCTGTGGGAGGCGACCCGGCACGCGCTCATCTGGTATTACAGCAAGGTCTCGTTTGTGAGCCTCGTCTATGGCTCGTTCGCCGCGGCGGTCGTCATTCTCATCAGTCTGGAGGCCGCCGCGATCATCATCCTGTTGGGCGCCCAGGTGATCGCGGAATATGAGCGCCGGGGCAGTAGCGACGCGCGGGTTGCGGCCCAAGACCCGCCACCTACGGAGCCGGATCAGCGCGCGAACCAGTCGCCGATCCGTCTGCGCAGGCCCTCCAGCCGCGAGTAACCGCGGCTCGCGGTATACGCGGTATAGCTTCCATAGCTCTCCGGCACGTAACGGACCCCATAGCGCTCGTGGCTGGGTGGATAGCGCGCGGCGAAATAGGCGCGGCGTGCCAGCTTGACCTGGTACGCATCGGGGGCGAGCTCGGCTGCGCGTTGTAGAAAGTAATGGGCACGGCGCAGGTCCTTCGCCTCGATGTCCCGGTAGACAAAGCTCAGATAGCGCGCCAGGATGCGCCGCATCCCATCTCGCGCCTCGCGATTACCGGGGTCGCGCTCCAGCACCTCCGCATAGCGTTCGTAAGCATTGTTGCCGCTGGGCTTGGTCAAGCGCTCGGCCATCAGATCGTCCCGCGCTTGCGAGAGCAATACCTCGATGCCGGTGTCGGGGGTTGCCGGCATGCTGACCGGCTGTTCCGGGCCCATCTCGGTATCCAGCTCCAACTCATCGAGCCCCGTACCGCGTGCCGACGCACCGCTCGGCAAGGTCACGAGAAACGGCGTGGTGTTGTCCGGGACGTGGCTCGCATCGGGCGCCGGGAATTCCGCGAGCCCAGGGCTCGTGTAGAAGCTGTGCAGCTGCGCCGGCTTCCAGCCCAATAACAGGCCCAGCCCGGCAATGATGACGGCGGCGGCTGCAAGCTGCGCGCGACCGGGCTTGGCGTTCAACCACGCTGCCCATCGACGGGAGGGCCTGCGTCGGCGCAGCGGTACCCGATCGAAGCTGCGACCAGTCGCCTCATGGGTGAGTACGGCGTCGACATCTTGCGGCACGGTCGCCGCCTCGACATAGCCCTGCATGCCGCTGCAGACGGTGGCGACGGGAACCGGCGCGGCCTCGCAGGCGGCAAAGGCCGTGCGCCAGGAGTCGATACCTTGCGGCCGATCATAGGCACGGAACATGAGGGCCTGGTCTATCGCGGAGAGCAGGCGATCCGAATAGCCCGCCGCTGCACGCGCGCCCGCCGCTTGATACGGGTCCGGCGCGCCGTGGATCAGCGCCTCAGCGCGCGCCATGGCTTGCACCGGGATGGTACCCGTCACCATCCGGTACAGCGTCGCGCCCAGTCCATAGATATCCGTCCACGGGCCCTGTTTCTCGCTGTTACCGGTGTATTGCTCAATCGGGGCATATCCCGGAGACACCAAGTTGGTAACAGTCTCGCTCTCGCTTTCCAGGGTAGGCCGCGCCGATCCGAAGTCCAGTAGCAGAGGCGCGCCGTCACCGCGGATAAAGATATTGCTGGGTTTGATATCCCGGTGCACCAGTCCCTCGCGGTGTACGGTGTCCAAGGCATCGAACAGCGGATGCAACAGGCCTAGCACCTCGCCCTCGGACAGCCTGCGGCGGCGTGCCAGAACCGACTGGAGGCTCTCGCCCTGAGCGTAGGTCATGACGAGGTAGGCGGTGTTATTGCATTCGAACACGTCCTGCACCGCCACGATGTTGGGATGCCGGCATTTTTTTAGGTGCTCACACTCGGCGATGAAGCGTTCCAGGCCGCGCGTATAGTCCTTGCGCATGGCCGGCGAGACCGGCTCGAGCCAGTTGCTGGCGGAGCGGCGCGCCGCGAACGGCGGGAGATATTCCTTAATGGCCACTACGCCGCCGTGTTCGGCATCGTCACAGAGATAGGTGATCCCAAAGGCCCCTTGCCCCAGGACCTCTCGTACCACATACCACACCACCTGGTCACCCGGCTCTAGGGCATCACGAAAGTGTCGGTGCTCGGATGTCACGGTAACCTCCCCTCTCATTGAGCTTTTCTTGCGCCGCAGGGCCTCGCCAGCGGAGCGGGCTCATGGACTGCCGCTATCCCAATCGGCGCGTTGATGTCTAGCGGGAACCTCAAAACTTCTAAACTCCATCCTCCTCTCCCCACGGGTCACCACGGGCGAGGAATTGTTCAGAGGTGCCCTAGCGTCCCGGCGCTACCCCCCATAGGCTAAAGCAATAGTATCCGCGCAGAAACATGATAGCCGAATGAACTCGCGATCGTCAATCTTTTGACGTCGCGTCGTCTCGGCCCTTGGGGCTGGTGCAAGCAAGAGCAGCGGGTATGAGTGCGTTCGACAACCACCGTCATTGGATTAGCACCGCGGATAGGATAGCTATACGATTACTGGCCTTCACCATCATGGGTTAGTGTCGGCACAATATGCCCTGCCCCCACAGCGCCCAAGGCGCCAGTTGCGGCGTCGTTCTTACGGTACGGCGCCGCACGCGATGCGTGCCCCACCCCCACCCAGTTTCTCGGGCTGGTCAGAGTAGTTATCGCCGCCCGCGTGGATCACCAAGGCGCGGCCGCCCGCATCGGCGAGCTTCAAGCGCGGGGCCGTCACCGGCGCCGCCGCCACACCTTGGGCATCGACGCTGAGGGCCGGAAGGTCGCCAAGATGACCTTGGCCTGCCGGGCCCTCGTGACGGCCGGTGCCGGCCGGATCGTAATGCCCGCCCGCGGCCACCCCGCCCTGTGTCGTTCCATCCTTTTCGCCGGGCCCGCAATCGGGATTCTCATGCAGGTGGAAACCATGCAGGCCCGGCGGCAGGCCCTTCAGCGCGGGCGTGAGCCGCAGACCGGCGGCCTCTTCAGCCAGGACGATGCGGCCGAGCGGCTCGCCGACACCCTGTGCATCGATGCGCTGCACGGTCACGATCTTCTCCCCGGCGGCATAAACAGTCCCCACCCACACGCTGATGGCGCACAACAGGACTCGTTGCATGATCTCCTCCTCTCGGGTCACGGTCGACCGGGAAATGGTAACACAGGCGTGGCTTGGTTGACGGCGCGGGATGAGTTACCGAGAATCGCGCGTCTTAATAACCACAAGCCCCAGCCCTGTATGCCGAGCAACGCCGCGCCGGCCGAACCCCTGGTCGAGATCCGCGATCTGTGCTTCCTGCGCGGCGCGCGCATGATCTTCGACCACGTGAGCCTCACCATCCCGCGCGGCCAGGTGAGCACGATCATGGGGCCTAGCGGCTGCGGGAAGACGACATTGCTACGCATCATCGGCGGCCAATTGCGGCCGCAGTCGGGCAGCGTGCGGGTCGCCGGCGAGGAGGTCACACGGATGTCGCGGCGCGCGCTCATGGCCTTGCGGCAGCGCATGGGCATGCTGTTTCAGAGTGGCGCACTGTTTACCGATCTATCGGTATTCGACAACATCGCCTTCCCGCTGCGTGAGCACACGCGGCTCCCGGAGTCTTTGGTCCGCCATGTGGTGCTGATGAAGCTCGAGGCGGTCGGGCTGCGCGGCGCCCGCGATTTGATGCCGAGCGAGCTGTCTGGCGGGATGGCGCGGCGGGTGGCGCTGGCACGGGCTGTCGCGCTCGACCCGATGATGATCCTGTATGACGAGCCCTTCACCGGCCAGGACCCGATCTCCATGGGGGTGCTGCTGCGACTCATCCGGCTCATGAACGATGCGCTGGCACTCACGTCCGTCGTCGTCTCGCACGACGTGCATGAGGCGGCCGGCATCTCGCATTACCTGTATCTGCTCTCCGCGGGTCATATCATCGCCGCCGGTCGGCCTGCGGACATTGCGGCGAGCCGTGACGCGTCGGTCCGGCAGTTCATGGACGCCTTGCCCGACGGCCCGGTGCGTTTTCATTATCCGGCGCCGGACCTGAGGACGGATTTTCTCGGCCAGGATCCGTGATCCCGATGTTGCGCGCACTCGGTAGACGCGGGTTGAGCTTTTTTGAGCGCCTGGGGCGCGGCCACGTGTTTCTGCTCTATGCGCTGCTCGGCGTGCCGGGCGCGCTGTACCGCCTGCGCCCGTTGATAGCTCAGGTCTTCGCCGTGGGCGCCTTGTCGCTCATCATCATCGTGGTCGCGGGCCTGTTTGTCGGTATGGTGCTGGGCCTGCAAGGCTATAACACGCTGGTCGATTTCGGCGCCGAGGAGTCCCTGGGGATCCTGGTAGCGCTGTCGCTCGTACGCGAGTTGGGGCCGGTGGTCGCGGCGCTACTGTTCGCGGGCCGCGCCGGGTCCGCCTTGACCGCCGAGATTGGCCTCATGAAGACCACCGAGCAATTGGCGGCCATGGAGATGATGGCGGTCGACCCCCTGCACCGGGTGGTGGCGCCGCGCCTCGTCGCCGGCATCCTGGCCATGCCGCTGCTCGCCGCGATCTTCAGCGCCATCGGTGTCTATGGCGGCTATTTCGTCGGGGTCGGCCTGCTGGGCGTGGACGAGGGCGCCTTCTGGTCGCAGATGCGGTCGGCGGTGGACTTCGACGATGACGTCCTGAACGGCGTCATCAAGAGCGCCGTGTTCGGTGTCGTCGTCACGTGGATCGCCGTCTTCGAAGGCTACGACGCCGTACCGACTGCGGAGGGGATCGCCCGCGCCACCACCCGTACGGTGGTCAATTCCAGCCTCGCGGTGTTGGGACTCGATTTCGTCCTCACCGCGCTCATGTTCGATTGAAGGTGAATCAAATGTTACAGTCCAAGACCACTGAGACCATCGTCGGCGCCTTCATCGCCGTAGGGCTAGGCGCCTTACTGGTGTTGGCCTTGCGGGTGAGCAATTTGAATCTCGCGACCTTTGCCGGGGGGAACGTCTATACCCTCCGCGCGCAGTTCGACAACATCGGCGGGCTGAAGGTGCGTTCACCGGTCAAGATGTCGGGCATTACCATAGGCCGGGTAGAGGACATTGTGCTGGATCCGACCAGCTACACGGCGATCGCCGTCATGGAGATCGAGAAACGCTACCACCAGATCCCTGACGACACGATCGCCCACATCTACACGGCCGGGCTGCTGGGCGAGCAATACGTGAGCCTGGAGGCGGGCGGCAGCGAGCAGTATTTCAAGGCCGGGGCGCTCATCGTCGAAACGCAATCGGCCGTGGTCCTGGAGCAGGTCATCGGGCAATTCCTATACAGCAAGGCCGCGGAGGGCAGCGGCGAGGCAACCAAGCCTGCGGAGTAATACCACGATGCAAGCGCGCGCATTCCTTCGCCGACTCTGGCAGGGGTTACGCCATGTGGCCGGCGATGACGCCTACGAGCGCTATCTAGCTCACCGGCGGGCTCAGCATTACCAAGAAAGCGAACCACCCCTCACAGCGGCGGAATTCTATAAGTGCGAAATCAATCGCAAATGGAATCAGGTCCGGCGCTGTTGTTAGCGCAAGAATGGATGGTGCTTATAGGTCTGCTTTAGGCCAATGCACTCGGACGGGATAACCAATACACGCGGGTTTTTGCTAGATTCTCGCTTGTATACTGCGAACGGGCACAATTTACCGAATCCATTAATTTAACCACTCTAGCCGTCACCCCGGCGGAAGCCGGGGTCCAGTGCACCCTATAAAGTCCCTCCTGGATGCCGGCTTTCGCCGGCATGACGTCGGAGTAATGATAATTTTTGACCGCTGTACGTGTAACTTCTCGTACAGGACCACTTCAACAACGACATTCGCATCGGAATCGATTCCGTCATGCCGGCAGGGATTGCGGCATCCAGGACGCAGGACGCGATATACGTCCCTGTACCCTGGGTTCCGGCAATCCCTGCCGGAACGACAGGTAGATGGAGCTATGGGGACATGAATTTCATATACGTTTGGCTAGCCTTTAGCCCGGCCCGCCGCGGAAAAAAACTCGAGCAGCGCCGAGTTGAGTCCGTGCCATTCCCCATGCTCGCCGCTCACCTCACAGTAACGGGTAGTCACACCCTCAGCGCACGCGGGGTAATCGCGACAGCCGCCGCGCGGTTCGCTCGCTGCCTCGCCACAGCGGTTGCAGCTCGCCCACCATTTGGCCACCTCAGCCCCATAACCGGGGAATTCCTCGTCGTCCTTGCTATGGACGACCATCACCGGCAGCGGCTCGGGACAGGTCTTGTCTTTCAGATCGCTGCCGCGCAACCCCGCACCACTCGGGGCAATGGCGGCTGCGAGACCGCGGGTCTCGTCGAGAAAGGCCAGGGCATTGCTCACGATCCCGCCGTCGGAGTGACCGGTCAAGTACACGCGCTGAGTATCGACGCACCATTTCTCGGCCACCAGCCCGGGTATCTTCCCGATCTCCACGATCACCGGGATCGACAGCGGGATATGGTCGGAATAAACCACGATCATCCCGGCGGCGGTGGCCGCCGGGGTGAGCTGGGTGAAATTCTCGCTACGCAGGCGGTTATGCCCCGCCGCGGGCAGGACCAGGAGCAGCGGATGCCGGCGCGTCGCGTCGTAGTTGACGGGGGTGCGGACGTTATAGCGCACCCCCTTGGGCGTCGTCTCCTGGTCCGACACGCCACCGGGACCGGTGCGGCTACCGGCCTCGCAGCGGGCGCCATCTTCGCTATAGTCCGCCTTGCCCAGGGCTATGGGCTCGGGCGTACAGGCGCTCAGCAAGAGCGCGCACGCGATACCGGGTACCCCGAATAACGCTGCGCCATTCTTGGACATGTACCGATTATGACCGGATCCCACGGTGAGAGAAACCGCCGCGGCCGGGGGATGCGGGCGGTATTCGCTTATGCTAGCGAGGCCGGCGCTTCCAAGACGCCCGCCAACCGCACACTACCGTCCCAGCTCTTAGCCGGCGGGTTGACCCGGTATTCCTCGCATAACCGCAAATAGAATCGCGCCGGGCCATCGTCGCCCAGCTCGCCCAGCAGCCGCTGGAAGATTTGGTGCGCCTGGTCCCAGTCCTGGGTCTGGAACGCGGCTAACCCGGCGGCGAAATACAGGCAGCGGCGTTCGACCGGGACCGCGCACTGCTGCGTCGTATCCAGGACTTCATAGAGCACCATCGGACGGTGCTTGCCCGGCAGCGCGAAGCACCCCAGCTCGCGGAACAAGAACAGCGTCTCCAGTCCCTCCAGCACCTCGGCCGAGGCCAGTAGCCGGGTGCCCAGCGACTTGTTGGCCATCTCTATGCGTTGTGCGGTGTTCACGATATCCCCTACGGCGCGATACTCGTAGCGACCGCCGGCGCCGACGTTGCCCAGCACCATCTTGCCGCAATGCAGGCCGATCCGAGTCGGCAATACCGTCTTTACGCCGGCCAGCCGGCCCCGGCTCTCGGCGGACAGGATCTCCAGGGCCGCCTCGCAAGACTGGCGCCTCTGGCGCGGATCGGCACCCGCCGCCGCCCACAGCGCCAGCATCGCGTCCCCCACGACGTCGGAAATGAAGCCCCCGCGGTTTCGGACCGGCTCGAAGAGGGTTGCGTAGTAGCGATTGAGCACAGCGTGCAGCTCCTGCGGCGCCAGGCGCTCGGACAACGCCGTGTAACGCTCGGCATCGGTATAAAGGCACACCCCGTGTACGATACGGCCCTCGATCTCGCCGCCGCTCCGCTGGACCAATTCGTCGATCACCTCGGCCGGCAGGTAGTGGCCGAACGCCTGTCGCATGCGCGCGCCCTCCGCTTGAATCCGCTCGCGCTCCCGGCGCGTCTTGGTATAAGACCAGAGCGCCCCCCACACCATGGCCACCGGTACCTGGATAAAGATCGGCACTATAAAGGGCAGCAGCACGGCATGGATGGCGAAGGCATAGGAGGCCAGACCCAGGCACGCCAGCGCCGCAGTCAGCGCAGCGACACTGAACGCAAACGGTGCGAGCCCCCGCTGCATGACGGCCAGCAAGACGCCCCACAGGGTCAGGGCGAGGAGCTGCGCGCTTGCCGAAAGAGGGGTGAGACTGCGCCCGGCCAAGAGATTGGCGAAGGCCGTGGCGCCGATCTCCACACCGCGCAGATCGGTGCCGTCGGCTTGCGAATACACGGTCGAGAACTCGTCCTCGCGGTGGGGCTGCCGGGGCTCGCCATAGCCCACGAACACGGCGCGGCCCGCGAGGCTCCGCTCCAACGAGTCCAGGGGCTCGCCGCACGGCGCGCCGAAGAGACAGTGATAGGAGATGGTCTTCACCGTGCGCGGCGGGCCGTAGTAATTGAGATAGCGTGTGGCCGGACCGTGGTACATCCCGACCAGGGCCCGCAGGCCCCTGGCTAACGGTGTCTCGCCCTCGCTCGCAGCGACGCGTTTCAGTAGCGATTCCGCCAGCAACGGCTGCTGGCGGAACAGCTCCCGCAGCACCCGGTTGAGACCCGCCCAATCGCCGGAATCGTGGAGTGCCGCGAGGCGCCGTTCACGCCGGCCGCTGTCTGCGGCCTCGCCTAACAGGGTGAGCAGGCGAGCGTAGTACGGGGCTGCATAAATCACGAGAGCGGCGGCCGGCAAGGTCAGCATGTCCCCGGCCTCCGGCTTGAATACCCAGAACTGCCACAGGTCGCCGGGCAGGTCGGACAGGGGGAACGGGGCCAGCATGGCCGCCGCCTCGGCGAGCGGCGCGATGGGCGGGGTATGCCGCTCGATATGGGCCACCCGCTCCACCGCGGAGGCCGCAAGTCCGGCCGCCGAATGTGGGCGGGGTCGCGAGGCGGCCACCGCCACGCAGCCGGTCTGCTCCAGTGTCTCCTCGACCTGACGGTCCACGGCGCCGGGCGGTGGAGGTCCGGCGGGCAGATCGGCCGGGTAACACGGCTCCAGCCAGTCCAGGAGCACCACCCGCCCGGCCTCCGCCAGGGCCTCCGCCAGGCGCCGGTCATCTTCCGCATCGCGCGGCGGGGCGCTGGGTCTTGCGAACGACAGGTCAAATGCAATGGCACGCACCCCGGCGCGCACCAGCTTGCGCACCAGTTCGGCATGCCGGCTGCGCGGCCATTCGCCGGGACTGCTGCCGTCGCCAAAGTATGCGGAGGCCGATCCGTCGATCGCGATCGCCGCAACGTCGGGGGGCGGGTCCACGCGGCCACGCAGGCGAAACAACAGGCTGAGACCCCAGGCCGGTTCCAAGCTCGCAGCCCATAGCACCAAGCTCATGAGCGCCCCGACCACGGTCAAGCCACCGGCAAACGTTATCGACTTACCAAGCATCCCCTGCGGGCCGTTCCAGCAAGCGGTTCCATAGTCATGGAATTGGAATAGAATAAGCTAAGGGGTGGCGCCGGAACCGTTCGAGATGGGCATAGCGTAACAACAGCCGGCGGCGACCGGGAGGGGCTATGGCGATTGAGGATACCGCATTGTTTCCGGAGCTGGGCCGCGAGGATATCGATGTCCTGAGCAAGGCCGGCACGCTCAAGTCGTTTCCCAGGAATACCCTGCTCATCAGCGAGGGGGATCCCAGCAACGAACTCTACATCATCGTTGCGGGCAAGGTCCGGGTCTACGCCAGCGAAGCGGACGGCAAAGAGGTCACGTTAAGCCTGGAAGGGCCCGGCCAATACTTCGGGGAGCTGGGGCTCATCGACGACGCGCCGCGCTCCGCCTCCGTGGTGACCACCGAGCCCTCGAAACTGGTGGTCCTGACCAAAAACGACTTTCAGCGTTGCCTGGGCGAGCACCCCGCGATCGCCCTCAAGCTCCTCCACTTTCTCGTGCAGCAGGTGCGCACCCTCACCGAGCGGCTCAAGAACATCGCCCTGCTCGACGTCTACGGCCGGATCTCCCGCACGTTCATGAGCATGGCCTGCGAGCGCGAGGGGCATTGGGTCATCGAGCAGCGGCTGACGCAGCAGGAGGTCGCCAATCTGGTCGGCTGCGCGCGCGAGATGGTGGCGAGGGTCATGAAAGACCTCGTCACCGGCGGTTATATCGAGGTCGAGCATAAGTGCATCACGATCAAGAAAAAGCTGCCGGCCGCCTGGTAAGAAAACCAACTGCTCGCGGGTCAATAGTGGACCAGGGTGTGCACCCGGTAGGGTGCGAGCCGCGCCCGGCCGCCGAGGTCATCGAGCTCCACGACGAAGGCACACGCGGCGATCTCCGCACCCAGCTTGGTGATGAGCTCACAGCTGGCAGCGGCCGTTCCACCGGTGGCCAGCAGGTCATCCACCAGCAGCACGCGGTCCTGGGCATGCAAGGCATCGACGTGGACCTCCAGTTGCGCCGAGCCGTATTCCAGGTCGTAACTCGCGCTTTGCACCTCATAGGGCAGCTTGCCCGGCTTGCGCAAGGGCACGAAACCCACGCCCAGTTCCCAGGCCACCAGGCCGCCGAAGATAAAGCCGCGCGCCTCCATGCCGACCACGGCGGTCAAGCGCTCTCCCAGGAACGGGAACAACAGCTGCTGCACGGCGAGCCGCAAGCTCGCGGGGTCCTTCACGAGCGGTGTGATGTCCTTGAACTGGATCCCGGGTTTGGGGAAATCGGGGATGTTGCGGATCTTGGCCTTGAGTCTTTCCACGTCTCCTCCTCCTCATCGTTCGCCCATGATACGGGCTTGCGAGCGCCGGAGACAGGCGCGCTTACGCTTATATCCCCGCGGCAGCGGCGCATCCCGGCATGGACGCCAACCGATCCAGATCCGCGGGCCGATCCAGGTCCCAAAGCTCGGGTAATTCAAACCAACGCCACCCCAGGGCCGCCAGCCGCTGGCGCGTCGCCGCAAGCACCCCATCGCTCCCCCAGGGGAGCCCGGCAAACAGGCTGGGCGCCGGCTCACGCAAACCGATCAACACGTAACCGCCGTCGACGCTCGGGCCTAGCGCGGCGTCTTCGCCGGCGCGCAGGTGCCGGCCTGCCGTGTTCAGATCCACCGTGCTCAGCATCGGGCAATCGCAGCCGATGAGCACCGCGTAGCGCGCGGTTTGCAGTTCCGCAGCCAAGGCGCTATGCATGCGTTCGCCGAGGTCTGCGCCCACTTGCACCCGTAACTCCGCACCGTAGCGCCGCGCACACGCCACCAGAAACGGGTGCCGTGCATCGGGTGTGCAATACAGCGACAGGCGCGCGAATCCCGCCTCCGCGGCAACTTGCAGCGTCCTCTCCACCAGCCACCGATGCAGCCGCGCCGCGCCCTCTTCTCCAAGCCGCGGGACCAGCCGGGTCTTGACCGCACCGGGGACCGGTGCGCGGGCAAATACCAGTAGACAACCGTCATCTCGAGGCATAGTACCGCACCAACACCCGCGGACTGAGGCCGACGAAATAACCGAGCCGCAAGGCCCACATCAGCGCTATCGTTCGCAATATCCCATACCGCTCCCAGCGGCGGCTGGAGGTCACGACGCGCTCGCGCAGACACAGCGGCGGGCCGAGCCGCTTAAGCCGCTTGCAGACCTCGATATCCTCCATGATCGGGATCTGGGCAAAACCCCCCACCCGTTCGAATACCGGCCGGCGCACGAACAGGACCTGATCCCCGGTAGCGATACCGCTCCACCGCGAGCGCAGATTCATCAGCCGCTCGATGACCCGCAGCAGCGGATGCGTCCCCGACAGGCGTATATCGAATCGCCCCCACGCCCGGCCGGCCTCCTCCAGCCGGCGTATGGCGAGGCCGACGTGCTCGATAGTCAGTCGAGTATCGGCATGCAAGAAAAACAGGTACTCGCCCGACGCCAAGGCGCTACCGGCGTTCATCTGCCGGGCACGGCCGGACGGGGCGCAGAGCAGGCGGTCCACCAGACCGGTACAGCGCGCGGGCGTCCCGTCGGCGCTACCGCCGTCCGCGACTATGACCTCGCACCCGGCCTCCCGCGCGGCCTGCAAGGCGGTGAGCGTCGAGACTATCGTCTCGGCCTCATCGAGGGTCGGGATGATGATCGAGGCGCGCATGGTCTAGACAGCATGGCTACCTACCCGGCTTCGTTCAAGACGGATAGAATGACAACCCTTACGCGTGGGGCCGTAGCTCAGCCGGGAGAGCGTCGCGTTCGCAATGCGAAGGTCGGGGGTTCGATCCCCCCCGGCTCCACCAAGTCTTCAAGGCCGGGCTTCGCTCTGGATCTTAATTGGCAGCCATGACCGGCACGGCTTTGACCGCGGTCGCGCGGAACTGAATGACTGGCTAAGGAGCGTTGCCCGGCGGCATCGGGACAATGCGTTGTCCAAGACCTTTGGTGCCACCGGGGAAGACAGCCTATACCGATCTGCGGCTACTACGCCCCCCGCACGTTGCGTTCGAAGCGCGCACTGTCCGACAGTGGATTCACGAGCACGCCGGGGTCGTTGGCCTGTTCGTGGATGCCGTTGATGTCCAGGCGGCCGTGCGCTCCGCGACACGTACTTCGGCGTCGAGTCGCTGATAAACCTCTGAAGCGGTTTTGTCCGGTGCGCTGATTGCTGCTGCGCCTCGAGCTGGTTACGGAGAGATAGGGGACCGGTATGGCCGAGAACAGGAGGGTCGGCGCCACGCCGGGGACACCGTTTCCGGCCAAGGCCGACGCGTTGCATCGCGAGGGCAACCGGCGGTGGATTCCCCTGCGGCGGGAGTGCGGCGCGTGAGCGTGGACTACGACACGCTCGACCTGCTGCGCCAGAACCACCCGGCCTGGCGGCTGCTGAACTCTCCGCATGCGCCGCTGGTGGCGAGCTTTCTGCACCGCGTCTTCATCGTTCCCAACGTGCGGGTGCAGGCGCAGGCGGACTTGGCAGAGGCGCTGGAGGATGAACTGTTCGGCTTGCGCGAACGGCTGGGCGCGGACGCCTTCCCCAAACCCGCTCTCGACTACCTCGATGACTGGGCGGCCAACGACAAGGGCTGGCTGCGCAAGTTCTACCGCGCGGGTTCCGACGAGCCGCATTTCGACCTGACCTCGGCGACCGAGAAGGCCATCGCCTGGCTCGGCACGCTTACCGAGCGCGCGTTCGTAGGCACCGAATCGCGCCTCCTGACGCTTTTCGAGCTGCTCAAGCAAATGAGCGAGGGCAGCGAAACCGATCCGCAGACGCGCATTGCCGAGCTGCACAAGCGACGCGATGCACTGGACGCGGAGATCGCCCGCGTTCTGGCCGGGGATATTCCGCTGCTGGACGACACGGCAATCAAGGATCGCTTCCAGCAGTTCATGAGCCTGGCGCGCGAGCTGCTCACCGACTTCCGCGAGGTGGAGCACAACTTTCGCGGTCTGGACCGGCGAGTGCGCGAGCGCGTGGCGCTTTGGGAAGGCGGCAAGGGCGCCCTGCTGGAAGAAATCATGGGCGAACGCGATGCCATTGCCGACTCCGATCAGGGCCGGAGCTTCCGCGCGTTCTGGGATTTTCTGATGTCCGGCCGCAGGCAGGAGGAGCTGACGTACATGCTGGAACGCGTGCTGAGCCTGCCGCCCGTGGCCGCGCTCAAGCCGGACAGCCGCACCCGCCGGGTACACTACGACTGGCTGGAGGCCGGCGAGCATACCCAGCGCACGGTAGCCCAGCTCTCACAGCAACTGCGCCGCTTCCTCGACGATCAGGCCTGGCTCGAAAACCGCCGGATCATGGATATCCTGCATGGGATCGAGGCCAAGGCGCTGGCGCTGCGGGAGGCGTGGCCGACGGTCGAGGTCATGACGATTCCAGATACAGCGGCGGACATCGAACTGCCGATGGAGCGTCCGCTCTATAGCCCGCCGCTGAAACCGTTGATCGCCGATTTGGCGCTGGAAGCCGGCGATGGAGACTTGGATACCGTCGCGCTATTCTCCCAGCTCGTGGTCGACAAGGCTCAGCTCGCGCGGCACATCCGCCAGTCCCTTCAGGACAGATCGCAGATCACCCTGCGCGAGTTGTGCGAGGCACGGCCTCTTTCGAAGGGGCTCGCGGAATTGGTGGCCTACCTACAGTTGGCCAGCGCTATGTTCAGGACGACCGTGGATGAATCGGTGTCTGACGTCATTGCCTGGACCAGCAAGCGACCCACCGGCGAAGAGCACCGCAAGCTCGCGCGCCTGCCGCGCGTGATCTTTGTGAGGTGAACATGGCGGAACAGAATTGCCCGCTTCCCGAGGTGCTCGCACCGGAGCTATCGGCACTGGTGGTTCCGCTGCTCAAGGGTGTGCTCTACCAAGAGAACAATGCCGAACAATGGACTGCGCTACTCCGCCTTCAGGTTCGCGTGCGGGACTACGTGGCCGTGTTGGGCGTGGAACTGATGGTGGACGAAGCCGAGGGCTACGCCTTCCTGCGCTCCCGCGCGGACTCCAACGACGAGTCGGAATCCCGGATGCCGCGCTTGGTTGCCCGGCGCCCGCTGTCCTTCCCGGTCAGCCTGTTGCTGGCGCTGTTGCGCAAGAAGCTGGCCGAGTCCGATGCCAGCGGCGGCGACACCCGCCTCGTCCTCTCCCGCGATGCAGTGGTCGAGTTGATCCGGGTGTTTCTGCCGGACAGCAGCAACGAAGCCAGGCTGATGGACCAGGTGGACGCGCACATCAACAAGATTGTCGAGCTGGGCTTTTTGCGCCGCTTGAAAGCGCCGCCGGGGCAACCGGCGATGGTTGAGGTGCGGCGTATACTGAAGGCCTTCGTGGACGCGCAATGGCTGGCGGAGTTCGATCAACGGCTGGCGGCGTATCGGGCTCAGCTTGCCGGGCAGGCGGGAGGGTCGGTCGATGCATGAGCCACAGGCGCTGGAGCTGGACTTCGTCGCCGATGACGCGCTGTCCGGCTTTCGTCTGGCCCGGCTGGAGGTGTTCAACTGGGGCACCTTCGATGGCCGGGTCTGGTCACTGGATCCGGCCGGCAGGAACTCCCTGCTTACCGGCGACATCGGTTCCGGAAAATCCACGCTCGTCGATGCCGTGACGACGCTGCTGGTGCCCGCGCACCGCATCGTCTATAACAAGGCAGCGGGCGCGGACAGCCGGGAACGCACGCTGCGGTCCTATGTGCTCGGGCATTACAAGTCCGAGCGCAACGAGGTAAGCGGTACCGCCAAGCCGGTCGCCTTGCGTGACCACAACGGTTACTCGGTGATCCTGGGCGTCTTTCACAATGCCGGCTACGACCAGACCGTGACGCTAGCGCAAGTGTTCTGGATCAAGGAGCTGCAGGGACAGCCCGCGCGCTACTTCGTCGGGGCCGAGCGCGGCATGTCCATCGCGACGGACTTTGCACACTTCGGCACCGACATCGCCGCCCTGCGTAAACGGCTTCGCGGCGCAGGCGCGGAGGTGTTCGACGGCTTTCCGCCCTATGGCGCGTGGTTCCGACGGCGCTTCGGCATCGAGAACGATCAGGCGCTGGAGTTGTTTCACCAGACGGTGTCCATGAAGTCGGTCGGAAATCTCACCGACTTCGTGCGCAGTCACATGCTGGAGCCCTTCGACGTTGCTCCGCGCGTGACGGCCCTCATCGCCCATTTTGACGATCTCAACCGGGCGCACGAGGCGGTGCTGAAGGCCAAACGCCAGGTGGAATGGCTCACGCCGCTGGTGGCCGATGGTGACCGCCATGCGGAACTGACAAGGCAGAGCGAGGAACTACGCGCCTGCCGCGAGGCGCTGAAGCCTTTCTTTGCCCACCTGAAGCTGGGACTGCTGGAAAGGCGCATCACCTCGCTCACCGAGGAATGGGAGCGGCAGAACGCGCAAGTGTTGCGCCTGGACGAAAGCCGGCGAACCCAGCGTGCCGAGGAAGCGGAACTCAAGCAGAGCATTGCCGACAATGGCGGTGACCGCATCGAGCGCCTGGCGGAAGAGATTCGCAAGCAAGAGGAAGATCGGGACAGGCGTAGAAAAAAGGCCGAGCGCTACGCCGAACTTGTGGGCCCGCTTGGGCTAACGGCCGCGGACAATGATGCGGCTTTCCTGACCCAGCGACAAGAGCTGGCCCACATGGCCGATGGCGCGGATGAACGCGATGTCCGCTTGCAGAATGATTTGAACGAGGCTGGGGTCGCGTTTGCTCAGGGGCGTACGGACCACGAGGCGCTCGTCGCCGAGATCAAGAGCCTCAAGGCGCGCCGGAGCAACATCCCGGCCGAACAGGTGGCAATGCGCACCGGTCTCTGCACAGCTCTGGATCTGCCCGAGGCTGAACTGTCATTTGCAGGCGAGCTGATCCAGGTTCGCGACGATGCGCGCGACTGGGAAGGTGCCGCCGAACGCCTGTTGCGCAACTTCGGCCTGTCCCTGCTGGTACCGGACGCGCATTACGCGCAGGTGGCTCAGTGGGTGGATCGTACTCACCTTAAAGGGCGGCTGGTCTACTTTCGAGTGCGTGCGGACAGGAAAACCGAACAACCAAGCCCGCATCGCGACTCTCTCGTTAGGAAGCTGGCAGTCAAGAGCGATTCTCCGTTTTATGACTGGCTGGAGCGGGAGGTCGCCCAACGGTTTGATTTCGCCTGCTGCGCGACGCAGGAACAGTTCCGCCGCGAGGCACGTGCGATCACCCGGGCAGGGCAGGTCAAAGCGAGCGGCGAGCGGCACGAGAAAGATGACCGCCATCGGCTCGACGACCGCAGTCGCTATGTCTTAGGCTGGACCAATGTGGCCAAGCTCGCTGCCCTGGAAGCCAAGTCACGGCTGCTTGAAACGCAACTTGCAGAGTCGGCAAGTCGCATTGCGGTATTGCAGGCCGAGCAGAAAGCACTCAAAAGCCGGCTGGAGACGCTCTCAAAGCTGGACGAATATCCAGACTTCCGCGAACTCGACTGGCGGTCTCTCGCCGCCGAAGCCGCGAGACTGCAAGACGAAAAAGCCCGGCTGGAGTCAGCGTCCGACCTGCTCAAGGCGCTCTCCGAGCGACTGAACAACGTGGTGAAGTCCCTGCAGCAGACCGAAACCCGGCTTGAGGAAACCAGGGACAAGCGCTCGAAGACTGAGCAGAAGAAGACCGATGCCGAGGCTTTGCGCCGGCAGACGCAGGTCTTGCTCGACGATCCGGCCCATGCCACCGACGTTACCCGCTACACGACGCTGGAGGCCATGCGCGTGGAGGCCTTGGGCGAGCATCAGCTGACGGTGGAATCCTGCGAAAACCGCGAGCGCGAAATGCGTGACTGGTTGCAGGCCAGGATGGATGCCGAGATCAAGAAGCTGGACCGGCTGCGCGACAAGATCATTGATGCCATGCGTGGTTACTGCACAGCCTTCCCATTGGACACGCAGGAGGTGGATGTCGCCATCGAGGCGTCGGGCGAGTATCGCGCGATGCTGGACAAGTTGATGGCCGATGACCTGCCTCGCTTCGAGGCGCGCTTCAAGGAACTGCTCAACGAGAACACCATCCGCGAGGTGGCGAACTTCCAGTCGCAACTCAACCGCGAGCGCGAGACCATCAAGGAGCGCATCGCCCGCATCAATCAGTCGCTGACCCAGATCGACTACAACCCCGGCCGCTACATCCTTCTGGAGGCCCAGGCCTCCCCGGATGCCGATATCCGCGACTTCCAAACCGAACTGCGCGCGTGCACCGAAGGCAGTCTGACCGGATCGGACGACGCCCAGTATTCGGAGGCCAAGTTCTTGCAGGTGAAGCGCATCATCGAGCGTTTCCGGGGCCGCGAGGGGCAAGCGGAACTGGATCGGCGCTGGGCGGGGAAGGTCACGGATGTGCGCAACTGGTTCACCTTTGCAGCGTCCGAGCGCTGGCGCGAGGACGATGCCGAGCACGAGCACTACTCGGACTCCGGCGGAAAGTCGGGCGGACAGAAGGAGAAGCTGGCTTACACCATCCTTGCGGCCAGTCTGGCCTATCAGTTCGGCTTGGAATGGGGCGCGGTGCGTTCCCGGTCCTTCCGCTTCGTGGTGATTGACGAAGCCTTCGGGCGCGGGTCGGACGAGTCCGCGCAATACGGCCTGACGCTGTTCCAGCAACTGAATCTGCAACTGCTGATCGTCACGCCGCTGCAGAAAATCCACATCATCGAGCCCTTCGTCGCCAGCGTGGGTTTCGTCCACAACGAAGATGGCCGCACCTCGAAGCTACGAAATCTTTCCATCGAGGAATATCGGTTGGAGAAGGGGCGCGCCGAGAAAGCGATGGCGGCGACATGACCTGGACAACGACAGCCGAGGTACGCAACCAGGTTCAGAAGCTCTGGGACAAAGGGCTGATCCTGGCGAGGCTGGCCGACGGGGAAAGCCTATTCCCCCGGCGCTTGACGCTGAAGGGGCCGTCTTCGGCCGAACTGGCGGATCGGTTTGAACAAGTGCGGACGTGGATCGCCGACCTGCGGCAGGGACATCACTACCGGGTGGTAATGCGCGAGCTACGGCACCGAGTCATTGGCACCAACGTCGTTCCGGACGAAATCTGGATCGATACGTTCGACGACGCATTGGCGCTGATTGGCAAGCGCCGAGAAGCCCGGCGTTTCTCCGAACTGGTGGCCGGGACCCGGAGTCGCCAGCCGGCAGTATTGCCTTGGCTTGCCAAGCATCCCTTGCGGGCACTGGAACTGGCCGAGGATTGGCCGCTACTGGTGAACATCGCTGGCTGGATGCAAGCCCATCCGCGCCCCGGTATTTACCTGCGGCAGATGGATCTGCCCGGCATTCACAGCAAATTCATCGAAGTGCATCGCGCCGTGTTGTCGGAGTTGCTCGATCTCGTTCTGCCGGCCGACGCGATTGACGTGCATGCCGTTGGGGTAATGCAGTTCTGCAGACGCTACGGTTTTCGCGATAAACCGCCGCGTGTCCGTTTTCGTGTCCTTGATCCTGAACTGGCTCTGTTGCCGGGCGGAACCGATCAGGACGTAACACTGAACCACGATGCCTTTGCCCAACTGGGCGTGAAGATCAGCCGGGTATTCATCACGGAGAACGAGATCAATTTTCTCGCCTTCCCGAACCTGCCTGGCAGCATGGTCATTTTCGGCGCCGGATACGGATTCGACATGCTGGCGCATGCGGCCTGGCTCCACGATTGCGCCATCCGTTATTGGGGCGACGTCGATACTCATGGCTTTGCCATCCTCGATCAGTTACGGGCCTATCTCCCTCACGTCCAATCTTTCCTGATGGATCGCGAGACTTTGATGGCCCACCGACCGCAGTGGGTAGTTGAGCCGAACCCGGAGCGACGGGATCTCCCCCGCCTCATGCTCGACGAGCGCGCACTATTCGATGATTTGCGTGACAACCGGCTGGGTGCAAGCGTCCGGTTGGAGCAGGAAAGAATCGGATTTAGCTGGGTCACGGCGGCACTTGAAAAGCTGCCATGAACAGGACCGCCATCACACGTGTTACCGGGCATCTGCTCGAATCGAATGCCACGGACCGGCTAGCCGAACTCAAACGCAGGATTAATTGGGTCAGCCACGATGGCACTTAACTTAAGGCGGGAAGTCGGAATTTCCGTCATTCCCGCGAAGGCGGGAATCCAGGAAGGTTCACGAATGACTGGATCCCGGCTCGCCGCTTCGCTCCGGCCGGAATGACGGTTTTGCGGGATTTCTCTTAAGTAAGTGCGGCGGACATGCCCTGACCGTTGCGAAGGATTATATGACCTCTCAGGATCATGTGGACACCGTTTAATTCTTCGATGACCGAAGATGTGGAAGCTTGGCGGGGATGTTCGTCGCCACGGAACGGAAGATCAGGATACGGTGGCCAGGCAAATAGAGGACGCGCTGGTCTGTCCGCAATTTCCGGCTGCTCCCGCTGTTGCGCGAGGGTGGGCTCAGACCTTGTTGGGGAGGGAGACTATCTCATCTCGACGTGGTGTGCCTCGCTTGCATTGCGCAGCGTTCCTCGGACCGATCCTCACCTGGCTAGCTGTCGTTCCACTTCTTGCTTGGTCGCCGCGGAATAGAGTCTGACCGTTTTGTCCGCGCTGCCCGAGGCGAGTGTCTTGCCGTCCGGGGAGAAGGCGACCGAATGAACTCTCCCCGCGTGGTCCTTGAGTGTAACGAGCGCCTGGCGCGAGCCGATGTGCCAGAGCTTGACCGTGCCGTCATCACTGCCCGAGGCCAGCGTCTCGCCATCGGGACCGAATGCCACTGAGCTGACCGAGTTGGCGTGCCCCTTGAGCGCGCCCGTCTCCCCCCCTGTTTGTACGTCCCAGAGCCTTATGGTGTTGTCGCGGCTGCCCGAGGCCAGCGCCTTGCCGCCCGGGGCAAAGGCGACCGCATAGACATCGCCGGCATGTCCCTCGAGCGAGTGCAGCAACTTGGCGTTGCGCAGGTCCCAAAGGCTTATTGCGCCGCCGTAACTCCCGGCCGCCAAGGTCTTGCCATCCGGCGCAAACTGGACTGCGGAGACCCCATACTCGTGCCCCTCGAGCGTAGCCAGTACCTGATGGGTTCGCACGTTCCAGAGTTTGACCGAGCCGCCCCAGCTTCCCGCAGCCAGGGTCTCGCCGCCAGGTGAAAACGCGACGGAAGACACTTCACCCGCCTGCCCATCGAGGTCGGCCAGCGTCTGGCGCGTTTTTGTGTCCCAGAGTTTTACCATGCCGTCACCGCTGCCCGAAGCCAGCGTCGCGCCATCGGGTGCGAAGGCCACCGCATAGATATCGCCCGCATGGCCCGTGAGCGCGGCCCGCAGGCGGCTCGTCTCCACCTCCCAAAGTCTCACCGTACCGTCACCGCTGCCCGAGGCCAGCGTCTTGCCGTCGGGTGCGAAGGCCACGGCATGGATGTCGCCTGTGTGGCCTTCAAGCACGTTGTTCGGCCGCTGGGGTTCACCCACCGCCCAAAGCTTCACCGTGCCATCGCCACTCGCCGAGGCTAAGGTCCCGCCGTCCGGCGCGAATGCCACCGAGGATACCCAGTCCGCGTGGCCTGAAAGGGTAGCCAAGGCTTTTCCCGTGAGCGCGTTCCACAGCTTTAGCGTTCCATCCTCGCTCACCGAGGCGAGGGTCTTGCTATCCGGCCCGAAGGCGACCGACAAGGTCCCCCCCGTGTGGGCCTGAAACGTGGCCAGGTCTTGGCGCGTGTTGAGGTCCCAAATCCCGACGCTGCCATCCGCACCGCCTGCGCTGAGCAGCCTTCTGTCCGGCGCAAACGCAACGGAATAAACGCCGTCCGGATGCCCCTTGAGGGTGGCCAATAGCTCGCGAGTGGCGGTGTCCCACAACTGCACCGCGCCATCGTCGCTTGCCGAGGCTAAGGTCTTGCCATCCGGCGCGAAGGCCACCGAATAGATCCACTCCCCTCGCCCGGTAATCGCTGCCTGTTCTCGGTATGTGTCGAGGTTCCACAGCTTCACCTTGCCGTCTCTGGCGCCCGAGGCCAGCAGCTGGCCATCGGGCGCAAACACCACGGACGTGATCCATTTCGAATGTCCCTTGAGGGTAGCCAGCTGTTGCCGGCCGTTGACTGACCACAGTTTGACGGTGCCGTCGGTATGCCCGGCGGCCAACGTTTGGCCATCGGGCGCAAAGGCGACGGAGGACACTTTCCCCGCATCGCCCGCCAGCGTGGCGATCAGTTGAGCCGTAGCAGGGTCCCAGAGCTTCACCGTGGCGTCCCAGCTCCCCGAGGCCAGCGTCTTGCCGTCTGGCGCGAACGCCACGCATGAGACCCAGCTCCCATGCCCGGTGAGCGTCGCCTTCTCGTTGTGGTAAAGCCGCCAGAGGTAATACCAGCCGAAGGTGCGCAGGTCCTCTCGTGGGTCGCGAGCAGGCAGAAAGGCATTCAGCAGTTCGTTTGCCCGCGCCGGGTAACCCTCTGAAAAGGCCTTGCTCGCCAGAATCATGTTCGCGACATAGGCCAAAAGCCGATTGGCCTTTTCGCGTTGCTCTGCTATCACGCGCTGGTGCACGGCTGTGTTCTTCTGTAGCAGCGCTTCGCTGCGCTTCTGGAAGCCATACAGGGCAAATCCTGCCGACATGAGAAACGCCAACCCAAGGACTACCGCGAAGGTCCGGGCACGCTTCAGCTCCAGCCGGCGCCGTTGATCTCTGTCCCGCGCCTCTGCCTCGCGCGCCGCCAGGCTCTGCTCCAAAAAGCCCATGGCGGCTGCAAACCCGGGATGATAGCGCCGCGCCCAGGCTTTATTCGGTGCGGCTCGCTCGCGCCACGCCAGGGCGACCTGCAAGTCCGGGTCGCGCCACAGTCCGGCCTCGCCCTCGCCATGCAGCGCGGCGGTCTCGGCTAGCCGCCGGTAGATGGCTGCGGACTGGGCCTCGTCGTCGGCCCATGCCTTCAGCCGCTGCCAGTTGCGGATCAGGCTCTCATGGGAGATGTCGATCAAGGAGTCAGGGGTCAAGGCCTGTTCGACACCAGGCGTCAAGAACGACCGGTCGGGGTGGCGAAAGGCCTCGATCACCGCGATGACCTCGGATCCCTCGGCTGCTGTGACCGCACAGATGTCCCGCACGGTAAGCGGGCGGCGCACCTCCCGATTGTCAGAGCCTTTCTCGGTCAGCGACCTGAAGACCTTTTCGGCGAGCGTCTGGCGCGATTCCGGCAACTCATCGTAGGCCTCGTCTGCGTGTCGCGAGAGCGCGTCTGAAAGGCCGCCGACCGCCTCAAAGTGGGGTAGATCGAGCGGTCCGTTGCCTCCATCATTCGCTTCCCATCGGGCCCAGGTGCGCATCAGCGCGTGTTGCAGGATCGGCAGCTGGTCCGGGTTGTCGCCTGCGTCGTTGAGCAGGCGGTTCATCAGGCGCGGTGTGATGGCCGCGCCGCCTACGGCCACAGGGCCGGTGATCGCGATGCGCCGCTGCTCGCGGGTCATGCGCGGGATGAGATACTGCCCCTGGTTGATCGCTTCAGGCAGGTCCCAGAACTGCGCGCAGTCGCCCAGATAATCCGAGCGCATGGTCAGTACGATGTAGATGGGCGGCTCTTGTCGATCCTTCGCTTCGAGCAGCAATTTGACAAAGGCGGCCTTCTCATCCCGGTTATCGTGGTCGCCAGGCTCGATGCGAAACAGCTCTTCGAATTGGTCCGCCAAGACCAGCAGGTTTTCGTCTGCCGGCAGATGGGCCTGGCGGACGGCCTCGACGAGCCCCAGGCTACCGCGCCGCAGGGTCGCTTCGGTGATGGCGATCCGGACCGTGGCCTGCGCCGGGTCGCCCGAACCAAACACGTCCGGGGCGCAGAGGGCGCGTGCGAGGTTGCCGATCGGGTCATGACCGGGGCGCATGATCGCGCAGCGCCAACCGGAACCGGCAGCGGCCATCAACCCGCCATAAAGCGCGGGCAAGAAGCCGGCCCGCACCAGCGAGGACTTACCGCTGCCCGAGGTGCCGACCACACACACAAAGCGGGTGTGGCCGAGTGTGGCGATCAACTGCTCGCTCTGGCCCTCGCGCCCGAAGAAGAGGTGGTTCTCGTGAAACTCGAAGGGTCGCAAGCCCGGAAAAGGGTTGGCGGGTCGCTCGACCTCGGCGAGTCGTTGCAGGCTCTCGACGATCACGCCTGGCCGCCCTGGAGTGGGGCTAGGAATGGCGCGAGCGATTCCTGGTTGAAGCCCCCGTATTCCTTGATCACCAGGGCATCGGGACAGCGAAATCGCTCTTTTTGACTGGTGGCCGGCGTACTGAGATAAAAGGCCTTGGCGAGCAACGGCCGCTCGCGTCCCAAGCCCGCGAGCTTCAGCAACTCGAGTCGTTTCAGCTGCGCCCAGGTATCGCTCGCGCTGCCATAGAAGATCATCAGCGCATCGCAGAGCTGCAAGCTTTCCCTGTGGTATTGCGAGACCTGTAGCCCCTCGCCTTCGAGAAGCGGCGGCAACACCGCGATGCCGCGCTCGCTCAAATAGTCTTCGATGGGCCTGGTTGCGTCGTAATCCGCTTTGTCGCAAAGCAGATAGACGTAAGATACGCCTGGTTGCGCACCGGTATGGGCCGCTGGTTTGGGTTGCGGCGCGAGCTTCTCGTGGATGACGGTCTTTAGCTCTTCCAGCTTGGTTTGCAGCAGGTCCGATCCCGCCTGAGCGCTGCCTTGGAGCTCGTCGATCAAGGCCCGCTGCCGCTCGTCCTCCGATCCCAATCCCACCGGCATCCAGATCAGGCGCGAGAAGCCTGCCTCACCGCAGCGCTCG
Source organism: Gammaproteobacteria bacterium (assembly GCA_050740655.1). Lineage (GTDB taxonomy): Bacteria > Pseudomonadota > Gammaproteobacteria > JACCXJ01 > JACCXJ01 > JBOIDW01. The sequence goes on along the minus strand of JBOIDW010000241.1, from coordinate 1,719 downwards.
GCCGCGAGGGCAAGCTGCATCGATACGGCGGAGCGGCTGCGCTCCATCTCGGGGACGATGCCGTAATGCGCGCCGACCAGGTGGATCGCGAGGCTAGCCTGTTGCAAATACCCGCGCGCGGCCTGCTCCAGGGCCGGGGCGTTCATCGGCAGGGGTTGGTCCGGCAGTACCGGATGGCCGTGTTGCTGGAGGTCGCGTCTGATGCTGTCGCGCTCGGCGCCGAGGTCTGAGGTCGTCTCCGCCAAGTAGACCGTGATGCCAGTGCCGAGCGCGGCAGGCGGCGGTTCGCTCTGCGATTCATGCGGGCTTGGCGGGCCGGGATCGCCGTTCAGGACATCGAGCGTCTCTTTGAGGTCCCAGGACAGGTCTTCAAATCGGTCCCAATAGCGCTTGTCCCGCTCGTTACCGATCAACAGGTGATCAAACTCGCGCACGCGAGCCGATGCGGGGTCCTTCTCGTAGAACTCATAGCCTAGCAGCCCCTGCCACGCGGTGGGGTGCGCGGATAACGGGACCTCGGTAATAGCTACCTTGAAGACACGATATCGATTGCCGATCCGTACACCGCCTTGTCGTTCGGTTGCCCGCATGAAGTCGTCGATCTCTGCGCGGCACGAGGTCGATGCCAGGTAGCGCGGCGAGACGACCGCGAGAAAGATCGCCGTCTTAGAGAGCGTCTCCTTGATCTCATCGTTGAACGCGTCGTTGCCTCTGAGCTTGCGATCCCGCCAGATCTTGGGCAGCCTGCCCAGGCGCTTAGCCAGGCTTACCCCTAGCCGTTCGTGCAGGAAGTCGACCCAACCTTGCGGGACACCGGAGTAATGCCGGTTATCGATGTGGGCGTAGCTGATAAAGACGTCCCAATCGAAGGGTGACGGTCTCATACCTATTTTCGAGCCAAGTGAACCGCGGCGGGGCCGGGATCAGCCTGGCGGATGTCATGGCGTTGATATTTAAAAAAAACCGGCACTCAATGCAATCGAGCGGGCTTGTATATCTCAGAGCCTGGTCTAAACTCAAAAACGAGAATACAAGGATATAGAATAAACGAATAATAACGATAGATGAATAACGGCAGCAACGCGAACCAACAACACCTATGCTGCATGACCTAGACGCGCTGGTAGAAAGCGAGCGGGCCATCGAGAACCTTGACGTCAGTTTCGCTGCGCCGGACGAGACCTTTCCACCCCAGGGCGTGAACCGGCCTGCCATGAGCTTTTTCCTGTACGACGTGCGCGAGAACTACGATCTGCGCACCAATCAGTGGGGGCTTAAGCAGCAGGATGGCATGTTCACCCGCAAGCGCCCGCCAGTCAGGGTCGATTGCTGATACCTCATCACCGCCTGGCCTGGCGAGACCATCAGCCTGGGCCAGGATAGTGTCCTCAAACCACCCCGCGGATACCGCAGGGGCCTGCCGGGCCCCCGTGGCTGTGCTAGGCTTGTAACACTATGTCCCAGCATAACTACGACTGGTTCTTCGAGACCATCGCCGAGCTGGTGATGCAGCACTCGCCTAGCGGCGCCGAGGCCGAGATCGATCGCTACCTGCTCGGCCGCCTCGCCGCGTACGAGCACCGCCAGGACCAGGCCGGTAACATCGTGGTACGGATCGCCGGCAGCGGCGAGGGGGCGATCGCCATCACCGCGCATAAGGACGAGATCGGGATGATCGTCAAACGCACGGCCCGCGGCGGCCGGGTCGAGGTGCGCAAC
>JBOIDW010000240.1:0-10283 GCA_050740655.1 Gammaproteobacteria bacterium | reverse complement strand
CGAGCGGGACGCGCTGACGCGGGCTTTGGGCCAGCTTACCCGCGATCGCCACGCCAAGCACGGGGACACCATCTACCATCTGGAACCCAACATCAAAGAGGCACCGGGCGGCGTGCGCGATTTGCACTTGATCGGCTGGCTCTCGCAGCTGGGCGGGATCGAGCCGGAAAACTCTCGGGAAGAATTGAGCGAAGCACAGCGGTTTCTCTTCTCCGTCCGCTGCCATCTGCGGAGATTTAGGGTCACATCTTGTATTATCACATTTGGTTCGCCAGCCCTGTGGACGTCGTTCCCCTCCCCGTTAAGGTCGTCTCCCCCCGTACCGATGTCGTTCCCCCGGTCGGTACCGTCATTCCCTCACGCGGATAATTCGTGCCCCCGCGGTGATCCTTTGATACATCGCGATGGTCCTTCTTTCCCCCACGATGATCGTTCGTTCCCCCGCGCCGATACTTCGTTTCCGAGCGTGCCGGCAACGTATCGAGCCGTGCCGGCGACGATCTAGGCCGCGCTGACGTCGTCGGCGGGGCCGGGGGCTTCGCCAAGGGGGGAGGAGGTCGAACTCGCAGGGTGGGCACGATGTGGGTGCCCACCGTTACGGGAGTTTGGTGGGCACAGAAGGCGTGCCCACCCTACCGGACTGGGGCGGTGGTGGCGGAGGCCTCGGCGGGGCTCGTGCTCTTTCCCATCTCGCCCGGCTTGTGCGGGTCCTAGCTCGCGGCCTCGGCCGCAGTGGAGCGAGGGCTGCCGGTGCGGGTGTTCCGGGTGGGGTTTGTCCGCTCGCAGTTGCTCGTACTCGGGGCTGGCCGGTGGATGCCGGCGGGCGGCGCGGATGTGTGGGATTCGGCCTGGCGGTGGGTGTCGGGCCAAGACTTGCTATATTTCGTGTAAAAGCGAAAAATTGCTCATGCAGATCCTCCACTACCTCACTGTCGACGACGAAGATCTGTACCAAGGCTGGCTCGACGACCTGCGCGATTTGCGCGCCCGTGTCGCGATTCAGCGCCGCGTGGACCGGCTGGCCGGGGGTAGCTTTGGCGATCACCGGTCTTGCCGGGAGGGGGTGTGGGAGCTGCGCATCGATGTCGGCGCAGGCTATCGCGTGTACTACGCCCAAGCTGGACAAGCCTTGGTGTTGTTACTGTGTGGTGGCGACAAGCGGTCCCAGACCGCCGACATCGATCGTGCCGTAGGATACTGGCGGGACTATCAGCGGAGACTACCATGAGCAAGAAACCCTATCGTGACCACGAAGAGGCCACCATCGAGGGCTTCCAGAACGATCCACGCTTCGCGGCGGAGTATCTCAACGCAGTTCTGGAGGATGGCGACCAACAGGAATTGATGACCGCGCTGCGATACCTGGCGAAGGCCTTCGGCGGAGTGTCGAGGCTCGCGGAGCAGGCGGAGTTGAATGCAACCACGCTCTACCGCACGCTGTCACCGCAAGGCAACCCCGAGCTCAAGAGCCTCACGGCACTCTTGAAGGCGATGGGGATGCGTCTGGCGGTGCAGCCCATCGATTCCGCCAAGGGTGCTTGACAGTGTATGAATATAGCCAAAACATAGGGGTCAAATCTTGTATTATCACATTTGTTCGCCAGCCGTGAAGTTTAGCTCGGGGTCAGAGTAGGGTCAGAGTAAAGGATCCCATGATGCACTCGGCCGTCTGAACCAGACACCAACGCCGGGGGAATAGCAATCGTAGCCCGGATGAAGCGAAGCGGAATCCGGGTAGATCATCGCCTATCCCTGGGTTACGCTTCGCTCCACCCGGGCTGCGATTTCTCGCCGGGGTTGCCATGAAGGTTACCGCGGGCTGTTGGTTGGCGCCCAACGACTTCCCGTCCCTTGAGGCTGTCGCCGAGCGCATCGCGGCGTTTGAGCGTTACTATGAATCGATCGCCAAACTCTTCGAGTGGAAATTCACACGTCGCAACTTGGCAGCGATGCTCGCCAAGATTCAACCGCCTGACATCTATCAGAAGGCGGCATGAGTCCAATGGATACGTGACTATACTTACGAAATGGAATACTAAGCACTGGGCTCGTCAGGCTGATCACCGTCTTCAAGCACCACGCCCAAGATACGCCGCATCGCGAAACCAGGTATAGGCGTCGCGCAAGGCCTGGCGCGGCGGGCGGAAGGTGTAGCCGAGGTCGCGCTGTGCCATTGCGCTGGTGAAGAACATCTTTTTCCGGGCCATGCGCACGGCATCGGCGACCACCAGCGGTTCCCCGCGGCCCGTCACCGTAGCCCAGGCCTCGCACGCGTACGCGATCGGTAGGACCACGCTCGGAGATAATTTGATCCGAGGTGGCCGCCGGCCGGCGAGCTCGGCGATGACGGCCAGGATCTCGCGCAGGCTGAGGTTTTCCCCACCCAGCACGTAGCGTTCGCCGATCCGCCCGCGCTCGAAGGCCAGCAGATGGCCGCGAGCGACGTCGTCCACGTGCACGATGTTGAGGCCCGTATCCACGTACGCCGGCATGCGTCCGCGCGCCGCATCGACGATCATCTTGCCGGTCGGGGTGGGCTTGACGTCGCGTGGGCCGATGGGGGTCGAGGGATTGACGATCACGGCCGGTAGCTCCTGCTCCCGGACCAGGCGGCGCACCCCCTCCTCGGCCATGAACTTCGAGCGCTTATAGGGACCGATCATGTCCTCCAGTGTGACCGGTGTCGACTCATCGGCCGGTCTGCCGTCGGCGTGCAGGCCCAAGGTCGCCACGCTGCTGGTATAGACGATGCGCTCGACACCGGCGGCCAGGGCCGTCTCCATGAGGATGCGCGTGCCGCGCGTATTGCGTGCATAGATCTCGGCAGGGTCTCGCGCCCAGAGCCGATAGTCGGCCGCGACATGGAACAGATACCGGCAGCCCGTGACGGCCCGCTCCAGGGAGCGCCGGTCGCCCAAATCGCCCTCGACCATCTCGGCCGTCACGCCGGCGAGATTGCGTCGATCGCTGGCGGGACGCACCAGGGCGCGTACCCGGTGGCCGGCATCGACCAGCGCACGCAGCACGGCGGAGCCGACGAAACCCGTGGCGCCGGTCAGCAGCGTGGTCATGGTTGAGCGCTCAAGCAATAACCGTTGCGCGGTGCTTCAATCACCGGTGCTCGCCGCTCCATGGGGTGTGCGACCCTGCAGATAGTGTCGCCCGACCAGCACGGCCGCCAGCGGTGCGCCGACGGCCGCCGCCGCGAGAAAAACCCTCAGCCCGCCGGTCATTGTCACCACGGGCAGCAGGTACAGGATGTCCTCGGCCTCGAATCCCGAATAGCGTATCTGTGCGGTCGCGGCTTTGCCGTGGCGTTTTTCCATCTCGTTGCGCATGTGAAAGATGGCCGCCACCGCAACGGCCGAGACCGCCCCGGCGACCAGCGGCCAGTCGCCGGCGCCGCCGCGGCTCAGGCCTACGCCGATGCACAGGAACAACAGCACGTGCACCAGGGCATCGCTGGCGAGGTCGTAGAGGTGCCCGATGCGGCTGGTCTTTCCGCTCATGCGCGCCAGCTCACCGTCGGTATGGTCGAGGAGATTGGAAAGCACCAGCAGGCCGGCCGCCAGATTCGGCCAGTGCCCGTCGGCAAAGGCCCAGGCCGAGACCAGCCCGGCGCCGAGCCGCAGGGTCGTCAAATGGTTCGGCGAGACGCGCGTATCGCGTAGCGGCTGTACTAGGACTGCGGCCAGCCGCGCGTCCCAGGGCTTTTCGTTCACACCGGTCTGCGCCGCTGCCGCAGGCGCCCGCGGATCTCTTTAAGCACCGCGATCAGGCTGGGTAGCACCACCAGGGTGCATAACAGCGTGAGCGTGATGCCGATGGTCAACAGCACACCCATGCTGGCCGTGCCGCGATGCGGCGACGCGGCCAGGCTGATGAACGCGCTGGTGTTGGTCAAGGCGCTCAACACCACGGCGCGTGCCGTGCTGGTGCGGAGCAGATTGCCGTCGGTGGGCGGCGCGGTGCGAAACCGATGGACCATGTGTATGCCGTTGTCCACACCCATCCCGAGCAGCAACGGGAGGGCGATGATATTGGCAAAGTTGAAGGGGATCCCGAGCAGCACGAACGCGGCGCCGGTCAACAGCGCGGCGAGCAGCAATGGGGCCAGGACCAGCAGGATATCGCTCTTTCTGCGCATGGAGAGGGCCAGCACCACGATGATGACCAGCGTCGAATACAGGAACGCCTGCTTGAAGGCGGTCACCACGGCGTTTCCGCCCTCGATGTAATTGACCGGGGCCCCCGTTGCGTCCGGGGCCAGTTCGCGTACCTCTTCGACGAAATGGCGCATCGCCGCGGGGTCGTCCAAATCCATCTTCGGAAAGACCTCGATGCGCAGCACGCCATCCTTGGAAACCCAGCGATCCTTCAACTCGGCGGGCAGGTCATCCAGGTCCACCGGATGGGCGCGCATCGATTCCCGCAGCGAGGCCAGCCGCCCCTGGAGGGAGTCGATGAGGCTGTGTTCCAGCGTGCCCAGCGCAGCCGTGCGGCCCGCCGGATCGCGCTGGCGCAGGAGGGTGATGACCTGCGCGAGCTCGCGAGACAGCCGCTCGGCGCTAACGCGTAAGTCGCCTGCCGGCGTGCGTTCGACGTAGGCGCTGAGCGCTATTTGGAACTCCTCCAGGCTGCTGACGTCCGGCGGTACGTGCGCGACCGCCGGACGCTCGGTTTCCTCTGCCAGGATCTCCGGTCCCAGGCTCAGGGTCATCTCGTCGATGAGCGCCAGCTTCTCCTCCTGGTCCTTGGGGATGAAGCTCTCCACGCTCACCACCTCCTCGACGCTGGGCAGTGCCGACAGACTCTCGGTAAGCCGGTGCGCCGAGCCGGCGTCCTTGGCGAGCAGCACCAGCGACCAGGGCGAGTACTTGCTCTCCGCGAGCAAATCCTTCAAGGTCTGCACCGACTCGTTGCTGGGGTCTTGGAGATTGATGGGGTTGTCGTCGAAGCTCGCTGCGGGCAGCACGAGAAGTGCGGTCAGCGCCGCGGCCGCGGCCGTCACGAAGATCGCCCGCGAGCGGTACATGGGCAGGTTGATCCAGCGCAGCGGGAATCTGAGCTTGGGGAGAACAGGCCTCTCCCGACCTGCCGGCAATGGCACCAGGCTCAATAGCGCCGGCAGCACGGTGAGCGTCACCCCCAAACTGATGAACATGCCGACCCCCGAGATGAGCCCTAACTCCGCGACACCGGCATAGGCGGTCGGGAGAAACGCGAAGAAACCGATCGAGGTGGTGATGGTGCAGAGGATGAGCGAACCGCCGACGTGTACCACCGCCTCGCGCAGCGCCTTGGTCTTGTCCCGGTAGAGCCCGTTGAGCTCCTTGTAGCGCAGGCAGAGATAGATCGCGTAATCCGCGCCCAGGCCAATGTACATGATGGCGAAGGCCACGGAGATGAGATTGAGCTGGCCGACGGCGAGTGTCGCAAAGCCCGCGGTATAGACGAGGCCCAACAGCAGGGCCACCAATGTAGTCACGACCAGCCAGAAGGAGCGCAGGCCCAGGGCCATGATGAGCGTCACCAAGACCAGCGATCCGAGCCCTGCGAGCTGGGTGGAGAGGCTTACGCTTTGCAGCTCCTCATAAGCGAGCGCCGCGCCGCCGGTCAGGCGCACGCGGACCTGGAGTCGCTCGCTATCCTGGAGGCGCCGGGCGATGTCACGGGTCCCTTGCATGGCGGGTTCGCCCGGTAGCATGGCGGAGAAATCGAGCTTGGGATTGACGATGATGAAGGCGCGCCGGTCCATAGGCGGCGTGTTCTTCCCGGTCATCAGCTCTTCCCAGGACAGCCGTTCGGGACGTCCCGTGCGCAGCGTCGCGAGCGTGCGGGCCATCTGATGGAAGGTCGGACGCAGATCGAAGTCGACGTCCACCTCGGTAACGGCCTCGGTGAGGAGTGCGAAGAATCCGTGCAGGCTCGGGTCGCGCTGCAACTTGGCGAGGAACGGCTGGGCGCGCGACAGGTTGTCGGACAGGTCCTCGAGTTCCCCGGTGTCGAGATACAGCAAGCCGTTTTCGCGAAAGAACGGCAGTCGCTCCGGTAGATACACCGAGTGGAACAGGTCATCGCGCGGCCGCAAGCGTTCATAGAGCTTCAGGCTTGCGTCGCGTACCTCATCCAAGGTGTCACCCTCGATCACCACCACGATGGTGTCCACGTACTGCGGAAAGGCGTCCTTATAGGCGAAATGGGCCTTGCGCCACGGGAGCTCGCGCGACAGCATGTCCGCGGTGTCGGTGTTGACGCGCAGATTGGCCAGGGCATAGTCCAGCGTTAAATAAGCGAGCACCGCCCCCAGCAGCAGCACCCAAACGGCACGTCGGTGTACGAAATCGAACCAGCGCCCGAGGATCCCCCGCGATACATCACGGCGTTGCGGCTCAGTCAAGTGTTAGTAGCTCCCCGAGGTTGCGGAGTGAATACTCGAACGGTACAGGCATGGTGTATCGCTCGAGCTCGTTAATGGTGGCACGCGTGCTTGTGCGGGGCGCGCAGGTGCCTACCACTTTCAAGGACAGCCATTATAATTCGCCGGTTTGCCAATGCACGAGGGGGGCTTTTCGCGATGAGGATCTCAGTAGGGTGGTCGGAGCCGCGCCGCGGTGGCTGTGTGATTGTTTTCATCTGTCTGGGCTTGGGGTTCCCGGCATTCGATTGCCCGGCCCATGCCATCGTGCTCGAATCCAATCCTAGCCACGATGCGCGGCTCGCGGCGCCCCCGATGCGGGCCGTGCTGCGCTTCAACAGCAAGATCGAGCACGGCCTGAGCCATGCGTCACTGGAAGATGACCAGGGGAAACCGCTGGCTGCGTCGCTGGCCCTGCAGCCGGGCGGCACCGACCGCCTGAGCATCTCGCTGCCGGTGTTGGGGCCGGGGACTTATGTCCTGCGCTACCGCGTGCTGGCCACGGACGGGCACATTACCACCGGGGTATTGCGTTTCCGCGTGCTGGCCGCGCCGGTGCGAGGATGACGCAGCTCGCGGGATTCCTGGATGTCGTGCTGCGCGGCCTAGCCCTCATCGGCCTGGCGACCAGCATCGGCGGCGTCCCGTATGCGCTGTGGAGCCTGCGGCCCTTACAGGCCTCGACCTCGGCCGAGCGAGAGGCCGTCCGCCTCGCCCTGCATTGGGTCATGCTCGGCGCCATGCTGGTGGCCGCGGCGCGTGCCGTGCTCACGCTGGTCTTGCAGCCCTGGACGCTCGCGGAGCCCGGCGGGCGCTGGCCGCTAGTCGAATTTCTGGGTACCGATCACGCCCGGGCCATGCTCGCGAGCATCGGGCTGGCGGTGGCGCTGGCCGGTTGGGCACGGTGGCTACGGAATCGTCCCTATGCGTCGGCCGGTTGGTGGGGGCTGGCCGGGCTGGCGCTGGGACTTGGCCTGAGCTCGGCCTGGCTGTCGCATGCCGTCAGCCGGCTGGAGGGGCAGGGCACGCTGATGGCGGTGACGGTGTTGCATCAGACCGGTGGCCTGCTGTGGGCGGGCGGCGTGCTGCATCTCGGCCTGCTGTGGCGGCGCTCGCACTCGCTGGGCCTGAACCTGGCCCAGTGGGCAGCGGTGTTGGGGCGGTTCTCGGGGCTTGCCTGGACGGCCATTCTGCTGGTGTTGTTGCCCGGTGTGTTTCTCGCCTGGAGCTATATCGGCGCTTGGGGCGGCCTGGTCGGCACCGGCTACGGCGTGATGGTCCTCACCAAGGCGTCGCTGTTGTTGTGCGCCCTGGCGCTGGGCGGGATGAATTTCCTGATGGTCCGGCACTGGCGCGGTACGGGCGAACCGGGTCTCGCACCGCGCCGGGTACGTGCCTTTATCGAGGCCGAGCTCGGTATCGGCATGACCATCCTGCTGGTCGCCGCCTCTTTGACCTCGCTGCCGCCCGCCATCGACATCCATGCCGATCGGGCCACGCCCTCGGAGGTGTTGACACGCTTCACCCCGAGCCTGCCGCGCTTGGCTTCGCCGCCGGTCGGCGAGCTCTTGGCGGTTGCCGCGGACATCGACGACACGCTGGCCACGCGCCAACCGGAGGAATACGCGTGGTCGGAGTATAACCATCACATGTCGGGGCTGTTCGTCCTGTGCATGGGCCTGCTGGCGATGCTCGAGCGTACCGGTAAGGCGCGCTGGGCGCGGCACTGGCCGCTGCTGTTTCTCGGCCTCGCCGCTTTCATGTTTGCACGCAACGACCCGCGTGCCTGGCCGCTTGGACCGGCCGGGTTCTGGGAGAGCATGACACTGCCCGACGTCTTGCAGCACCGCATCGCCGTGCTGCTGGTCATCGCCCTCGGCCTGTTTGAGTGGATGGTGCGGCGCGGCCGGCTCGCGCCGCGCTGGCGTTTCGTATTCCCCACCCTGTGCGCCGTGGGCGGTGCCCTGCTCCTCACCCATTCCCACGCCATGTTCAACCTCAAGACGGAATTCCTCACCGAGGTCCTGCACGCCCCGTTAGGCTTCTTCGCGGTCCTCGTCGGCTGGGGGCGTTGGTTGGAGCTGCGGGTCCCGGAGTCCGACCGGCACTTGCCCGGCTGGATCTGGTCCGCGTGCTTCGCCTTGATCGGGTTCTCCTTACTCATGTACCGCGAGGCATGATAGGATTTGTTGGTTTACTGGACAAACATCAAGGCCACTAGGGGGAACCATCATGTTGAACCGCATCATGATCATCGCATTAGCCCTGGGGCTCGGCGGCTGCGCCTCGACGCCCGGCGAGGAGCAGGTGGCGAGGCAATTCTGGGACGCGATGGCCGCCGGCGATATGGACAAAGCCAAGACCTATGCCAAGCCCGGGACCATGGATGGCGTGACGGCAAGCGAGGGCCCAAAGGTCGAGCGCATCGACCTCCAGGGCGTCAAGACCGATGGCGGTAGCACCGTGGTCCCGACCCGTATCGTCGGCACCAAGGATGGCAAACGCGAGGAGTTGTCCTTCAACACGGTGTTGGAACGGGACAATGGCGCCTGGAAGGTCGATTTTGACCAGACCATGGAGTCGATGCTCGGGTTTTCCTTAAAGGGCACCATGAAGGCCATGGGTAAGGCGATGGGCGAGGCCTTGGAGGGGGTTGGGAAGGCCATCGGCGAGGGGCTGGGCGATGGCGAAGAGCCCGCGGGCGGGGCGGGCGCCAAATAGGCGATCGAGGTGCCCCCGCCGCGGCGCACGCTCGCAACGGGGCACGTCACGGTGGGTCCGGGAACGCGCCGCGCTCCGGATCATATCTCCCGTCGCGGCCTGACCAACCTGACGATAAGCACAGTATCAGCGAGATGCACGCGGTCACCCCGGCCAACCCGGTGAGCACCTCCGTGCAGGTGGCGATGATGGAGAACGCGGCGGGACCCGGCGCCCACCGCCGACTCAGGTACTCGCTCGCGTAATACCCAAGCTGGGTCGTCATCCAAAAGATGACAGTCCATAGCGACGAAACCAGGAATCGCCGGAGAAAATAGCGGCTCTTGCGCTCACCCGGCCTCGGCAGTACAACAAGAAATAGGCAACGTACCTTATCCGTAACGCCGGCCGGCAACAGGCCGATCAGGACATAGGTCGCAGCCAGGGCGACGGAGATGAGCAGCAGTTCATTGAAACTGGGCATTCGTTCGATAGCCTACGCGCTGAACTAAGAGGGGTACGTTTCATCGGCCGGCTTTCTCGTTGTCGCCCGCCGCTGGTTCGTCGCTATGGGTCGCATCCGTTTCCGAGCACTAGCGCCGCAAGTGTCGTGAGTGTTCCGAGCATGCGTGCTACATACTTGTAGTTCATTTCGGCCCTGCTCCGTTGACGGCTTAGTATATGATACGAATTGCTTAGCCATATGAAAACAACCATGCTATTCCTGTCAAACAAGTGGTTTGGGAAGGCTTACCTCATGCGGCCGTTTTCTAAGCGCCGTTGCATAACGTTTTAAGAGCGCTTCTGAGCTTCCTCGCCAGTGACTAATCATGTGGAGAAGAACATCCCTGCAAACTGTCATCCCTTTGTGATCCACCGTCTTGGATACCGGATCCCAGATCGTCCCAACATAGGGCGGCCCATTCAATTCGGTAGGAAGGCACTTAAGCAGTTCCATGGCCCCGTCAATCGATATCCGAAAAGGTTTGGACCTCAAAGAACTCAAAATCTGGCAGAATATAAGCATACCAATGGGCCTAAAAAGCACGTGGCCTCCTGTATCCGAACGCATGATCTCTAACAGGGTTCTCCGTTTATCAGTACCGGCTTTGAAATATTGGTCAACCTCTGGAAACGTCTCGATAATGTTCCCATACAAAGCGGC
>JBOIDW010000239.1:0-4325 GCA_050740655.1 Gammaproteobacteria bacterium | reverse complement strand
TCACCGAGGTGCCCGAGTCGTCGTCGGCCGCGACGCCCGAGAGCTTGAAGCCGTTCGTGCCGTTGAGGGCCGAGAGAGCGAGATTGGCCGGGAAGCCTCCGGTAGCACCGAACACCACATAGCTCGCGCCCGAGGAACTGCCGTTCGGGTCGGCGAGGAACGCCCCGATGATGAGGTCCTGAAGCCCATCGCCGTTCACGTCGCCGGCTTGGCTGACCGAGCGGCCCGAGCGGTCATCGGCCGCGACGCCCGAGAGGCGGAAGCCGTTCGTGCCGTTGAGGGTCGAGAGATCGAGATTGGCCGGGAAGGCCAATACGGCCGGGGGTAAGGCGAGCAGACCGCCCAACAGCAGTACCGAGGGGCGATGGGGCAGGCTACCGGCGGCGCGCCAGGCGCGGAACGATTTCCGGGGCGGGTGGTTGGGACGGTCGCTCATAGGATCTCCTCCATGTGGGTTCGAGTTGCGATTTCGTTCAGGTTTGGCGGGCCTTGCAAGCCTGCCCGGTGGCACGGCGACGCGGGCTATTCGGCAGACGCCGGCAGGTACCCGGTCGAAGATATTGGAAATTCGTTGGGCTTACAAGTTACGAAGACCATGGGTTCCGGCTTCCGCCGGAATGAGGAACGGTACGCATCGGATCCGTCCTGCTGTAGATTCTTACGCATCAAATGTTGAACAAAACCGCTACAGCAAATCCGCAAGTCCCTTCTCCCTCCGGGAGAAGCTATGACAGGTCAGGATGAGGGGAGCAAACGAAACGCTTGCATCGATCGACATCCCCTCACCCTAGCTCTCTCCCGGAAGGTCCCGGAAGGAGAGGGGATCTAAAAGAGGCCTTTTATGACCGTTGCGAGCATAACGGGTCACCCGCCGGGCAAGCCTAGGTCCGGTCTCCTCCCGTCTCCGGGAAAGCCACCCATTTTTTCCCTCTCCTTCCGGGCCCCGGAGGGCGAGGGTGAGGGGATCGATAAAACGGCGATTTGTGACTGTGCTTTGGATAACGCTATTGGCCCTGGGCTACCATGTACCGCATCGCTGACGTGACCTCCTCATCGCTTAGATCATCGCGACCGCCCTTGGGAGGCATCACCCCGCCGCTACCTTGAAAGCCGTCGATGGCGTGTTTTAGCAGCACCGCTTCGCCCTGGGCGATGCGTGCCTGCCAGGCCGTCGGGTCACCCACCTTGGGCGCGCCGGCCAACCCGGCCCCGTGGCAGGCGGCACAAGCACCGTCATAAACCGCCTTACCGGAGTCACCCGGATGGTCTCGGCTCGGTTGCTCGCCCGCAGCGCCCGCAGCGTTCGCAGCGGCGTCTTGGCCCGCGGACGCTGAGGCAACCGTGACCTTGCCGACCGGTGCCAGGCGCTCGAGCGCGGCACTATCCTCGGCGACCGGTTCACGATCGCCTATCGCGATCGATATCAGGATAATCATGACTGCGAATATCGCCACGGCCCCGATCACTGCGCTAATGCCTTTCATTGGGTCTTCTCTCCGCTCGATGGAATTTCCTGCTCAAGCAAGCCCCAGCCGCGAGCGGACGAACGCCACCGCCTCGCCGATGGCAATAAGCTGCGGCCCGTCTGTTTCGCGCCGCGCCTGATATTCGACCGTACCCCGGTCGAGGCCGCGATCGCTGAGTACCAAGCGGTGCGGGATGCCGATCAGCTCCAGATCGGTCAGCATCACGCCGGTGCGCTCCCGGCGGTCATCGAGCACGACCTCGAGGCCGGCCGCCTGCAACTCGGCATAGATCCCATCCACGGCCTCTTCGAGCCGCATGGATTTATGCAGATTGATCGGCGCCAGGGCCACCTGGAAGGGCGCGATGGCGTCCGGCCAGACGATGCCGCGCGGGTCGTGGTTCTGCTCGATGGCCGCCGCCACGATGCGGGAGACGCCGATCCCATAGCAGCCCATGGTGAGGGTGACGGAGCGCCCCGTCTCATCCAGGCAACCGAGCTGCATGGCGCGGCTGTATTTATCGCCGAGCTGGAAGATATGCCCGACCTCGATGCCGCGGGCGATGCTCAAGCTGCCCTTGCCGTCCGGGCTAGGGTCGCCGTCCACCACCTTGCGGAGGTCGAAGACCTCCCGGGGTAGCGCTTGGTCGCGGCCCCAGTTGACGCCGGTGTAGTGATAGCCGGCCTCGCCGGCACCGCAGACGAAATCACTCATACAGGCGACGGCACGGTCGGCGATAACGCCGATTATCGGGGCAGCCGGTAGCTTGACGGGACCGATGTAGCCGGGACGGCAGCCCATGTGCCGCTCGATCTCCTCGTCGTTCGCGAAGCGGAAGTCGCCGATCTGCTTGCGCGTCTTCACCTCGTTCAACTCATGGTCGCCGCGCAGCAGGAGCAGGCAGAACTCCTCGCGCTCGCCCCGGTTAATCATTACGGCGATGGTCTTCACTACCGTTTCCGGCCGCACGCGCAGATATTCGCTGACTTCGGCGATGGTCTTTTTGCCCGGGGTTGCCACCTTTTCCATGGTCTGCCTCGGGTTGGCGGCGCTGCTTACCGGCGCCAACGCTTCCGCCAGCTCGACATTCGCCGCGTAGTCCGAATTCGGGCAGAAGGCGATCGCGTCTTCACCGGAATCGGCGAGCACGTGGAACTCATGCGAGGCGCTGCCGCCGATGGTCCCGGTATCCGCGAGCACCGCGCGAAAGCGCAACCCCAGGCGCTCGAAGATGCGCGTGTAGCTCGCGTACATCCGATCGTAGGTCTCTTGCAGCGAGGCGTGATCGAGGTGAAAGGAATAGGCGTCCTTCATCAAGAACTCGCGGGCGCGCATGATGCCGAAGCGCGGGCGCACCTCGTCCCGAAACTTGGTCTGGATCTGATAGAGGTTGAGCGGGAGCTGCTTGTAGCTGCGTATCTCGCGGCGCGCCAGATCGGTGATGACCTCTTCATGGGTCGGACCGATGCAGAACTCGCGCTCGTGGCGGTCCTTGAAGCGCAACAGCTCCGGCCCGTATCGGTGCCAGCGGCCCGACTCCTGCCACAGCTCGGCCGGTTGTACCGCCGGCAACAGCACCTCTTGCGCACCGGCGCGGTCCATCTCCTCGCGCACGATGCGCTCGACCTTGCGCAGCACCCGCAGGCCCAGGGGCAGCCACGCGTAAATGCCGGCCGCCAGCTTGCGGATCATCCCGGCGCGTAGCATCAGGTTGTGGCTGACCACCTCCGCATCGGCCGGCGGCTCGCGCAGAGTCGCCAGTAGGAATTGGGACAGCCGCATTCGCCCCTAGGGGTTACAGTGCTCGGCGACCTTGCGCTCGGTGCTCTCGGTCTCCGCCTGGCGTTGGTCGTCGGTCAGATACTCGCGTCCGCCCTCGACGGTGGTCTTGTATACCGGAACGTTTCGCAGCTTTTCCAGATTCTGTCGCCAGGTTTCGCAGGCCTGTTTCCGATCGGCCTCGTGCTTTTCGGTCTGTTGCTTTTCAGCGGCCTTTTTCGCTTGCTTCTCGACCTTCTTAGCGCCCTTTTCCATTCTTTTCTTCTGCTCCTCCAAGGCCTTGATCGCGGCCTCGGTATCGACCTTCGGCGGCGGCGCGATGGTCTGCGCCGGCCGTCCCGGTGGCGGCGATTGGGAATAGTGCACCTGGCCCTGCTCGTCAGTCCACTTATACGTCTCAGCCCCTACGCAGGCGACCGAGAGCACCCACAGGGTGGTTACTGCGTACAGCGTTGTCATCGATTTACGCATCACATGGCTCCACGGGTTGGAAGTGCCACTTATCGGCGGTCGAGACTATAAACCTTATCGCCATTCCTGATAAGCGGGGGATGGCGTCGCCATCGGAATGCCGCGGCTCTCGGCCCCGCACGCCCAGGCGACCAGGAAAACGTTGCGGGTGGGTGCGTTCGCAGGACCGGGCGCGGCCCGCACCCCCTAGACGGCGCTCGCGAGCGCTCTCGCCGTGTAGCGCTTCGCCTCCGCTGCCGCCTTCTACGCGTCCCCCCGCCCAGTGCGCCCGAGGGATCCCTCAAAAGCGTGGCGTCCGCGCACCCGCCCGATTTACTTGTAAGCCGTGCGAATTTCCAATACCGTCGGCCAGGCCGATACCGGCGTTTTATAAACCACAACCAGATCGGTATGGAGGAGATCCTATGAATCACCGTCCCAACCCCCCGCCCCGGAAATCGTTCCGCGCCTTGCGCGCCGCCGGTGGCCTGCCCCATCGCCCCTCGGTACTGCTCCTAGGCGGGCTGCTCGCCTTACCCCCGGCCGTATTGGCCTTCCCGGCCGATCTCAATCTCTCGACCCTCAACGGCACGAACGGCTTCCGGCTCTCGGGCGCCGCGGCCGGTGACC
>JBOIDW010000238.1:0-2243 GCA_050740655.1 Gammaproteobacteria bacterium | reverse complement strand
GCGCTGTTCCGCGCCTTGACCACGACGGGCAGGAACACCAGGCGTTGCTCGGGCAGATAGCTCGCCATCCGCCGGTCATCTCCCGCTGTTGTCCACGTGCCCGGGTACTGCAACATGCCGGTCCGGGCGCGGCCAGCGGTCCGGGAGAAATCGAAGGCCTGAATGGCGAGCACGTTACGGCGGGAGTAGCCGATCGTGATCGCCGCATCGGCATCGAGCGCGGCCTGCGGATAGCTCGCGGCGTCCAGGCGTGGGCCGAGGCGGGGATGGCGGGGGTCGGTCAAGGTAAGTATTCAGGCTTCCGGCGCGTGTTTGGTCGGCCGATGTGCGCGGATCGGGCTGTGACTGGTGGTGCCTGTGGGGCGTGTCGGTTCCGGTTTCTGCAGGGCTGCTGCGCTGTGATCATGGCGTGGTCGATCCCGCCGAGCTGTGCCGCGCCGAGCTGATCGCGCTGGTGGCGGTGCAGGCCGGGCAGATCGAGGCGTTGCAGGTGACCAACGCGGGGTTGCAGGTGACCAACGCGGGGTTGCAGGCGCGGGTGGAGCGGTTGGAGCGGTTGATCTCGCGTAACTCCGGTAACTCCTCGATGCCGCCCTCCAGTGACGGCGGGCCCGGGCGTGGCAGGCCGGTGAAGAGGTCGCGCGAGACCCGGGACGGTGATGGTGAGGGCGCGACGTCGGCGCGGTCCAAGGGCAAGCAGCGCGGTGCGGCGGGGACGCATCTGGGCTGGGCCGATGCCCCGGATGCCCGCCTGGACCGGTTCCCCGAGGGGGTGTGCGGGTGCGGGGCGGACCTGTCCGCCGCCCTCGATCTGGGGGTCACCGATGCCTACCAGCAGACCGAGGTCCCGGTCCTGACCGCGACGGTGACCCAGTACGACCTGCACACGCTCGGGTGTGCCTGCGGGGCCGTGCACACCGCCGTGCGTCCGCCCGGGGCCGGCAGTGACCCGGGGCGGGTCGGGTACGGGCCGAACCTGCGCGCGTGGTGCGTGTACCTGATGGTCGCTCACGCGCTGCCGGTGCACCGCTGTGTCGCGCTGCTGGAATCGTTGACCGGCGCGAGGCCCTCGGTCGGGTTCGTGCACTCCACCCTGTCCACGGCCGCGACCGTGCTCGCCGCGGTGGCCGACCGGATCCGGGCGCGGATCGAGGCCGCGCCCGCGGTCGCCGTGGACGAGACCCCGCTGCGGGTCGGCCCGGCGACCCCCGCCCCGGGCAGGACCCGCGCGGGCAAGACCAAGAAGGCGAAGAAGAGGGCCGAGAAGTACCTGATCGTGGCGGCCACCCCGACCGACACCTGGTACACCCTCGGTGACCGGGACCTGGACACCTTCAAAGAGATCGACCTGGTCAAGATGGCCGGGGTGATCGTGCACGACCGCTACTTCCTCTACGACCACCCCGACCTGCACCCCGGCCTGGCCGGGCTGGTCCACCAGCTCTGCTGTGCCCATCTGATCCGCGACGCCGAGGACGCCGCCCAGACCTACCCCGACGAACTGTGGCCGACCCAGATCCAAGACGCCCTGCGTGAGCTGATCCATCACGCCAACACCGCCCGCGGCAACGGCGCCACCGCGGTACCCGCCGAGGTGATGGCGGCCCCGCTGCGCGCGTTACGCAACGGCGTACGCGTCGGCCTCGCCCAGGTCCGCCGCGTCCCCGGGCCGAAGTCGAGCACCAAGCAACCCCTCGGGCGGTTGCTGCTGGAAGTGCTACGCGACCGCGAGGACGACGTCCTGCGCTTCACCACCGATCTGCGCATCCCACCCACCTCCAACGACGCCGAACGCGCAGTACGCCCGGCCAAGACCCAACAGAAGATCTCCGGGCGCCTGACCTCCGAAGACCGAACCCGCGACCGCTACCTCATCCGCGGCGTCATGGCCACAGCCGCCAAACAAGGCGTCGACCAGTTCGGCGTCCTGCGCGACGCCTTCACCGGCCACCTCTGGCTCCCCCCGGCACCAGCCTGACCCGGCCTGACTCCCCATCACATCCAAACCCGACAAACGGATCCCGCCTGGCCGAAATCAAGCCTGAATGCTTACCGTGGCGCGGCATGCCGAACTCGGCGTACCTCGCCGCGGCCTCGGCAAGGAAAATCTCCGCCCGCGCGCGGTCGCCGGGGCCGGCGCGGTCGAGCAGCATCCCGGCGTAGAACCGGCGGGTCTCGGCGTACTCCAGGCGATGGGGGAGTTCGTCGGCCTGGCGCAGGGCGGCGGCGAAGTGGGCCTCGGC
>JBOIDW010000237.1:0-6939 GCA_050740655.1 Gammaproteobacteria bacterium | reverse complement strand
AGCGACCTTGCGTTTGACGATCTCTTCAAGCTCCTGGGTCAGCGAAACGTGCATGGCATTTACCTCCTCTTCCAAGCATGGCTATACATCCAAAGATTGTCAATGATTGTATAGCACCATTCTTGCCACCCCTTCTTTCATGCTCGAGGTTCTGCCGGGTACTGCGGCGCGCTGGACCCGCGTGGAGGTGCGATCGCAGGGCGATGAGCTCGACACCTTGGCACGGACGTTCAACACCATGGTGGACCGCATTCAGGCGCTGGTTATCGGCATGCGCGAGATGACCGACAACCTGGCGCACGACCTCAGGAGTCCGCTAGGCCGGATCCGCGCCTCTGCCGAGACTAGTTTGACCAGCGGCCCACGGCGACATCACCGTCGGTAGCAACCCGGGACTGGGGAGCACGTTCACGGTTGTGCTTCCCCGGTCGCGCGACGGCCGGAGTTGCAACGAGGACCGTAGCACGGGCGCGATCGTCAATCGCTCCTGTGCTCGGTGACACGCTAGCAGCCTGTCGGACTTGACGAAAATCCTTCGCACGATTCCATAGATGAAGCGATCGAAGAATTCACGCACAACTTGCTGTTCGATTCCGACACGACGAGTACGGGCTACCGTGTACCGTTAGATGACAAACATTGCGCGCTTTCACTCCGAAGCTGTCCAATTTGGCCAGTCCGACAGGCTGTTAGCTAGCTGCGGCCCGAATCGCCCACTGGCAGCCGTCCCGCAGCCGGACCGGCTTGCGTCACCACCTGCGGCGTCGTGAAGGCGATCGGGCATCGGTTGAGCGAGGAGGATGCCTCGTCCCCGCCCAGCTCGGCCAAACAGGCGGCACGCGGCAGGGGCGGCAGTTGACCTAGCCTTTGCGCAGACCGGTAGAGTGCCCGGAAGTCCTGCCCCGCCAGCACGAACAGGCGATCGAAGGCCTTGACGTGCGTTTGATAGGTGGCCACCGAGCAGAGCTTGGCGTTGTTAAACCCGCTTATGGTCCAACCGTCGCGTTTGCTGCCATGGTCCCATAGCGCTTGGCGCGCGCTGTAACGCTCGCGCAGCTCGGCCAGGATCTTGGGTTTGGTGCTCCGCATTTCCGTCGGACTGATGCGAGAGGCATACAGGGCGAGCAATCTTTGGCGGGCCTCCAATAACAGCCGATTGAGATCGGCGCGCCGCTCCTGCTCGCGTGCGTAACGCGCGATCGCCTTGCGATTGCCGTGTAGCTCCAGCCAACGGCGTACGCCGAGTTGGGCGACGCTGGTGGCGAAGGCCTCGTTGAACGCACTGTCATTGGGAACGTACAGCCGCTGGTGGGCCAGCTCGTGGAATATCAGCTCGGCAAGACGCGTCTCACTCCAGCCCAGCATGGTGCTGAGCAGCGGGTCGTCGAACCAGCCCAGGGTGGAATAGGCGGGCACATCGCCGACGTATACGTCGTGCCCCAGCGAGGAAAGATAGGCCGCCGAGCGTTGCGCGGCCGCTTCGGAAAAGAAGCCGTGATAGCTCACGCAACCGGCGATAGGAAAGCACCAGTACAGCGGTGTAAGAGATAGCTCCGGGGCCGCCACCACGTTCCAGACCACCGCGCTGCGGTTCAGATCGACGTAAGTGGTGTAACTGCCGTTCTCGGGCAGGCCCAAGCGCTGGATGGCAAAGGTGCGCAGGGCCAGCACCGCGCTCAGCTTGTCCCGGATCGCCCGCGGCGTCTCCGGGGCTGCGATCACGGCGGTTATCGGCCGGCGTTTGGCCAGCAACTCGAGCTGGCCGATGACCGTCTGCCGGTAATACCCCAGCGAGGTAAAGGAGGACCCCAGACACCCGATGGCAATCAGGATCGTGGTCCATAGAAACCGTTTTCTCCGTCGCAACATCATCTCATCTCGTCCGGGATTCCGTGTCGGTCCATTGCTAAACTGCAATTCAGATGCCTAACAGTGATTAATGCAGACCGCGGGCGTCGCGGATCGCTACCGCCGGCGGAACGCGGATGAAGGAATGACCCGCGCGCCTTATAATAGATCGGTCTCAGGATAGAGAAACACGCTGATCCCGATCCATGTATTGCACGCTGATCGACTGCACGACACTCGCCCAGCACCTCGATGACCCCCATTGGGCCCTCGTAGACTGCCGCTACGATCTCATGGATACCGACGCGGGACGAGTGCACTATCTTGCCGCGCACGTCCCGCGGGCCGTGTATGCGCACCTCGACGAGGACCTGAGCGGTCCCCCGCTGGTGGTCGGCGGCCGCCATCCCTTACCCGCGGCCGAGCACTTGCGGGCCTTGTTTGGCTACTGGGGCATCGACGCGCGCACCCAGGTCGTCGTCTACGACGCCTCCGGGGGCTCTTTTTGCGCACGCGCTTGGTGGTTGTTACGCTATATGGGCCATACGGCGGTGGCCGTGTTGGATGGTGGCTGGCCGCATTGGCAGGCGGGTGGGCTGCCGGTCTCCAGTGGCCCGGAACTACGCCCGATGGTGTATTTCCATGGCGAGCCCAGCGACGATCGGTGGGTAGGGGCGGAACAGGTACCCGCGGCGCGGTGCCTGATCGACTCACGCGATCCGGCCCGCTATCGGGGCGAGCACGAACCCATCGATAAAGCGGCCGGACATATCCCCGGGGCGCTGAACCGGTTCTGGAAGGATAATCTGGGCGGCGACGGCCGGTTCTTGGCGCCCGCTACGCTACGCGGGGCGCTGCTCGGCTATCTCCGCACGGTCCCGGCCGACGAGGCCGTGTTCTATTGCGGCTCGGGGGTTACCGCCTGTCACAACCTGCTCGCTGCCGTTCACGCCGGTCTACCCGAACCGCGCCTCTATCCGGGTTCATGGAGCGAGTGGTGCTCCGATCCCGCCCGCCCCATCGAAACCGGCGCAAGTCGCCGCTAGGCCATCGATGATGGATGACTGGGGCTTACGCGCGCTCGTCGCCGCGCTCTGCGATGGCCAAGCGCATAGCCGGGCATCCGTCATCCGCTCGGCGGGGATCGATGCCGCGGCATTGGAGTCCTGGCTGGCCGTCCTGCCTCGCTACGGTGTCTCCATCGAGCCGCTGGCCGGCGGGTGCTTGCGCCTGGCACAAGCGTTGGACCTGCTCGATCGGGACAGTATCTATGCCGCCTTGCCGCCTGACACCCGTGATATCGTACGGCGTTGTGAGGTCTGTTCCTGCGTGGACTCGACCAATCAGGTGCTGCTGGAACGCGCCGCTCACGAGGACATCCACGGCCACGTGTGCCTGGCCGAATTCCAGACCGCCGGGCGCGGCCGGCAAGGTCGCCGCTGGCACATGCCGTATGGCGGCGGGATCTTGATGTCGATTGGATGGCGCTACGCGCAGCGACAGGTCCTGGCGCCGCTCGCCCTGGCCATCGGCGTCGCGGCGGTGCGCGTCCTGTGCCGCAATGGCGCGGCGGAACTGCGGCTCAAATGGCCTAACGATCTCCTCTGGCACGGACGCAAGCTGGGCGGGTTCCTGATCGAGGCGCGTGGCGCTGCGAGTGGGCCGGTCAGCGCGATCATCGGCCTCGGTATCAATTGCACGCCCGCGGCGGATCTGGCCGTTGCGCAGCCCCGGACCGACGTCTGGACCGTACTGGGCCATGCCTTGTCCAGAAATGCGCTCGCCGCGCAACTCATCGCCGAGGTCAGCGGGGTCTTGAGCGAGCACGGTGCGCGGCGGGGATACTCCGTCCTATTGAATGAATGGCGCCAGCACGCCGCGCAACGCGGCCAGCCGGTGCGGCTCGTGCAGGGCGACAAGACCCTGTGTGGCGAGATCCGGGACGTCGATGATCAAGGCGCGCTGATAGTGGATATCGATGGCCGATTGCGGCGCTTTCAGGATGGCGAGATCAGCCTGCGTGCGGCGGAATGACGCTGTTGATCGACATCGGTAACCACAGCATCAAGTGGGCGCTGCGCCCGGCCGCCGGCGCCGGCCGTTTTCCGCATGTAGCGGGGGACATCGACGCGCATCTCGCCCGGTGCTGGTCGGACCTCCCGGCACCGCAGCGGGTCTTGATCGCCAGCGTCGCCGCACCGGGCATCGAGCTACAGGTGAGCCGCTGGATGCGACAACGCTGGACAGTCGATCCGATATCGGTCCGACCGCTCGCACAGGGCTATGGGGTGCGGAACGGCTATACCGACCCCGCGCAATTGGGCGTCGATCGCTGGCTCGCGCTGGTTGCCGTCCGGAATCGCTATCGCGGCGCCGCGTGTATCGTCGATTGCGGCACGGCCATGACCGTGGATGGCCTGTCTCCCGAGGGCGAGCATCTGGGCGGGCTCATCTGCCCCGGCGTCGAGGCGATGCGCCAGGCCCTTGCGGTGCATACCCATGCGGTGCGGGAAGGCGCGGCCGGCGCACCGGTCCTGTTTGCGCGCACTACGCGCGACGGTGTGGACGGCGGCTGCCGGCACGCCTTGGCCGCTTGCGCCGATCGGGCGGCCGAGACGCTCGCCCGGCGTTATCCCGTGCCGCGCTTCATCATTACCGGCGGGGCGGCCGGGCAGATCGGCCCCTTGCTCGAGCATCGCTTCGAGCAGGTCCCGGACCTGGTGCTGAGCGGCCTTGCCATCATTGGAGGATACGATTCATGAGGTGGCTGTGTCTGGCCTTGTTGGCGGCCAACGTCGTGTACTTTTTCTGGGAATTCAACCAGGCGGTACGGAATGACGCAGGCGCTACGCTGGCCCCGATCCCGGAGTCGGTGGAGCCGTTGATGCTGGCCAGCGAGATGCGGGCGTCCGCGCCAAGACCGGGCTCGTCCCAAGCACCCAAGCCGGAACCCCCACCCATGACCGATCCGGTAGCGCCCGGACCCGACACCGGTGCATCCAAGCGCTGTTTCACGATCGGCCCGTTCCCGACCGAGACAGAGGCGAATGCGGCCCAGGTCTGGATAGGTAGCGGGCTCATCGCCACGCAACGCCGACCGCAGGCAGACGTGCAGAGCACCCGTTATTGGGTCTACGTTGACGAAGACTCGACCGAAGCGGCCCAAGCGAGCATCGAGCGCTTGCGCGGGCTCGGTGTGAAGGATTACCTGCTGACCCGCGGGGCCGATAAAAAGCCACTCATCTCGCTGGGGGTATATAGCAACAAGGCGTCCCTCGACAGCCGGCTCGCGGAACTGGAGAAGAACGGCATCAAGGCCTCGGTACAGCCGCGTACCAAGGGACGCATGGCGTATTGGGTGGACGTCATCGCCGACCAGGGCGACCCCAAGATCGGCGAGGCGCAAGCGCGCTATTCCGGCCAGCTATCGGTCGCAGACCGGCCTTGCTCGGAAATTGCCGGGGCTGCCGGCAATCCCTAGAATGCCCCGTGCCGCTGCGCCACAGCCTGCCCAGCCGCGTGATCCCGCCAGGCCCCGATAGTTAAATGGTATAACCGGTGATTTGTAATCACCCATTGGGGGTTCGATCCCCTCTCGGGGCTCCATATACCGGCCGTTCCTTCGGCGCGAGTGCTACGGGAGCAGAGGAAAGCATTAAGGGATGTGCGCTGAGGCGGTCGACATCCGGTAGCGGGCGCGGAGAATTGGACAAAAGCAAAGACGGCTCAAACCCGGCAGCTACACTTCCCAACCCTGGGACGAGGTGGAAGTGGGGCGTGTGATTGTAAGACTTAGAATTTCTTCTCAAGTCCCGCTCGCTTTAATACGCCGTTCGCCGTATGGCGCGATTGAATCTTGGAGTCTACGGTAAAGCTGCGGTCGGATCGGGCTAAACCAGATTTCATGATCCCCTTTCCCTTGCCTGATTTTATGACATCCTTCCTCGCGTAGAAATCTTTTAACTTCCGCGGCGAAGTCCGCCATCAGGCACGCCAATGGGCGATGGCTTGGCGCTGACCCTGCAATTCAAAGGGGATTTCTTCGCCGGCATGGATGCCGTTGGCGTCAAGCAGTTCAGGAATCATAACCTCCAGTTTCTTAACGAGGTCTTCCATCGTGACGGCTTCCGTGCAAAGGCCGGGGACATCATCGCTTTCGGCAACCCACACGGCAGCCTCTTGATCCCATATCGCCGTGACAATCAGCTTTTTCATTTCGTGGTCCCGTCCTTACCTATCTAAGAATATACAAGCAGGTCCGTTAATGTCCTTAATGTCTAGAACCGGCATAAACTAATGCCACGCCAATGGGACAATGAGCAGCAAGCGAATTTAGGGAGCAACTAAACTAAGCCTCTCGGGCTCCATACCGAGTGCACAATGTTCACCGGCGCTTCAATTCCCTGCTTGCGGTTCGGGGCTGACAATGTTGGGCATACCCTCGGCACCCACGAATACCACCAGGAATTGAAGCCGCGCGCTGCCGAGATTGCGTGCCTTGTGCGTCGTGTTGACCACCTCCAGGAAACCCTGGCCGGCCTGGAAGGAACGCTGTGAGCCGTCGGCGAATTCGACGGTCAGGCTGCCCTCCAGGACGTAAATATAGGCGGGCACCGGGTGTTGGTGCAGATCGCCCTCGCCACCCGGATCGATCGCGACCCGCATCGAGGTGACCTCGGGCTTGCCTTGCGGGTACTGGATATCCTGGCCGCGGAGGTCCTTCGAGCCCTTGTAGACCTCGGTGGGCTTGAAGCCCTGTGCCGCCCAGGCTGGCGTGCCGATGAGGGAAGCCAGCGCTAAGCCGGCTGCCAGTGCATGTTTCATGATTCGGTCCTCCGTTGTACGTAAAGATAGGCCGGACGGTATTTTAATCCGCTAGAGCGGGAAACGCCCGATAGTGGTCTTCTAGTCGCAGCGACTTCGCTACCACGCGCGGCTGTTTTCAGCGACGGCGATAAGTAGTCTTGGCATAGGACGCTCTTGCGTTGTAGGCGGGAGCACTCACGAATCACCTACCGCATCCCCGGCGCGGCGAAACGGCACGAAGGCGACCGGCAACAGTGAACGCAGATGGACCTCGCCGCTCAACCC
>JBOIDW010000236.1:0-1886 GCA_050740655.1 Gammaproteobacteria bacterium | reverse complement strand
TTGCTGCGTCGAAGCTTTCAGAACTGGGGATCGAGGCCGCGCGCCTCTCGCCCGCTGGCAAAGCGTCGATCGGGTGGCTGAGGGGCGTCAGTCACCAAGACGACGCGGAACGGGGAGCGGCAGGGGAGATCGCGGCGATCGCGCGGGGATTAAAAGCCCCGAGTCGGCTCCTCGCGCGAGAACGCAGGAGGGGGATGATGAAGCGACTCGCGAGACTGACGGCATCGCGGCCGTGCGCGGACATGGCTGCGGAAGGGGAAGATTGGGCCGGGATCGAAGGGCGCGCCCAGAGGGGCCGAGATCCGCTCTTTTCGAGACAGGCCGGCTCAGGTCCAGGCGTCCGAATCGGGACTGCCCGGGGCCCGGCCATGACAGCGCTGGGGGCTTTCCTCGGCATATTGCTTGGGCTCCCTCTGTGGAGCGGCCTGGCGCAAGCGCATGGGGAAGCCGAGTGGATCCGCAACATGCAGCTCGGCTGCTGTGGGCCGACCGACTGCACCCGCGTGCCAGACGGCGTCTGGCTCCGGCAGCAAGACGGCTATATCCATGCCGTGACCGGCGAGTTCATCGTGGATGCCGACGCCAAGACGTCCGTCGATGAGCATTTCTGGGAGTGCCGATACGGCAACGGCAGGGTCCGCTCTGTCATCGCCAGGGAGGGCGGCATGTGCCTGTTCGTCCCGTCGATCGGGTTCTAGCCTACAGGCAGGGCGGCTGGTAGCCGTCCTGATGGCTCTTGTTGTGGCAAGCGTCGGCACGCGGCTTGCCTGAGCGGGCTGTTGGCTGCCTTCCGAGCGGTGCCTGGCGCTCCAGGCACCGAAAGGGTTGGCTTGGCCTGCTCCGCGGCGGAGACCTCGTAGCCCCAGTTGCCGCCCCAGTGCAGCGACCCGACGACGAGGTCGCCAGCCCGCTTGAGCGCGCCGATCCGGTCATCGTTGGGCCGTCCTCGGTCGCCCCATTTTGATCCGACCCAAGGTGCCGTAACACTCAGGGGTAGATTTTGCGCTTAGATAAACCCCTTTTAAGAGTACCTGGCGATACCAAGCACCGCCGGGGCAGCAGCGGGCGTAAGCAAGATTGACACAATGATACATCGATAGTGTATAATAATAAAACAATATTAGAGACTCGTTCGTCTAGATCGTTTCGCACAGCGATCATGCCGGTGCCGAGCGTGACGGAACGGGGGAAGGCCTAATCGCACACGACCAACACCTTGAGCGTTGGAACGTCGCCGTCCGGTCGAGAGATCGACGGCGCTGAGGGAAGGTTGGGACCATGGCGACTGTGCATCCGCAGTTGTTCGCGAGGAAATCGTCGGGGCTGATCCGCGAGTTCGGGGCCTTCGACACGCTCTCCTTCAACGTCATTGGCTATGCCCTCGGGCTGGTGCTTGCAATCACGCCCTTCTTCGCCGGCGCGCTGTTCCCTGGCGCAAACATCTTCCTGATCGTCATCGTCGGCACGCTGTTCTCCTTGTTCAACGGCCTGGTGTACAGCCTGCTCGCCGGCGCCATGCCTCGTTCGGGCGGGGAGTATGTGTATATCGGTCGCGTGCTGCATCCCGCGATCGGCTTCATGGCCAATTGGGGCTTCACCTGGTCGCAGTATCTCGGCATCGGAATCTACACGCAGTGGACGGTCAATTACGGGCTCGCCGTCAGCTTCGCAACCCTCGGCCACGCTCTTGGCAACGAGGCCCTGCTCAATGCCGGGACCTACATCCAGGAGCCGTGGCCGAGCTTCCTCTTGGGAACGCTGCTCCTGGTCTCGGTCGTGGTCGTGCAGCTCGCCGGGACGCGCTTCCTGCGGCGATTCCTCAATCTGTTCTTCATCGTCGCGATGGTCGGCACGGTCATCACGTTGCTCGTGTTCCTGGGCAGCAG
>JBOIDW010000235.1:0-4243 GCA_050740655.1 Gammaproteobacteria bacterium | reverse complement strand
CAATCGCCGCGCTCGGCGCCGATCGCGCGTAGATCGCGCACGATGCGTTGCTCGCGCAGGGTGGCGCGAGAGACGTACACGGCGCGGTCCAGGCGACCTGCCTGTTCCAGCGCCGCGATGATCCGGGGCAGCTCAGGACCGATCTTCATGAGGACGACCGTATCGAAACGGCGCAGGATATCGGCGAGGTCTTGCAGTCCGTAGGTGCCGGGCAGGATGGCGATGCGTTCCTGGCCGTCGGCGAGCGGCACCCCGGTCACGGCCGGGACCGCCGTGATCGAGCTGACTCCCGGGATCACCTCAATGCCCACGCCGGGCCAGCGACGCCGCGCTTCGTCCTGCAGATAGATGAAGGTGCTGTAGAGCGAGGGATCGCCCTCGGTGAGGAAGGCCACGTCCCGTCCCGCGTCCAGCTCCGCGCCGATGCGCGCGAAGGCCCGCTCCCAGGCGGGCCTCAAGCGCTCGGGGTCCTTGCTCATCGGGAAGGTGAGGAACAGCCGCTTCTGACCGGCGATCTCACCGAGCGTGGGTTTGACGATCTCCCAGGCTTTGGAGGCGCCGTAGTCCGAGCCGCGCGGCAGCGCCAGGACCGGCACGCGTTTGATGGTATCGATCGCCCGCAGGGTGATGAGATCGGGGGCGCCGGGACCGACGCCGACGCCGTAGAGCGTCGCGGTCATGAATCAGCCTCCGGTTTGGTGACCGCGAAGATCTGGATTGGGTTCAGGGCCTCGTAGCGCAGGTAGTGCGCGAGCGGTTCGGCGCGGGAGACCTGCAGCAATGTCACCTCCGGCACCAGGTTTCGGCCCCGGATCGCCTGGTAACACTCGCTGGCGTTCTCGAGCGTGATGGCGTTGGCGCAGAGCCGTCCGCCCGGACGCAGCCGTTCCAGCGCGGTCTCGATGATCGCCGCCATGCTGCCCTTGCTGCCGCCGACGAACACCGCGTCCGGCGCCTCCAGATCCGCGAGTGCCTCCGGCGCCCGGCCCGACACGACGCGTAGGTTGTCGGCGCCGTGGGTGCGCAGATTCTCCTCGCAGATCGCGACGCCTTCGGGGTCCAACTCGACCGCGTAGACGCGCCCCTCGAACGCGAGCAAGCCCGCCTCGATGGCGACCGAGCCCGAGCCCGCGCCGATGTCCCACATCACGGAATCGGGCCGGAGGTGGAGCGCCGCGAGCGAGAGCAGCCGTACCTCACGCTTGGTGATGAGGCCCTTCTTGGGCATGCGCTTGGCGAAGGCGTCCTCGTGCAGGAACGGGATCGCGGGCGGCGGCCGCCACGCGGGATCCTCGCGCAGCAACACTAGCACGTTGAGGTCCGAGACCTCGTTGAGCTTCGCGATCTCGGACAGGGCTAGCGCCCGCACGCGCTCGTCCGGACCCCCGAGGTTCTCGCAGACCCAGGCACGCCACTGGCCCTCGCCGTGCGCGGTGAGATGCGCGGCGATGCGGGCCGGGGTGTTGTCGGGATCGGTGAAGATCCCAACCTTGGCGAGCCGCTTGAGCCGGGTCACGAGGCCCGAGAGAGGACGGCCGTGCAGCGAGATGAAGGCCGCGTCGTCCCACTTGAGCCCGGCCCGGCCGAAGGCGAGCTGCATGCTGCTCGGCTGCGGGATGACCTCGACATGCTCGGCCCCGAGTCTTTTCATTACCAATGCCCCTATGCCATAAAAGAGCGGGTCGCCCGAGGCCAGGATACAAACGCTGTGGTCCTCGGCAAGCAGCGCGATGCGATCCAATGCCTTCCCGATCGCGTCTTTCAGGACCACGCGTTCGCCCTGGAAGGCGGGGAAGAAGGCGAGTTGGCGTTCCCCGCCCGCGAGCACCTGGGCCATGGCGATGGCGTTCATGGCGCGGCTCGTCAGCCCGACGCAACCGTCATCGCCGATCCCGACCAGCGTGACCGCGCGCCTCATGCGGAGGGCTCGGCAGAGAGCAGGAGCAAGGCGTGGATGATGGCGACTGCGATGGGGCTCCCGCCCTTGCGGCCCAAGGCGACGATGTAGGGCACGGGCAGCGTGAGCGCCGCGTCTTTGGACTCGGCCGCCGAGACGAAGCCGACCGGCACGCCGATGACGATTGCCGGGCGGGCGCCTTCCTCGCGCGCAAGCCGCACGACCTCGATAAGCGCCGTCGGGGCGTTGCCGATGGCGACGACGGAACCCTCCAATACGCCGAGACGATGGGCTTTGCGCATCGACTCGATAGCGCGTGTTGTGTTGGCCGCCTTGGCCGTGGCGATCACGTCCGCATCGGAGATGAACGAGCGGATGGTGCAGCCATAAGCTGCCAGGCGCTCTTCGTTCAGTCCGGCGGCGATCATCTTGACATCGACGAGGATGGGGCAGCCCGCGCGCAGCGCGGCGATACCGGCCGCTATGGCCTCGGGGTGGAAGCGTATCAGGTGCTTGAACTCGAAGTCGGCGGTCGCGTGGATCACCCGGCGCACCACCTGCCATTCGGCCGGCGCAAAGCCGTGCGGGCCGGCCTCGCGATCGATGACGGCGAAGCTCCCGTCCTCGATGCTGCGGCCTAACGCCGTCATCTGCCGCATGTCGTTCATGCGTGTTCCTCCGGATAGCGTCCGAGCAAAGCTCCGCCGAAATCGACGAGACAGGCGTGCACCTCGAGGGGGCCGTGCGCATGCCGGGTGCAGTGCTCGACCACTTTCTCGCAGACCCGCGAGGTGATGCCTACGAGCCCCGCCTCGCGGCACAGCTCGAGCACATGGCGTGCGGTGTTGGCCTGCTCGATGGCCGCGATTAGCTCGCCCGAGGCGCCCAGGTCCGCCGCCAGCGAGGCCAGAAACGCCAGGTCCACTTCGGAGCCCGCGACGTGTGTCTGCATCTTGCCCTTGGCCATCTTCGACAGCTTCCCCATCATGCCCACCACGACGGCGCGGGCTACCCGCCGCTTGGCGGAATGCCGAATGCCTACGCCGATGAAGTCACCGATCTGGATGAAGGCCGTCTCCGAGAGATGGGGGTAGAGCGCCATCGCGTATTGCTCGGACTTTCCGCCGGTCGTGAGCACCAGCTCCTGCGCTCCGGCGGCCACCGCCACATCGATCTCCTGGACCACGCTGGCCTTCCACGCGGCGGTCGAATAGGGCTTGACGATACCGGTCGTGCCCAGGATGGAGATCCCCCCCAAGAGCCCCAGCCGCGCGTTGGTGGTCTCCTTAGCCATCTCTTCGCCGCGCGGCACGCCGATGGTCACGAGCGCGCCGCGGTAGGGGCTTCCCGAAAGCTCCTCGGCCACCATCTCGGTGATGTTCTTGCGCGGGACCGGGTTGATGGCGGCGCTCCCGACTTCCAATCCGAGCCCCGGTTTCGTCACCGTCGCGACCCCCGAGCCGCCGCGGATCTCGATCCCGGGCTCCGTGCGCAGCTCGACTTCGGCCACGAGCTCGGCGCCGTGGGTGCAATCGGGGTCGTCGCCCGCGTCCTTGATGATGCTGCACGTCGCGCCTGGACCCCTGCGCTCGCAGCGTTCGAGTGCGAACTGGACACGGGCGCGGTTCGGGAGCGTGCTCTCAATCTCCGTGAGCACGGTGTCCCTCACCAGACAGCGCGCCGCCGCCTTGGCCGCTGCGGCCGCGCAGGCGCCGGTCGTAAAGCCGGTGCGATTGCCTTTCGGATTGCGGGGCGGAACCGTCATGGCTCATAGTAATCCTCCGGCGGCCGGTTGCCCAAATCATCGCTGTGACGGAAAACCTGCTCATACGGATTTTTTCGGCATGTTGAAAAATGATTCGAGGTTGTCCTTGGTGGCTGGGATCCCCGCGGCCACCAGGTCATCGAGGAGCGCATAGTTCACGGCCCCATCCCCGCTCACGAACGCCTGCCTAAGGGGCACGGCCGCGAGCACCTCGCGCATGAGCGCCCGCGCATACGCGACCCGCTCTGTGCTGCCGATGGGCGGGATCGGCTCGATACGCAGCGCCTTGCAAGTAAACGGGACGTGCTCGCGCACCATGGGCTCGGGCAGGAAGTACTCGGGCGCGGAGCGCAGCCAGATGAGTGTGGCCTCGCGCGCGAGGGCTTGGAACTTTGCCCCCTGGACGAGACCGAGCGCGGCCGTGATCCCGGTATCCGTGGCCAATACCAGCGCGGGGCCGCTCCGGCCATTCTGCGGGAAGAACCTGCCCCAGGGGCCGCTGAACCGAATAGGGTCTCCGACCCCGATTCGGTGCATGAAGCCGGACCCCGGCCCCCCGGGGATGCGTTTGACGGCAATTT
>JBOIDW010000234.1:0-4567 GCA_050740655.1 Gammaproteobacteria bacterium | reverse complement strand
GGTTCTCAAGGTTCGCGATCGCTTGGTGTCGTTCCAGGAGGTTTCCGATCCGATCGCGAAGCTGTACGCGGCTACGGATGCGACCTCGATCTACGTCGCGACCTCCAACTGCTGGCAGGAGGCCGCCCTGCAGCCTTGGGAGGACCTGGCCGAGGCAGCCCGCTGCCTGCGCGAGACGGGCCGCTGTGAGATCGTGAGGGAATACGCGTGATCCGGCGCCTCGCGCTCATCGCGCTCAGCACCGTAATCCTGGCGCTGCTGTGGCAGCGGATCGGCTGGCGCGAGGTCATCGGCGTGTGCCTGACGCTGGATCCCGCCTGGTTTGCGGCGGCGGTCCTTCTGTTCATCCCGCAAACCCTGCTGGCGGGCGCACGCTGGGCCTGGATCGTGCGCTGCTACCAGCCCCTCGCTATCGGGCGGGCCACGGAGATCGTGCTCGCGTCCTCGGCGCTCAACGTGATCTTGCCGTCGAAGTTGGGAGACATCGCGAAAGGCCTATGGTTGAATCGCGATGAGCCCAGAGGCGACGTGGCAAGCGGGCTCGCCCTGGGCGTGTTCGAGAAAGGGCTGGACACCGCCGCCCTCGCGCTCATCATGCTGTGCGCAACGCTACTCTCCCTCCCTACGGAACGGCTGGGCTGGGCCATGGCCTCGACTGCCGCGCTGGGCGCAGCGTTGTTCCTATGCCTACTCGTCCCGACAGTGGCCGGGTGGCTCGCGCGCCGGTCCGAACGTGAACACACGGGGGTCATCGGCAAAGCGCTCGCACTGTTCGGCCGCATCGGCGAGCTCGTCCTGCGCTTGCACCGAGCGCCCGGGAACCTCCTCGTGATCCTCGTGAGCGCCGTCCTCTTGTGGTGCTTGCATCTCCTGCAATTCTCCTGGGTCTTGAATGCGGCGCACGGCAGTGTCGCAACGGCCTTGCTCTGGAGCCGGGTACCGATGGCGATCTTCATCGGACTGTTACCCGTGAGCTTCGCCGGGATCGGCACCCGCGACCTGGCGATGGTCTATCTACTCGCGCCGCCATTGGATGCCCCAACGGCCGCCGCCTTGGGCGTATTCGCGACCCTGCGCTACGTCCTGGTCGCGATCGCCGGTCTAGCCTTTCTGCAACGTCTGCCGTTGCATGAATTGCGCAAGCTGGCGCCGACCGGGAGACTGACCTAATCCGCGCGGTATCGTTATCAAGTACCCTTGACCGCGTCGGCGCCAGTGTTCGGATTGGTCCAAAGCGAGTGCGATCTACCTTCGCGCTTGAGATGACAGCCGTGTTGTCGCAAATGCAAGAGTAGTAGTGCTGTCCGTTACACGACAGCACGACAGTTTCGCGCTCCGCCTCTGCCGGCACACCGCGCAGGCAATCCTCACGGCGGTCTTCAAGGATTAAAGCAATCGCCTCGGCCAAACTGTCTCGGGCTTCCTCCTTGTTTCGGCCTTGACCATTGGCACCAGGGATCTCTGGGCAGTAGGCGATAAACCACGGGCCGTCTCTTTCAATAATCGCAGTACATTCGTTTCGCATGTCGCACCCGCAGGAAGTAATAAGATCGTCATGCCGCTCAATATACCGCTCGCGGCTTTGGCCGCCTAACGCCCGCGATCACTGGCCCCGGCCACAATGTAGCCTTTCGGGTTACCCAGAACCGCAACAAGTCCGGGGTCCAGTGCAACGCGCTTGTTAGCCAGCCCATCCTCCTGCCGCACTATCAGTTCCCTGTTGGTGCGGCTGGTGGTGCAGGATCATCCAGGCGAGCGAGCGCTACTTGCACACGTTCTCGTACCCCCTGCCAGTCTCGGTCAGAGAGATGTCCGACCAGCACGGGGGTGGTGGAAGGGGGCAGTGTCACCAAAAAACTGCGAAAAGCTGACGGTACCCGTAACCCTGCTTGTACCCAATCCTGCAACAGGTAGTCGGTAGGACCAACGGCAGCGGCGGTTTGGCTGGTAATCAGCCCTACGATCACATCTGGCCGTGCAGCATGGTAGACCGGCGAGGATAAGATGACCGCTGGTCTCCGCTTTATCCCGGTGACTCCAGGAAAATTCACTGCGACAATGTCACCCGGGTTAAACAAATTCCTCCTCTTCAGGGTAGCGCGCGGCAGCATACTGTAACGCAAAGGCAGTGAGGTCTCTTTGATCTTGTTCACTCCAGGCGCTACTAGCGTCCACAACCGTCATATCGGCTTGGGCTAAATCCTGTAGGATGAGTGCGGCTAAGCGTAGTCGTTCAGTTGGTGGCAGGGCTCGAACCGTGTCAGCGAAAACTTCTTGCGCAGTAAGGTTCATGTCAGGTTCTCCAAATGCTGAAACGTCCTCCTGCTGAAGTGTAACATTACCAGGTCAACTGAGCCAACAGCTTGTATTCGAGCGGCTGGCTAACGAATGATATGGACCTCCACGACTCTTCGGTATTGCCACTCCGTGGCTCGCAAGCAAGCGACCGTTAAGACGAAGGCATCGATGTAGGGTGGGTTAGGCGCGCCGTTTGCGCCGTAACCCACCGACTCGACGCGCGTAGCGCGCCACCCTCGATGAGGGCACGCCCCTGACGTTTTCACCAAAAGGTCCAAGCTCACTTTATATCGCTGTGCCCTCGGCCTGCCGCAGGGATTGGTCTCGCATCACTGCCCGGTCATTCGCTCTATCGGCGTGTAATTAATCGACCATGGCCTCTTTCTCGCGGCACCGTTAGCTGCGCCTGTGTTTGGCCCATGATTAGCGACGACTCAGGCCGCGCGCAAAGAACGCACCGCAAGGATATCGGTATCGCTGATCAAGCGAACTTCAGCCACACTAAGCGTGACCAGGGCCTGAGTTCGACCGGAACCGGTCACGAACTCGACTTCCAGCCCATCCGGTTCGTACACTTCCATCACCGCTCCGACGTCTCCTCGCCGTAGCCCCTGGCTCGGCAGGTCTTTTTCCAACACCACCGTATCAAGTACTCTTGGCTTCATCTTCAATCTCCCGGATAGGCGGTAATGAACCGCGGTATGCTTTCGCCTTTCAGTATGATCCAGGCCGTCACGATCTCTGTGCTCCGTCCGGTTGGACCCGTTATGCCGCCCCTGACCTCCAGCTTCTGACCATACTCCGTTCGTTCTCCCACCGTCGCATCGTTGGTGAGAACGGATCGGATATCGCCTTCTAGCCGCTCCCAATCACCGTCCATGTACCCGAGCGCGCGAAAGAACACGGCCTTAAATCTGCCCACCGGATGTGAGGACGACAACAAATAGTCCCGCACCTTCTCTGTCGGTATTAGGGCGTGTTCAGCATTCGGTAGTTTCATACTCCTATGCTCGAAATCGTGCCGGCAGAAACAGCGCCTCGCCAGTTCGATAGGCTGGGATGAGCGAGCGAAATCCTGCGCATCCAGGTCAAGTCGCGGGTTCCATTCCTCAAGCGAGCCTACCATGCTAAGTGCATTCGCTCAGTAGAGCCCTAGCCTCATCGTTTTTCGGCTCGATGCCAAGAACCGCTCGCAGATCCTTCGCGCCCAGCTTCCGCTTCCCGCTCGTGCAGTACGCGTAGGCGCGCTTGTACAGGGTTCCCGCATCACTACCATCCTCGGCGAGAGCACCGGAGAAGTCCTCGATCGCGCTCTCGTAGCGCTTCTGGCGCAGGTATTCCGTGCCGCGATTTCTGCGCGCATCCAGGAACTTGGGGTCCAGTTCGAGCGCTTTGGAGAAGTCCGCCACGGCACTGTCGGACTCTCCGAGCTTCACTTTGACGAGGCCGAGGTTGGCGAACGCTTCCTTCTCGTACGGGTTCGCCGCTATGAACTGCTCGTATGCCTCTTGCGCTTCACGCCACTTACCGAGTTGCTGATAGCATTGGCCCAGTAGGAAACGGGATTCCACCCCCCACCATGGAGTCCTTCTCAGCGCCCTGGGCCCGAGCGTAAGCTTCACGGAGCACTTGCAGCGCTTGTTCCCAGCTACCCTCAATGTAGTGGATCGACGCTCGCGAGTACCGCGTATCGAAATCGTTGGTAATGCCCGTTGCCTTCTCAATGGACCGCCACGCCTCGTCCGTGCGTCCCACCCGCGCCGCAAGCCGGGCATGTAATCCGTAGACGCTGGCGAAACCCTTTTTAGCGGCGTACCGGACTTCCCTAGAATTGGCCCCGCTCTCAACCTCGGCAATACAGCGGCTCGCAAGCTCATGCGCCCTGGGGTAGTCTTTGCTGCGCTCCAGTGCCATGCCCAGACCACATTTAAGCAGCGCACTGTCCGGATGTGACCTCAGGAAGCTCTCCGCATGTTCGGCCGCTTCCTGCTCCCGCCTCATGAAGACCAACAGGAAGACGTAGTTCAAGTGTGAGATGGCCTCTTCGGGCTCGAGGGCGATCGCCCCGCGAAGATCTTGCTCGGCAAGGTCGTAGCGGCGGGCATACGCGTAGGCCACCGCTCGATTGATGTAGGCGAGGTGGTAATCCGGCTTCGCTTCGATTGCCTTTGTGTTCTCCGCGATCGCGGCTTCGTACTGACCCGCAGCGATGTCCTGTGTCGATTGATTGAGGTGACCCGCGGCGATCAGATGCGCGCAGCCTGAGCAG
>JBOIDW010000233.1:0-28890 GCA_050740655.1 Gammaproteobacteria bacterium | reverse complement strand
ATCGGGCTGTGATGGCCGAGCACGCCCATGACATGGGTCTGCTGGCCCTGTTCATCAACCGCGTTGCACAGCGTCTTACCGTCGATGGCGAGGCTGTCGTCGCCCTGGCCGAAGGCGGCATTCCAGCGTTGCAGGGCGCGATCCAGTGCTATCGGATCCACGCGGATGAGCACGTCTCGAATGATCGACTCGCTGGGGACCAGACGCTGGCCGTGAACGTACCGGCAGCGGAACCGCTCACGCGCTTTCGTGCCCAGGGCTTGCGCCCAGTCCGAGAACGCCTTGTAGCCGCGCATGCCGCACAGGCAGGCGCCCACGGCAATCGCCAGCACCGTGCCCAAGCGGTGGCGCCGGCCTTGGGGACGGCGTGGATCGGGGATATCGTTAAAGAACTCCGGCAACGAGCGCATCTGCTCAGCGGTCAGCAGCATCTTGGGTACTCCACGTTGATAGGGGGGGTCGAGCACGGGCCGCGACAGCACCGCCCGAGCATCGGTTTGCAAGGCCTTGACGAACACCTGCTTGGGCGAGGACGGGCCGTAGCCCGTGCGCGTGCGGCGGTAGCCGCGGCTTTGACCGAGATCGGTCCAGTTCGCCGCCCGATACACCGTGCCGCGGAAGCGCTCGGGATCCACGAACGTCTCCAGCAACACCAGCGGATGGCCGAAGCGCACCTGCCAATCCCCAGGCAACCGCCGTTCGCATAGCGACAGGGTCTTGGAACCCAGATTGCGATAATGCCACTGCGGCAAAATAAGAAACCTGCTGTTGTTGGCAATCAACTTCAGCCGGTCATACTGGTGGCAGAACGACCACCCGATCCAGCGGTCGCGCACCGCGCATTTCCAGGCCGCGGCCGAAAACGCGAGCAGTGCCACCCAGTCCTCGCGGTAGCCCGCCACGTACCACAACGTTTCGCTGATCTTGGGCACCCCGCCCAGGTAGTGATGCTGCTCCAGCAGCCCCTGGAACCGCGGTTCTTCGCCGCGCGCGACGGGGGTGACGCGCAGCTCTTGAAGGTTCAGTGCAGACTTCGCATCCGCCAGCATGGACACCCGTTATACGGCATCCGGACCGGGATGTCCAGAACTCGCCGAATCTGTTCAGCCGATCACAGGGTTACCACGAAGAACGAATTCGCCATGGGAGGCCCGCGGGGACGCTTGCAATTGTGGCCTTAGATGCCCGAAAATCCCACGCCTACGTTGACGCGCCCATCGCTATCGGTTGTGATTCCGCGCCAATCGTTTTGGGCAGCGTAAAGCGATGTAAGCGTCGCTAGCGCTGGTAACGGAAGACCTAGAGACAGCTTCCAGAAGCCCGGCCTCGGCCGGGCTTATGTTTTTCGGCCCGAGCGGCACTGTTATTAACGCATGGCATGGACAGACCCTTGATGAATGCCTACCCGCGTCTGCCCGCCGCCTTCGTGCGCGGTACCGGGGCATGGCTGTCGGACGAACAGGGCAAGCGCTACCTCGACGCCGTCGCCGGGGTCGCCGTGTGTGGGCTCGGCCATTGCCATCCCGCGGTCACCGCGGCCATTACCGAGCAGGCGGGACGGCTCGTGCATACCTCGAATCTCTATCGCATCCCCTTGCAGGAAACGTTGGCGGCACGACTCACCGGCGTGGCCGGCATGGATAACGTATTCTTCTGTAACTCGGGCGCCGAGGCCAATGAGGCCGCGCTCAAGATTGCGCGCCTCTACGGCCATGCCCGTAGTATCGCCGACCCGCGGGTGGTGGTGATGGAAGGCAGCTTCCACGGGCGCACCCTGGCGACCTTGAGTGCCACTGGCAACCGCAAGGTCCAGGCGGGCTTCGAGCCCCTGGTTCAGGGCTTTGTGCGCGTGCCGTACAACGATGCGGCCGCCTTGCGCAGCGTCGGCGAGCAGCGCCGCGACGTGGTGGCGGTCCTCGTCGAGCCCATCCAGGGCGAAGGCGGGGTACGCATCCCTGACTGCGGCTATTTGAGCACGGTCGCCGCGGTCTGCGAGCAACACGGCTGGCTCATGATGCTGGATGAGATCCAGACCGGTATGGGTCGCACCGGGCGCTGGTTCGCGTTTCAACATGAGGGGGCCGTACCGCACGTCATGACGCTGGCCAAGGCGCTGGGCAACGG
Organism: Gammaproteobacteria bacterium; assembly: GCA_050740655.1. Lineage (GTDB taxonomy): Bacteria > Pseudomonadota > Gammaproteobacteria > JACCXJ01 > JACCXJ01 > JBOIDW01. Next base: position 26,766 of record JBOIDW010000233.1, on the reverse strand, counting down.
GGTACCGATAGGCGCTTGCCTGGCGCGGGGGGCCGCGGCGGAGATGGTGCAGCCCGGCAGGCACGGATCGACCTTCGGCGGCAATCCGCTCGCTTGCCGCGCCGCGCTGGCGGTCCTCGATACCTTGGAACAGTCAGGGCTCGTGCAGCGCGCGGCCGATCTGGGCGAGCGCTTATTGGCCGGACTGAGCGCGGGACTCTCCGGGGTGGCCGGCGTGCTGGAGGTCCGCGGGCGCGGCCTGATGCTCGGTATCGAGTTGGACCGGCCTTGCGGCGGATTGGTGGCCGAGGCGCTGGCGCAAGGGCTGCTCATCAACGTCACGGCCGACAGCGTCATCCGCTTGTTACCGCCGCTGGTCCTGAGCGATGCCGATGCAGAGCAACTCATGGCTCGGCTCGTCGGCCTGGTCAAGGAATTCCTCCGTGACTGATCCGGCGCCCGGCGCAGCACGCCATTTTCTGCGCCTGGGCGATCTCACGCCGGCGGAGCACTCGGGACTCATCGAGCGCGGTATCGCACTCAAGGCCATGCGTCGTGCGCGAGCGGTGCACGAACCGCTCAAGAACCGCGTGCTCGCCATGCTCTTCGAGAAGGCCTCGACGCGCACCCGCGTCTCCTTCGAGGCGGCCATTGCGGAGCTCGGCGGCCATGCGATGTTCCTCTCGCCGCACGACACCCAGATGGGCCGCGGCGAGCCGATCGAGGACACCGCCCGGGTCATCTCGCGGATGGTGGATGGCATCATGATCCGCACCTACGCCCATGACGCCATCGAGCGTTTCGCGCGGTATTCCGTCGTGCCGGTCATCAACGGCCTGACCGATCGCTACCACCCCTGCCAGTTGCTCGCCGATATGCAGACGTATGCCGAACATCGTGGTGCCATCGCGGGGCGGCAGGTCGCCTGGATCGGCGACGGCAACAACATGTGCCACAGCTATATCGAGGCCGCCCTACTGTATGGATTCGAGCTACGACTCGCCTGCCCGGCGGCATTCTCACCTCACCCTGAGGCCTTTGCGGGGGCCGGCACGGCGGTCTCGCAACATCGCGATCCGCGCGCGGCCGCCGAGGGTGCCGATCTGGTAGTAACCGACGTCTGGGCCAGCATGGGCCAGGAACAGGAGGGCGCGGCACGCCGCGAGGCCTTTGCAGGCTATCAGGTCGATGCGGCGCTGATGCGGCTCGCCCGCCCCGATGCCCTGTTCATGCACTGCCTGCCGGCGCACCGCGGCGAGGAGGTCAGCGCGGCGGTCCTGGAAGGTCCGCAAAGCGTGGTCTGGGACGCGGCCGAGAATCGCCTGCACGCGCAGAAGGCCTTGCTGGAGCGTTTGCTGGCGTGAGCGCCGCGCGCATGCTGTTCCTGTTGAGCAATGACGACGGCTACCGCGCCCCCGGGATCCTGAAACTCGCCGAGGCCATGCAAGCGTTCGGCGACGTCGTGGTCGTCGCGCCGGATCGAGACCGCAGCGGCGCAAGCAACTCGCTGACCTTGGAACGGCCACTGCGTTCCGGGCGTGCCGAGAACGGGTTTATCTACGTCGATGGCACGCCCACCGATTGTGTGCACCTGGCCATCACGGGCCTCCTGGATCAATTGCCGGATATGGTGCTTGGCGGCGTCAATACCGGGGCCAATCTCGGCGATGACGTGCTCTATTCGGGCACCGTCGCGGTGGCCATCGAGGGCCGCTTCCTGGGCCTGCCGGCGATGGCGGTGTCACTGGCGGGCGCCCAGGCCGTGCACTACGACACCGCGGCGCGCGTAGCCTGTCTGTTGGTCTCCGAGATCTTGAAACGCCCGTTGCCGGCCGACACCATCCTCAACGTCAATGTCCCCGACCTGGCCTGGGAGGCACTGGCCGGCTTCGAGGCCACCCGGCTGGGGCGGCGGCACAAGGCCGAGCCCATGGTCCGGGAGCTGGACCCGCGCGGGCGGCCGATCTTTTGGGTCGGACCGCCGGGTCCCGAGGAGGATGCCGGCGCCGGTACCGATTTCCACGCCGTGCGCACCGGCCACGTCTCCATCACGCCGCTGCAAGTCGATTTGACACACTATCGCGCGCTGGATACCGTTTCCCGCTGGGTTCAAGAGCTCGATCGAAAGTGATGCTCGAAGCGCGCGGTAGGGGCCTGACCTCACAACGGGCCCGGGACCGGCTGGTCGGCCAGCTACGCGCGATGGGCATCGCCTCGCGAGAGGTGTTGGAGGCCATCGGCTCGGTGCCGCGCCATCTATTCGTCGATGAGGCGCTGGCCAGCCGCGCCTACGAAAATACCGCGCTACCCATCGGCCATGGCCAGACCATCTCGCAACCCTATATCGTCGCGCGCATGAGCGAGGCCTTGGTGAGCACGGGACCCATGCAGCGGGTTTTGGAGCTCGGTGCCGGCTGCGGTTATCAGACCGCGGTGCTGGCCCTGCTCGCCGAAGCGGTCTACAGCATAGAGCGCATCGCTGCGCTGGTGGCTAGGCTGCGGGGGCGCATGGGCGCGCTGGGCTACCGCAACGTCCAGGTACGCCATAGCGATGGTCATCGCGGCTGGCCGCGCTATGCGCCTTATGACGCGATGCTGGTGGCCGCCGCCACCCCCACAGTGCCCGAGGCCTTGCTGGGGCAGCTCGCTATCGGCGGGCGTATGGTCATCCCCGTCGGTACGCGCGCGGACCAGCAGCTCATGCTCATCACCCGTCACGAGGGGGGCTATTCGGAGCAGGTGCTCGAGGGCGTGCGCTTCGTGCCCATCATCAAAGGCGTCTTGTAAGCCCATGCGCGAGTCCCGCGTTGTCCGGGCGCCTTATCGGTCGGCCGTACTCCTGGCCGCCGTGCTCGGTGCCTGTGGCACGGCGCCCCTGGCCCCGGTGGTCGGCCGCAGCGACGGCGCCCCGCCCAGTGACGCGGTTACGGTGGAGCGCCCGCGCCCCGGCGCGCGCGAATACCGCGTCAAGAAGGGCGATACGCTGTATTCCATCGCCTTTCGTAACCGGCTGGAATACCAGGAGCTGGCGCGCTGGAACCGGATCGCTGCGCCGTATCGGATCTACCCGGGCCAACGCATCCGTCTCAGCGCCGCCGCGCGGGCTGCCCGTGCCGCGGCCGCGCCGCCGGCCGCGAGCACCGCGCTCAGCCGACCGGCCATCGAGGTGCCGACTACGCCTCGCGCCCCGCCCTCGGCGCGGCCCGCGGAGGCTGTGGTTACCGACGGTACCGTCCACTGGCAATGGCCGGCGCGCGGGACGCCCGAGACCGGCCGCCAAGGTGTTGAGATCCGCGGGCGGTCCGGACAACCGGTCTATGCCGCCGCACCGGGCGAGGTCGTCTACAGCGGCGATGGCCTCGTGGGTTACGGTAAGCTCATTATCGTCAAGCACGACGACGTCTACTTGAGCGCCTATGCGCATAACCGGCGCATCCTGGTCACCGAGGGCATGCGGGTGGGCGGCGGCCAGCAGATCGCCGAGATGGGAAGCTCAGGCACCAAGGAGGTCAAGCTGTATTTCGAGATCCGGCGCCACGGCAAGCCCGTCCCGCCCTTGCGCTATCTGCCCAACCGGGGTATTTGATGGTCGCCGCGTCGAGCGCCCATCTCTGCCGGAGACGCTTCCGAGTCATGGGCTTTTAGTTCGAGAGTGCAGCGGAGGCGGTGCATGGATACGGAAGACGAAGAAGACCTGGACGGACTTCCCGAATTTGCCGAAGGCCCGCAGGACCGCAAGGACCTGGAAGGGTTCGCGGCCTTCGCGGCCGTATCGGCACACCCCGAGCACGGCGATCCGAGCGCAACCGATATCGATGTGACGCGCTTGTATCTCAATCAGATCGGTTTCGCCCCGCTCTTGAATGCGTCGGAAGAGGTCGCGCTGGGGCGCCGTTCCCGGGGCGGCGACCAGGAGGCCCGCCGGCGCATGATCGAGAGCAATCTCCGGCTGGTGGTCAAGATTGCGCGCCGTTATCTCCATCGCGGGTTGGCGCTGCTCGACCTCATCGAGGAGGGCAACCTGGGGCTCATCCGCGCGGTCGAGAAGTTCGATCCGGAGAAGGGCTTCCGCTTTTCTACCTATGCCACCTGGTGGATCCGCCAGACCATCGAGCGTGCGCTCATGAACCAGACCCGTACCGTGCGCTTACCCATCCATGTGCTTAAGGAGATCAGTCTCTATACCCGGGCGGTACGCCGGCTCGCGCAGACCATGGACCACGAGCCGACGGTCCGCGAGATCGCACGAGAGTTGGAGCGTCCGGTCACCGAGGTCACGCACATGGCCGGCCTCACGGCCCGGGTTACCCTGTCCGAGGCCGTCGCCGAGCCCGACGTTCGGCGCCCGCTACTCGACACCCTCCCGGATGAGCACAACCTCGATCCCGCGCTACTGTTGCAGGACGGCGACATGCAGCGCCATATCGATGCCTGGCTCGCACAGCTCAATGACAAGCAGCGTGCGGTGGTCGAGCGCCGCTTCGGCCTGCACCAGGCAGAGATCGCCACCCTGGACCAGGTCGGGATCGAGATCGGCGTGACCCGCGAGCGGGTACGCCAGATCCAGGTCGAGGCGCTGCGCCGGCTGCGCGAGATCCTGGAGCGAGAGGGCTATTCGGTGGATACGCTGTTCCCGGAGACCCGCTAAGGATCGGGTGCGCAGCTGTGCGGCTCCTCGCCCCGGGTATGGCGCCCGCCGTTTTTATAGTGAGTATAGTGAAGTACCAGCCGAAACGGCAGCAGGCGTTCCAGCCGCCAGTCGGGCGGTGCCAAGGCCCGCAGTTCCCGATAGGTGTAGGCACGCTTGATCGATAGCAAACCGTCGTCGCGAATAAAGGTATCGCTAAACCCATACCGCGTCAGCGCCGCGAAACCCAGCCAGGCGAGATCGCTGCGCGCCACGTCGTTGAATACCACTCGCAGTCGGGCCAGGGTTTGCGCCTGGACCAGCAGGGTTCGCAGCTCGGCCGCCGGTAGATGATGCAGGAGGTGATTGGAGATCACGAAGTCATAGCGCTCGCCCGCTGCGATGAGCCCCGCCAGGCTCTCGCGCCGGAACGCACAGCCCTGGGGCCATTGGAGATGCCGTACATAATCCAAGGCCCGTTGATCGACCTCTATGCCGGTGACCGCCAGGTCATAACCGTCCCGCCCGGCCCAATGGTGCAGGGCGCGCAGGATGTCTCCGCCACCGAATCCTATATCGAGCAGCGTATACGGCCGATCTTCGAGGGCCATCAGCGGCCTGAGCCAGCGCGTATACAGGGCGCGCGTGCGCGATAGCCAGGTATTGATGACCTGAAATCTCCGATAGGTGCGATATAGGCGTTCCAGGTCGCAAGCACTCGACTCCATATGCTCCGTCGAAACGGTATCGCGCCGGGCAAGAAAGACGGGCATGCGGGTCGTTCAGGCGCTGCCGGGCGCTACTCATCCGCCCGTAATCGGCGGCAGGAAGGCGACCTCGTCCCGGTCCCGGACCAAGCTGTCCGCCGAGGCGTAGTCGAGATTGATGGCGATCATGACCTGGGGCGGCAGCGCCGCGCCCTGCGTCGCCTCGGCCCAGACCTCGGCCGCAGTCATGCCGGCCCGCCACTCCGCCGCCGCCTCGCTGCAACCGAAGCGTTCGCGCAGGCTGGCGAAATAACGCACTCGAATCGTCATGACGAAGAGACGCCCATTAGCGATTATACTGGCGAGCGGTCAATCGATGCCGCGGTGTGCAGGCCATACGATGAGTCTCTCGCATTTTAACGCGCGCGGCGAGGCGCGCATGGTCGATGTGGCCGCCAAGCCCGTCACCCATCGGGTCGCGATCGCCGAGGGCCGTATTCTGGTGCAGGCCGAAACGCTGTCGCGCATCCGTTGCGGCATGCACCAGAAGGGTGACGTGCTCGGCGTCGCGCGGCTGGCCGGGATCATGGCGGCGAAGCGGACCTCGGACCTCATTCCGCTCTGCCATCCCTTGGCCCTGACGCATGTCGAGCTCGACCTGAGCCTATGCGAGGCCCCTAGCGCCGTGCACTGCAAGGCCAGGGTCGAGACCGAGGCCCGCACCGGCGTGGAGATGGAGGCACTGACCGCCGTGCAGATCGCCCTCCTCACGATCTACGATATGTGCAAGTCCGGCGATCGCGGCATGAGTATCCAGGACGTGCGGCTCCTGGAGAAATCCGGTGGCCGTTCCGGGCCTTGGCAAAGCCCTGCCGGCCGGTCCGATCCACGCAGTCAATAACGACGTCGCTCCTCCCAGTTTAACGAGGAACGCACCACGATGCCCAGGTCGTCATAGCGTGGCGTCCAGTGGAGCACCGAACGGATGCGCTCGGCTACCGCGACCAGCACGGGCGGATCCCCGGCGCGGCGGCCCGCGACGCATACCGGGAGTGATCTACCGGTCGCGGTCTCGACGGCCCGCACCACCTCGCGCACGCTGTAACCGTGGCCATAACCGCAATTGAGCACCTCGGACGCCCCGCCCCGCTGCAGGTATTCGAGGGCCTTGATATGCGCGTCGGCCAAGTCCTCGACGTGGATGTAATCGCGCACCCCGGTGCCGTCGGGGGTGGGGTAATCGGTGCCGAATATGGTCAGGGATTCGCGCCGGCCGAGCGCCACCTCCGCCGCCACCTTGATGAGCAAGGTGGCCTCGCGCGTCGATTGACCGATCCGGCACTCCGGGTCGGAGCCGGCGACGTTGAAATACCGCAATATCACGAACCGCATGCCCGATGCGGCGGCCAGATCGCGCAGCATCTGCTCGCTCATGAGCTTGGACCTGCCGTAGGGATTGATGGGCCAAGTCGCCTGTTCCTCGCTCGCCTGTCCGTCCTCCGGGACCCCATATACCGCGGCCGTGGAAGAGAAGATGAAGTGGCGTACGCCGGCCTCCGCGCAACATTCGAGCAATTGCCGGGTCTTGCAGGTGTTGTTGCCGTAGTATTTCAAGGGATCGGCCACCGATTCGGGGACGATGGTGTGTGCGGCGAAATGCATCACGGTGTCGATGCGCCGCTCGTCGAGTAGCCGGCGGACCAGCGCCCGATCGCCCACGTCCCCGACGACCAACCGTGCACCTAGCACGGCCTGCTCGAATCCGCTATACAGATTGTCCAGTACCAGCACTTCGCGGTGCGAATCGCCGAGTTGGCGTACCACGTGGCTGCCGATGTATCCGGCCCCGCCGGTCACCAATAGGCCCGGCATTGCCCTTACCGCTGGTCCTGCCCGGATCGCTTGGACGCGGCGCGACCCCGCGTCGGGCGTTCCGCCCTGGGCGGCGCGGTTGGGACGGCCGGCTCGGCGGCAATCGCCCCCGCCAGCGGGCCGCGCGTATCCGCCTCGGTGGGGCTCGGCCCGGGCGGGCTGCGCTGAGCATAGTGGTAACCGAGCCAGGCCGACAGTCCGGCCGCTATCGCCAGCACCGAGGCTAGCACGACGCGGCGGCCATACGAGCGGTCCGTGTCGGCGAACTCGCTGTCACGCGCCGCCCGGCGTACGTGCTTGGCTTGCACCTTGAGTGCGTTGTCGGCATAGGCCGCGAGTAGCGCCTTGTCGGCCAGGATGTTGATACGCCGCAGCAGCCCCTTGGAATAGCGGGTGATCGCGCGCACCGCCGCTTCGGTAAACAAGGCATCGCCCTTATAGCCGTTGGCGCGCAGCCGGCTGTTGAGATAATCGCGTACCTGGGGCACGGAAAAGGGCTGTAAATAAAAGCTGTAGGTGATGCGCTCCTTGAGCTGCCGGATGCGCCGGTTGGCGAGACTCTCATCGAGCTCGGGTTGTCCGAAGAGCACGATCTGCAAGAGCTTCTCGTGCTGGGTCTCGAGATTGCTCAAGAGCCGGATCTCCTCCAAGGTCTCGATCGGCATGCCTTGCGCTTCCTCGACGAAGGCCACGGTGCGGCGATTCTCGGCATGCTTGCGCAATAGATACTCGTGCAGGCAGTGCATGACCTTGAGCCGATCGTCCTCGGTCTGCACCGGCAGCTTCAGCTCGAAGGCGATGGCGTGCAGGATGTGCTCGGGGGCCAACCGGGGGTTGGCGAGATAGACGATCTCGACGTTCTTGGGTAGCTCGACCTCCAGCATCCGGCACAGCATGGTCTTGCCGCTGCCCACCTCCCCCACCACCTTGACGATGCCCTCGCCGGTGGCGACCGCATAGACCAACGCCTCCAGCACCGCGCCGCGATTGCCGCCCGGGAAGAACAGGCGCGTATCCGGCGTGATACGAAACGGTGGTTGTTTGAGGCCGAAGCTGGCGTAATACATCCTCAGTCCGCGCTCTCCTCGAGCCTCTCCATCTTGCTGTATAGCGTGGTGCGGTTGACGCCCAGCAGCCGTGCCGCCTGACTCAGATTACCGTGGCTAAGGCTTAGGGCCAGATGGATATAACGGCGCTCCCACTCCTCCAGCGCCGCCTCCAGGCGAAAACCCGGTGCGCGCAGGCACTGCTCGGCAAGCCTGTCGAGGTCGTCCGCCGGCGCCGCCGTAATGGACAGGTACTCGAGCTCGGCCTCCAGCTCGCGGACACCGACGCTACGGCCCGGATATTTGGTGGCCAAGCGTATCACGATATTACGCAGCTCCCGCACGTTGCCGGGAAACTCATAGCGCGCGAGACGCGCCCGTGCGGCCTCGTCCAGGGTGAAGCGGGCCTCGCCCGGGCAATAACAACGGCATAGGTCCTCCAGTATGAGCAAGCAGTCGTCGCCCCGGTTGCGCAGCGGCGGCACCTGTAAGGTCAGCACGCTCAGGCGCTGGTACAGATCGGGCCTGAATACCCCGCGCCGTACCGCGTCCTTCAAATCGCGATTGGTGGCGGCGATGATCCGCGCCTGCGCGGTGCGGGCCTGCGTCTCGCCGAGCCGGTAATACTCACCGCTCTCCAGCACCCGCAGCAACTTACCCTGTAGCGCCGGCGGCAGCTCACCGATCTCGTCCAGGAACAGCGTCCCCTGACCGGCGTCCTCGAAGAAACCCGCTATAGAGGCCGTCGCGCCGGTAAAGGCGCCCTTGGCATGCCCAAACAACTGTGCATCGACCAACTCCGCGGAAAACGCGGCGCAATTGACCGTCAGAAACGGCGCATTGCGGCGCTGGCTGTCGCGATGCAGGCGCCGCGCAACCAGCTCCTTCCCGACGCCCGACTCGCCCTCGATGAGCACCGCAAAAGGCGTGTCGGCAAACTGCCGAATGAGCACCTGCAAGGTCACGATGGCCGGGCTGCGGCCGATGAAGGAGGGTTCATCCTGCTCGCGCTCGCGGGCGTCCTCCGCCTCCAGCAGGCGCAACTGGTGCGCCACGCGGGCCCTGAGCACCGCGCCATCGGTCGGCTTAGGGACGAAATCGACCGCCCCGATGGTCAGGGCATGCTGGATATTCGCCGCCGTGCTTTGACCGGAGAGGACCAGGATCTTCATCCTGGGATCCACGGCGAGCAGTTCCTCGATCAAAGTGAACCCCTCGCCGGGCAGGTGAGGGGTCGGTGGGAGACCGAGGTCGATCAGGGCCACGCGCGGCCGAGACGCGAGACCGAGGAGGACCTGTCCGGCCTCCGCGCGGGTGGCCGCTGCATGTACCTCGTAGTCCTCCTCCAGCGCGAAGCTCAACGCCTCGAGGATGAGCACGTCGTCATCGACCAGCAGCAAGCCGGCCTTGCACCCACTCGCTACTGCCTGCTGGGAATCTATCACCGTGTTGCGCCGTGACCGGCGCGGCTAGCGCTCAACCCGCCGTGCCGGCCGAGACGCTGCGTACCGCTGGCGAGCCGAGCCCGAGGTTTTTCCAGATCGCCTCGCAGGCCTCGGGCTGGTTCATGGTATAGAAATGCAGGCCCGGTGCGCCGCGCTCCAATAGCTGGGCGCAGAGGGCCGTCGTGACATCGATTCCGAACTCGCGGATGGCGATGCGATCATCACCGAAGTCGCGCAGGCGCCTCAGCACCCAGCGCGGGATCTCCGCGCCGCAGGCATCGGAGAATCTCACCAATTGCGTGCAATTGATGATAGGCATGACGCCGGGCACGATGGGGACGGCGATGCCGGCCGCACTGCAACTGTCGACGAAGCGAAAATAGGCATCGACGTTATAGAAATACTGCGTGATGGCGCTATCCGCGCCGGCCTCGACCTTGCGTTTGAAGTTGCCGAGATCCGCCTGCGCAGTGGGCGCCTGCGGGTGAAACTCGGGATAGGCGGCCACCTCGATATAAAAATAGTCCCCGGTCTCGCGGCGGATGAACTCTACCAGCTCGTTGCCGTAGCGCAGCTCGCTATAACTCCCGCCCCCGGAGGGCATATCGCCGCGCAAGGCCACGACGTGGTCGATCCCGGCACCGCGATAGCTTGCCAGGGTCTCGCGCAGCGCCGCCGTAGGGCAACCGATGCAGGAGATATGCGGCGCGGCCGGGATGCCGGTGTGCTCGCGGATCTCAACCACGGTCTCAAAGGTCTTCTCACGGGTGCTGCCGCCGGCCCCGAAGGTAACCGAGAAGTAATCCGGAGCGAGACGCGCCAACCGGTCGCGCGTGACCTGTAGCTTGCCCACCGCCTCGGGCGTGCGCGGCGGAAAGAACTCAAAGCTGAAGTGGCGTTTTGATTCGTTACGGGGACTCATGAGACGTCGTCACGGAGAGTCGCTGCGAAATAGAAGCCGGCTCTGCGGCCAGTCGGTTGGTGGGCAATGCTCTGCTGTTGCCCACCCTACATTCAATAGTTCTATCTCAATAGCGGTAATACTCTGGCTTGTACGGGCCTTCTACAGGGACACCGATATATTCGGCTTGCTCCTGGGTAAGCCGGGTCAGGTGCACCCCGAGCTTGTTCAGATGCAGGCGCGCAACCTTCTCATCGAGTTGTTTCGGCAACGTATAGACTTTGTTCTGATAGCTCTTGTGGTTGTTCCACAGCTCGATCTGGGCGATCACCTGGTTGGTGAAGGAGGCCGACATCACGAAGCTCGGGTGGCCATTGCCGCAGCCGAGATTCACCAGCCGGCCCTCGGCGAGCAGGATGATGCGCTTGCCGTCCGGGAAGATGACGTGATCGACCTGCCCCTTGATATTGTCCCAGCGATGCTGGCGCAGCGCGGCGACGTCGATCTCGGCGTCGAAATGGCCGATGTTGCAGACGATTGCCTGGTTCTTCATGTGCTGCATATGCTCGTGGGTGATGACCCGGACGTTGCCCGTGGCGGTGACGAAGATATCGGCGACCGGCGCGGCCTCGTCCATGGTCACCACGCGATAACCCTCCATGGCCGCTTGCAGGGCGCAGATGGGATCGATCTCGGCGATCCAGACCGCAGCGCCCAGGCCGCCCAAGGCCTGCGCACAGCCCTTGCCGACATCGCCGTAGCCGGCTACCACCGCGATCTTGCCGGCGACCATGACGCCCGTGGCGCGCTTGATCCCGTCCATCAGTGACTCGCGGCAGCCATACAGGTTGTCGAACTTGGACTTGGTGACCGAATCGTTGACGTTGAAGGCCGGGACCTTGAGCTTGCCGGCGCGCATCATCTCGTAGAGCCGATGTACGCCGGTAGTGGTCTCCTCGGACAGGCCGCGCACGTCTTGCAACAACTCCGGATAGCGCTCGTGCATGACCTTGGTGAGGTCGCCGCCGTCATCGAGAATCATGTTCGGCCGCCAGCCGTCGGGACCGAAGATACTCTGATCGATACACCACCAGAACTCTTCCTCGCTCTCGCCCTTCCAAGCGAACACCGGGATCCCGGCGGCGGCGACCGCCGCCGCCGCATGGTCCTGGGTAGAAAAGATGTTGCAGGACGACCAGCGCAGCTCGGCGCCCAGATGGGTCAGCGTCTCGATGAGGACCGCGGTCTGTACCGTCATGTGCAGGCAGCCGGCGATGCGGGCACCGGCCAGCGGTTTGCGACCCTTGTATTCCTCGCGCAGCGCCATCAAGCCCGGCATCTCGGTCTCGGCGATGGCGACCTCCTTACGGCCCCACTCGGCGAGCTTGAAGTCGGCGACCTTGTAATCGGGGATAATGCTCTCAATCGCGGGTGTGCTCATCAATCGTATCCTCTTCAGTCCGATAATAAATTGAATATACCCGTGGCGACCAGGCATTGGCCTTATCGCGAACCCTCTTATCCCGGCAAGAGCGGGCTAGGGTGAGGCCGCCCAATCAAGGCACTTCGCCGCTTAGACCGTCCGCATCCCGGCATTCCGCGTTGGGGGGAGGGAATAGGGTGCAAGGTATCAATTGGTGATTGCGCTCGTGTCGAGCGTAAGTCGTCACTTGACCCGAACCAGGGGCTCGGGTGTGCTCATGCTCTTGGCGCCCACGGCCTCCCGCAGCGCTTCGGCCTTATCGGTACGCTCCCAACTGAGATCCAGATCGGCACGGCCGAAATGGCCGTAGGCGGCGGTCTGCCGGTAGATCGGCTTCAAGAGGTCCAGCATCGCGATGATCCCCTTCGGTCTCAGATCGAACAGCGCCTCGATGGCGGCGATGAGCCGCGTCTCGTCGACCTTACCGGTACCAAAGGTGTCGATGCTGATCGAGGTCGGCCGCGCTACGCCGATGGCATAGGAGATCTGGATCTCACAGCGCTCGGCCAGCCCCGCCGCAACGATATTCTTGGCCACATAGCGGGCCGCATAGGCGGCCGAGCGATCGACCTTGGAGGGGTCCTTGCCCGAGAAGGCGCCGCCGCCGTGCCGGCCCATGCCGCCATAGGAATCGACGATGATCTTGCGGCCGGTGAGGCCGCAGTCGCCCATCGGTCCGCCGATGACGAAGCGGCCGGTCGGGTTGATATGAAACTGGGTGCGCTGGTCTATCCATTTAGCGGGGAGCACCGGTAGGATGATCTCATCCATCACCGCCTCTTTGAGCGCCGCATAGCCGATGTCGGGACTATGCTGCGTGGACAGCACTACCGCATCGATCCCGACCGGATGCGTCCCCTCGTAGCGAAACGTCACCTGGCTCTTGGCATCCGGGCGCAGCCAGGGCAGCGTGCCGTTTTTGCGCACCTCGGCTTGTCGGTATACCAGGCGGTGGGCATAGGTAATGGGTGCCGGCATCAGCACGTCGGTCTCACTGCAGGCGTAGCCGAACATGAGCCCTTGGTCGCCCGCGCCCTGTTCGTGCTCGCTGGTCTCGTTGACGCCCTGGGCGATGTCCGCCGACTGCTGGCCGATGGACACCAGCACCGCACAGGACTCCCAATCGAAACCCATGTCGGAACTGTTATAGCCGATGTCCTTGATCACATTGCGCGCGATCCCGCGCACGTCCGCGTAGGCGTCGGTCGTGACCTCGCCGGCTACCATCACCATCCCGGTCGTGACCAGCGTCTCGCAGGCCACACGCGAGCGCGGATCGACGGCGATCAGCGCGTCCAACACCCCGTCGGAGATCTGATCGGCGACCTTGTCGGGATGTCCCTCGGACACGGATTCGGAGGTGAATAGTCGTGTAGGGTCCATGTTCATACCTGCTCGATAATAACAGCCCATAGTCTAGCCATCCGGACCGCTGCTGCATAGGGCAGTCTTGCAGCGCGATCGGTTGGAGCCACTATCGGCAAAAACCTGAAACAAGTGAGGGCGTTATAGGATGGCCGGCAGTACCGGCCGGGCGGCGTGATCGGCGGAGCGACCCTTTAGCGCAAAAACCTCGGCGTGCGCTGCCTATAAAGGCCGTAGGCTTGGCCGAAATGCGTTCCGCACTCGTGCTCCTCGCGTAGAGCGAGCCAACGGTAAAAGAATACGATGACCGGAAATAGCACGAAGATCGGCAGGGTTGGCCCCTGGACGAGATGGCCTAGCATGATGGAAAACACCGAGAGATATTGCGGATGTCGTACCCAGCGATAAGGACCGGTGGTGGCTGGGACACGACTCTGCGCCGCGGCGCGTAGCGCGGCGAAGCCGAGATACAGCACGATCAGTCCGCCGAAGATCAGCACGCCGCCGGTGAGATGAAACAGATCGAGTGACTCGAAACGGGCATCGATTTCGAACAGCAGGCGCCATAGATCGCCGGCGCTGAACGACAAGGCGTCGGTGGCCTGCACCCAGCGTAACTGCTGGGTGACGAGGATCAGGGTAAAGGGGTACCCGAACAGCTCGACGAACTCCGCGATCAGGAACAGCGCAAAGAATAAGAACGCGAGGTATTCGCGGGTCAGGCGCGGGCGCAACAGCCAGTAGCAGGCCCCGACCCACGCCACCGCGTTAATGGCGACGGTGTGCCAGTGCCCGTAGGCCAGTTCGCTGCCCATCGAAAGTTCGTCCATTGTTGGATGCCCCGCTGGTACCGATACGTAAGAGTATAATTTCCTCAGTCCCCGGTCCCAAGAGGCCGGGGCCGCGCAGTGATGTTACGCGGGAGGCGAATATGCAAAGAGAGATAGCTCGTACTGGAATCAAGGTCCGGGCCGTGGGTTTGGGGGCGATGCCCTTATCCATCGCCGGCCGCCCGGCGGAGGCGCAGGCGCACGCGGTTATCCAGGCCTTTATCGATGCCGGTGGCGATTTCATCGATACGGCCAACGTCTATTGCCTGGACGACGCGGACATCGGCCACAACGAACGGCTCATCCGGGCGGCCTTGACCAAGCTCCAAACGACGAGTGGGGTGTGGGTTGCGACCAAGGCCGGACTGAGGCGCCCCAAGGGCGAGTGGAGCGTGGATGGCGCCCCGGCTTGGCTGCGGTCATCGTGTGAGCAGAGCCTGCAAGCGCTCGGCAGCGAGTGCATTTTTCTCTACCAACTGCATGCGGTGGACCCCAAGCTCGGCCTGCTGCCCAGTCTGGAGACGCTGGTGGACCTGCGTAGAGCAGGCAAGATCCAACACATCGGCCTGTCCAATATCGGCCCGGAAGAACTGGAACTGGCATTGCGGCATACCGAGATTGCATCGGTCCAGAATCGTTGCCATGCCTTGGATCAGCGCGATTTCCGCAATGGCCTCGTGGATCTATGCCGGGCGCAGGGCGTGACCTATATCGCGCATAGTCCGGTGGGCGGCCATTTCGGTCACAAGCAGCTACCTCAGCAGCGCCTATTGCAGACGCTCGCGGGAAAATATCAGGCCTCGGTGTACCGAATTGCGATCGCCTGGCTGCTGGCCAGAGGCGAGCACATCCTGCCCATCCCCGGCGCCAGCCGACCGGCCAGTATCCTGGACAGTCTCCAGGCCACCGGGCTCACGCTGGCGCCCGAGGACATCGCAGCCATCGAACGCTTGGGTGGTGCATGACAGCAGCAAGACGCCGTCTATAGACCGCTGCCGAGCGTTTAGCTACGCAGGGGCCGCGCGGTGTACGCCGTTATCAAGGCAAGCCACGTTTGCGGCAGACTGAGCAGAAGGGCGTCGCCTTCCTAAATCCGACCGGCTGCTAGACCGCCTGCACACAGCGTGGCCGGCGTACGTCCGTCTGGTGCCGCCGGACGAAGGCCAGGATCCCGTCCTTGGTAAGACCCGCATCGGCGAGCATCTCCTCGCGGCTGCCGTGCTGGATCAAGCGATCGGGGAGGCCGTATTGCACGAGGGGAGTAAAACGCCCCTGGGCGGCGAGGAACTCGGCGACACCGGCCCCGGCCCCGCCCGCAATGACGTTTTCCTCGACCGTGATGAGCATATCGTGGCTTTCCGCCATTTCGAGGATCAAGGCCGCGTCCAGCGGTTTGATGAAACGCATGTTGACGACCGTCGCATCCAGATCCTCGCCGGCCGCGAGCGCCGGTTCGACCATGGTGCCGAAGGCGAGGATCGCCAGGCCCTTGCCGCGGCGTTTGACCTCGGCCCGGCCGATGGGCAGGGCGGTCATTTCCTCCTCGATCCTGGCGCCGGGGCCCTCGCCGCGCGGGTAGCGGACCGTCGCCGGTTGCTCGAGCAGAAACCCGGTATAGAGCATCTGGCGGCATTCATTCTCATCGGCGGGGGCCATGATCACCATATTGGGCAGGCAGCGCAGAAAGCTCACGTCATAGCTGCCGTTATGGGTCGGGCCATCGGCCCCCACCAGACCGGCTCGGTCGATGGCGAACAAGACCGGCAGGTTTTGCACCGCCACGTCATGGATTACCTGGTCGTAGGCGCGCTGCATGAAGGTCGAATAGATCGCGACCACGGGCTTCAGGCCCTCGCAGGCCATGCCCGCGGCCACCGTGACGCTGTGCTGCTCGGCGATCCCGACGTCGAAATAGCGATCGGGGTATTCCTTTTGGAAGCGCACCAGCCCTGAACCCTCGCGCATCGCCGGGGTGATCGCCGTAAGGCGCCGATCGCGCGCCGCCATGTCGCACACCCAATCGCTGAACACCTTGGTGTAGGTGGGCTTGCCAGGTCCACTCTTGGCGGCCACGATGCCGCGATTCGGATCGAAGGGCGTGACACCATGGTATTTCACCGGGTCCTCTTCGGCCGGGCCATAGCCCTTGCCCTTGCGGGTGATCACGTGCAGGAGCTGCGGTCCCGGCAGGACGCTGATATTGCGCAAGGTGTGCAATACCGCGTCCAGGTCGTGACCATCGATGGGGCCTATGTAATTGAACCCCAGCTCCTCGAACAGGGTGCCCGGGATGATCAAGCCCTTGACGTGCTCCTCGGCGCGCCGTGCCAGTTCCCAGACCGAGGGCATGGCGGACAAGACCTTCTTGCTGCCCTCCTTGACGGTGGTGTAGAGCTTGCCCGATAGGACCTGCGCGAAGCGATTCGACAAGGCCCCGACGTTGGGCGAGATGGACATGGCGTTGTCGTTGAGGATCACCAGGAGATCGATGCCCAGATCACCGGCGTGATTCAGGGCCTCGAAGGCGAGACCCGCGGTCATACCGCCGTCCCCGATCACGGCGATGGCCTTGCGCGGGATCCCCTGTTGCTTGGCGGCAATGGCCATGCCCAGCGCGGCGCTGATCGAGGTGCTGGAATGGCCGACCCCGAAGGTGTCGTAAGGGCTCTCGTCGCGCTTCGGGAAAGGCGCAATGCCTTCCCATTGGCGTACTGTATGGATGCGGTCACGCCGGCCGGTCAGGACCTTGTGCGGATAGGCCAGATGCCCGACGTCCCACACCAGCCGGTCGTCCGGGGTATTGAAGACATAATGTAAGGCGATCGTGAGCTCGATGGTGCCGAGCCCGGCGGCAAAATGGCCGCCGCTGCGGCTCACCGATTCGAGCAGAAAGCTGCGCAGCTCGGCGGCCAGCGGATGCAGGTCCGCCTCCGGCAGGTGGCGTAGGTCTTTGGGGGAATCGATGCGGGTCAGCAGGGGGTAGTCGGCACTTTTAGAAGACGGCATCGCGACAAGCCTCTCGGTACAGAGCCCCGGCATTATGGATAGGCACTGTGGCGCTTGCAATCGAGACCCATGCGGGTCCGCGGCCGCGGGCCGATCGCGGGTGGCGGCGTGCGCTGTACATTATCAGATGATTACAGTATCGTTAATCCTGCGCTCAGGTGCAATCAGTTGATCGTACGGTAAAAACCACAAAACCGAGGGGGGCATAGATGGGTGTTCCATTGATACAGCAGTATCGCGTCGCGCGCTATATCCTTGAGCAGAAGGTCCGCCGTCGCAAGCGCTACCCCCTGGTCTTGATGCTCGAGCCTTTGTTTCGGTGCAATCTGGCCTGTGCGGGCTGCGGGAAGATCGACTATCCCGACGAGATCCTGAACAAGCGGCTGAGCGTCGAGGAGTGCTTGCAGGCGATAGACGAGTGCGGCGCGCCGATCGTCTCGATCGCGGGTGGTGAGCCGCTCATTCACAAGGACCTGCCGAAGGTCATCCACGGCTTTGTTCAGCGCAAGAAATTCGTTTACCTCTGTACCAATGCGCTGTTGCTGGATAAACGCATGGGTGATTATTCGCCCTCGCCTTATCTCACCTTCTCGATCCACTTGGATGGTACCCGCGAACGGCATGACGCCTCGGTATGCCGCGAAGGCGTATTCGACACCTGCGTGGAGGTCATCCGCAAGGCCCGTGACAGGGGCTTTCGCGTTACCGCCAATTGCACCTTGTTCCAGGGCGAGAGCGCCGAGGAGGTTGCCGAGTTCATGGACACGGCCATGGCGCTGGGTGTGGAGGGCGTCACCATATCGCCCGGCTACAGCTATGAGCGGGCACCTCGCCAGGACGTCTTCCTGAAGCGCAAAACCAGCATGCACCTGTTCCGCCGCGTGTTCGATCTGGGCCGGGGCCGCAAGTGGCGCTTCAATCAATCGCCGCTTTATCTCGATTTCCTGGCCGGCAACCAGTCCTACCAATGCACCCCCTGGGGCAATCCGACGCGCAATGTCTTCGGTTGGCAGAAGCCCTGTTATCTCCTGGTCGGCGAGGGCTACGCGACCAGCTACCGGGCGCTGATGGAAGAGACCGAATGGGAGCGTTACGGGACCGGACGCAACCCTAAATGCAATGACTGCATGGTGCATTGCGGCTACGAGGCGACGGCCGTCGAGGATGCCTTCCGCCGCCCCGGGCAGGCACTGCGGGTCATGCTGTTCGGTCCCCGCACCACGGGCCCTCTGGCACCAGAGCTCCCGGTGACTTACTCGGACGCGGGTCAACCGAGGCCGCACCTGGTCAATTCGGAGCGTCCGCGGGCCGAGGAGCCGGGCAGGAAACGCGTGGCCTGAACGGCTAGCACAAGACGCCCGGCATCGTCATCATGCTGAGTGAATATTGGCTGATCCCGGGGCTCTTGGTCTGGCTGGGCGTGTGGCTCGCGCCGTGGCGCCCCTGGCGTACCGACGAGCAGCTCGAGGCGAACGCCGATGCGGCCGCCGATCTCAGCGATGTCACCGTGCTGATTCCGGCGCGTAACGAGGCAGCGGTAATAGAGACTACACTCGCAGCGCTTGGCCACCAGGGCCCCGGCCTTTCCGTACTCTTGGTCGATGATCATTCTGAAGACGGCACCGTCGCCAGGGCTAGGGCGCTAGGCCTACCGAATCTGCGGGTCTTGAGCGGGCTGCCCCTGCCCACCGGCTGGACGGGTAAGCTGTGGGCCTTGGAGCAGGGCCGGGTCGAGGTCGGCACCCGGTACGTTATGCTGCTGGATGCGGACGTGCGCCTGGGGACCGGCTTGGTTGCGACGCTCAAGCGCAAGCTGGAGGACGAACAACTGCACTTCGTGTCGCTGATGGTCGAGCTGCGTATGCGCAGTCTCTGGGAGCGCCTGTTGATGCCGGCCTTCGTCTATTTCTTCAAGCTGCTCTATCCCTTCAAGCTGTGCAATCAGCGCGCGCATCGCTTCATTGCCGCCGCGGCCGGGGGTTGCGTGCTGACCGAGACCTCGGTGTTGGCCGCGATCGGCGGATTCGCGGCGATCCGCGCTGCCGTGATCGACGACTGTGCCCTGGCCAAGGCCGTCAAGTCGCAGGGATTCGCGACCTGGATCGGTCTGACGCGCTCGGCGCAGAGCCTGAGGGGCTATTCGACCCTGGATTCTATCTGGGCCATGGTCTCGCGCAGTGCCTTTGCCCAGCTCAGGTACTCGGTGACGTTGCTCGTGGCGTGTACGGCAGTCCTGTTGTGGGCGTTGTGCCTGCCCGCCCTGGGCCTGTTCGGACCACCTACCACGACGGTCCTGGCCGGCGTTATCCTCGGCATCGCGATGGCGAGTTACATTCCGACGCTGCGCTATTACCGGCGCTCGTGGCTGTGGTCGCTCGCGTTCCCGCTCATCGGTCTGGTTTACCTGGCCATCACCTGGAGCTCCGCAATCGGCCATTGGCGGGGCGCCCCACCGCCGTGGAAAGGCCGTCGGTACGGCGCGGCCGGTGGCGTGGAACGGGTCTCTTAGGAGCCCCGCATGCAGGGATCCGCAAGGATTTAAAGGTCGGTGGCGTTACGGCGATACATACGGGTAATATTGAGCGAGGGGGCTTCCCGGCCGAACTACCACCACTACGGCCGGACGCTGTGCAATTATCCTATATCCTATTTCGAATCGTCCGAAGGTCCTATGCAAAACATCGCTCGCGCGCTCATCCTTGGTCTTGCCCTGCTGTATGCCGGTCTTAGCCCTGCCGCGCCCAATCCGGCGGCGGTAGCGGTCGTCGATAAGCTGCACGAGACCTTGATAGGCGTGATGAAGCGGGCCGGGACGCTCGGTTACCAAGGCCGCTACCGGACCTTGGCACCGGTGGTGAACGGCAGCTTCGACTTCCCCAGAATCGCCGAGATCGTCTTGGGCCGTAATTGGAAAGACCTCAATCCGGAGCAAAGAAACGCCTTTACGGACCTGTTTATCAAGTTGAGCACGGCCACCTATGCCGCGCGTTTTGACGATTTCGACAACGAGGTGTTTCGCCACGTCTCCGATCAGACCCTAAGGGGTAACCAGGTCCTCATCAAGACCGAGATCGTAAAGGCCGACGGTGAGGCCGTCACCCTGGATTACATATTGCAAGACAAGGGCGGAAAATGGCTGATCGTAAATGTAATCGCCGATGGGGTGAGTGATCTGTCCCTGAAGCGTGCGGACTATACGGCGGTGTTGAAGGGGCAAGGCTTTGACGCCTTGGTCGTCAAGCTTAAGCAAAAGATCGCCGTTTATGAAGCGGGTGAGCCATAAATAAACCAATCGCCATTTACAGGGAATGGAAGGGCGGTCCAACCAACTGAGGTTAAACGATGAACAAAAAGGTACTATTTACGGTGCTGGCGGTGCTGTTATTGGGCGCGTCCGGGTGCGCGACCCAGCCGGTGGCGGAAAACGGCAGCGATGACCCGGCCGAACCACCCAATCGGGCCATGTACACCTTTAACGACAAGGTGGATGAATACGTGTTGCGGCCGGTCGCCGAAAAATACGCCGAATACACACCAAAGGTCATGCGCGAGGGCGTTACCAACTTCTTCGACAACCTGACCTACCTGAACGTCATGCTGAATAATTTCCTGCAAGGCAAGGTGGTCAAGGGCTTTTCGGACGTCGGCCGTATCGTCGTCAACACGACCTTGGGCATCGGTGGCCTGTTCGATCCCGCCAGCGCCTGGGGTATCCCCAAACACAAGGAGGACTTTGGGCAGACCCTGGCGGTATGGGGTGCGGGGGAAGGCGCGTACCTGGTGCTACCTTTCCTCGGCCCCAGCTCGGTGCGGGACGCCCCGGACTACGCGACCAGCACGCTCTTGAATCCGTTCTTGTATATCACCAGCCCTATCATCGCCCCGATCAGCATACTCGGCATCATCAACAAGCGCGCAAACCTGCTCGAAGCGACCCGGCTCCGCGACGAGGCGGCGCTGGACCCGTATACCTTTACCCGCGAGGCCTACCGGCAGAAGCGGACCAACGATATCTATGATGGCAATCCGCCTCGCGAGGACCTGAACGAGTTCATCGAGGAGGAAAATGGCCGGGGTGTATTGCGAATCAAATAGCAGCGCTCGGCCGTGTCGGATCGACGAAATGAGACCCCGGTTGCGGATCGGAAGGCAATGCGCGGATGACGTGGGACTTGGGCAACCATGAGATAATCGTTACCTCCGGGCCTAGCATTCCGATGGCCCGTTGATCTGGCGAAGGTCAACGGGCCGTATTCCTTTCCGGGGTCGGCGCCGAGATCGAGGCGGTATCGGTATCCAATAATTCTATCCAGTGCTTGACCGGCACCCGGGCCTCCGTCTTCAGGAAGCTGTAGCAGCCGATGTTGGCCGTGGCGATGAGCCGGGGCCGACCCTCCTCAAGGCGTTCGATCTTTGCACGCAGCAGCCGCCGCGCGAGTGCGGGTTGCAGGATCGAATAGCTCCCCGCCGATCCGCAGCAGGTCTGAGCATCGCCGACCAGCGTCAACTCGAAGCCCAGCCGCCGTAACAAGGACTCCGTAACCCCCGCCAGCCGCTGGCCGTGTTGCAGGCTGCATGGCGCTTGAAAGGCTATCGGCCCGGCGTTGATGAACGGTGCGAGCAGGGGCTCCAGATCCTCGTGCGACAGCAGCTCGCAGGGGTCTCTTGCCAGGGCTGCGATGCGCGCCGCCTTCGCGGTGTAATCCGGGTCATCGTGCAGGACCGCCCCGTAGTCCTTCACCAATGTCCCGCAACCGCTTGCGGTCACCACGATCGCCTCGAGACCTTGCTCGACGGCCGGCCACCAGTTGTCGATGTTCCTCCGGATCAGCCGCTTAGCCTCCTCGCTTGCGGACAGGTGATAGGCCAACGCCGCGCAGCAGCCGGGTGCGGGTTGCGCGCTCAGCCCCAACCGATCCAGCACCCGCGCGGTCGCGGCGTTGATATTGGGCGCAAGCACCGGCTGCACGCAGCCTTCCAGGATCAGCACCCGCCGCGCGTGTCTAGGCGCAGGCCAGGGCACGCGGGCGCTGGGTGCGGGCAGCATGCGCCGAATGCGCTGCGGCAACACTCGGCGCAGGCGCTGAACGATACGGATAAGCCGCGCGAACCGCAGCGGCTCTCCTATCCAATGGCGTATCCCCCAGCGCAACAGGCGTTGATATACCGGTCGCCGCACTCGGCCCTCGAGCACTTCGCGTCCGATGTCCAAGAGCCGGCCGTAGCGGACCCCGGAAGGGCAGGCGGTTTCGCAGTTGCGACAGCCCAGACAGCGATCGAGATGGTATTGCGTCGCGGCACCCGTCGCCTCACCTTCGAGCAGCGACTTGATGAGATAGATCCGTCCCCGCGGGCTATCCGGCTCATCGCCGACCAATCGATACGTCGGGCAGCTCGCCGTGCAGATGCCGCAATGGACGCAGCTACGCAGGATGGCATCGGCCTCCGCGCCGCGCGCCGTACGACGGAGATCATCGGGTAATCGCGTCTGCATCAGCCCTCGCCTCTCGTTACTCGGGATAGAGCCGGCCCGGATTCAAGATCCCCTTGGGATCGAAGACCTGTTTCAAGCGCCGCTGGACCGCCATCAGCGCCGGGCTGGGGCTTGTAAAGACCGGGCCGCTACGGTCCCCGCCACGAAACAGGCTTGCATCGCCCGCATGCCGATCCACCTCGCGCCGTACCTCGTGCGCCGTGGCGTCACTCTTCAGCCAGCGCTGTGCGCCGCCCCAATCGATGAGCCAATTACCGTCGAGGGACAAGGGCGGCGTAGCGGGGGCCAGGAGGATCCGCCACAAGGGCCGCTCGTCGAGGAAAAACGCCAGACGCTGTTCGCGCAGGTCCTGCCAAAAACCGTGGCCATCTTCTAGCTCTTCAGCCGGTATCGCCTCGCGCACCGCGGTTAATGCCGCGGCACTGCCCGAGCCGCGTACGTAGAGCAGGTTGCCCAAATAGGCCGCTCCCGAAATCGGTAACGGGAGCCCTGCCCACCGATTCATCCATGCGAGCGCCGTTCTCGTGTCCAATTCTAAATGCAGGGTGATCTCGTACTCGGGCCGCGGGACCACTTTTAGCGAACAGTCCAACAGCAGCCCCAAGGTCCCCAGGGCACCGACCATGAGCCGCGAGCAATCGAACCCGGCGACGTTCTTCATCACCTCGCCGCCGAAGCGCAACACCTCGCCGGCCCCGTTTACGCAACGCACCCCGAGCACGCAGTCGCGGACTCCCCCCGCGTAAGGCCGGCGCGGCCCGGCCAACCCGGCGGCCACCATGCCACCGACGGTCGCAGTAGCCGCGAAATGCGGCGGTTCGCAGGCGAGCATCTGACCGGCCGCCGCGAGCGTGGCCTCCAGCGTCGCTAGCGACGTGCCCGCGCGCACCGTAACGACCAGCTCGGTCGGCCGGTACGCGGTGATGCCGCAGAGCCCCGCCACCGGTAAGGGTTCTCCCTGCGCCGTGCGGCCGTAGAAGGACTTGCTGAGCCCGCCTTGGATCGATAACGGCGTACCCTGACGATAGGCCTTGCGTATGGTATCTACCAGCTCGCCCTCGATCGCACCCGGGTCCTGCATGTCGCGCTAAAACCGGATGCCGTGGGGCTTGCTGTGAACGGCCATGCACTTTTTCGTTACCATGGACCCATCGGGAGCAAAAAAAATCGTGCTTGCAATTGTAATCCTACACGGCGTGCCGCCGCTAAGGCCGAGGCAGCAGCCACCATCTACCCGTTCGTGCTAGCGCGCTCGGCATGGACCTGCACTATCGACCGCCGCGGTGTCGGGCTGTGGCTCGCGGTGCTCGGGATTGGAGAGTAAGAGATCGGTATCATGAATAATCCCGAGCCCGCGGGCGACAGGCCCCCGCATGGCGGCCGGTTGCGGGAGGCCGAGCGCCGCTATGGGATCCCGCTCGCCGCATGGCTGGATCTCTCCACCGGCATTAATCCCAGCGCCTACCCGATGTCCGCGCTCCCGGTCAGCGCCTGGACGCGCCTGCCGGAGGATGACGATGGACTCATCGACGCCGCCCGCGCCTATTACGGGGCGCCCCACGTCCTGCCGGTAGCGGGCTCACAAGCGGCGATCCAAGCCCTGCCGGCGCTGCGCACGCCCTGCAGCGTGGGTATCATCACCCCCGGCTACGCCGAGCACGCCCGCGCTTGGCGGCGTGCCGGACACGCGGTCGTCGGGGTACCCGTGGAGGCGCTGGCCAATGCCGCGAGGCAGGTGGAGGTGCTGGTCGTCATCCACCCTAACAACCCCACCGGTGCTCGTTTCGCCCCGGAAACCTTACTCGACTGGCATGTTCGGCTCGCCGCGCGGGAGGGATGGCTGGTGGTGGACGAAGCCTTCATGGACGCGACCCCCGCCGACAGCTTGGCTCGCTATAGTGCCCGCCCCGGCCTCATCGTGCTGCGCTCGCTCGGCAAGTTCTTCGGGCTGGCTGGCGCGCGCGTAGGCTTCGTGCTGGGCGCAGCCGCGCTCCTCCAACGGCTGGCGGAGGCATTGGGTCCCTGGCCGCTGGCCGGCCCTTCCCGCGCCGTCGCCTCCCACGCCTTGGCAGACACCGCCTGGCACAGCGCCGCGCGCAGGGAGTTGCCCGAGGTATCCGCCCGACTGGCGAAGTTATTGACGGCACACGGCTTGGTCCCAACCGGGGGCTGCGGTCTTTTCCAGTGGGTCGTGACACGCGAGGCGCAGGCCATCCACGAAGCGCTCGCCCGTGAAGGTATTCTTACCCGGTTATTTCACCATCCGCCCAGCCTGCGTTTCGGCCTGCCCGGAACCGAGCACGGCTGGATGCGCCTCGAAGCGGCGCTGGCGCGCCAGGGGATAACGTCGCGATGATGATGACGACGCCGACCCTCATGGTTCAGGGCACGAGCTCGGATGCGGGCAAGAGTACGCTGGTCACCGGGCTTTGCCGGGTGCTCAAGCGTCGCGGTCTGCGTGTGGCGCCGTTCAAACCGCAGAACATGGCGCTCAATAGCGCGGTCACCGTGGATGGCGGCGAGATCGGCCGCGCCCAGGCGGTGCAGGCGCAGGCCTGCCGCCTCGCACCGCACAGCGACATGAACCCGGTCCTGCTCAAACCCAATACCGACGTCGGTGCCCAGGTCATCATCCAGGGTCGCGCCATCGGCAATCTGGACGCGAGCGAATATCACGACTATAAACGGATCGCCGGCACGGCGGCATTGGCGTCCTACCGGCGCTTATGTTCGCAGTACGGTCTTGTCCTCGTGGAAGGCGCAGGCAGCCCGGCCGAGATCAACCTGCGCGCGCGGGACATCGCCAACATGGGCTTTGCGGAGGCCGTGGACTGCCCCGTGCTGCTCATCGCCGACATCGACCGCGGCGGCGTGTTCGCCCACATCAAAGGCACGCTGGCGCTACTCGCCGAGACCGAGCAGGCGCGGGTCGCGGGCTTCGTCATCAACCGCTTTCGCGGCGATCTCGCCCTCCTGAAGCCCGGCCTCGATTGGCTGGAACGCGACACGGGCAAACCGGTGCTCGGCGTCCTGCCTTATCTGCACGGCCTGCACCTCGAGGCCGAGGATGCCTTGGGTCGCAACGACGCCGAGGCCGAAGGAGAACTTCGAGTCATCGTGCCGGTGCTCCCGCGCATCAGCAACCACACCGACTTCGATCCGCTGCGCCTGCATCCGCAAGTGGCATTCCGTTACATCGGGCCAAACGAACCCATCCCGCCGGCTGACCTGATAATCCTCCCAGGCTCCAAGAGCGTGGGCGCCGACCTCGCCTGGCTACGCGCCCAGGGCTGGGAGCAGGCCCTCCTGCGCCACCTGCGCTACGGCGGTAAGCTCATCGGGCTGTGCGGCGGCTTTCAGATGCTGGGGATCGCGATCCATGACCCCCTCGGCCTCGAAGGCGAGCCGGGCAGCAGTCCGGGGCTCGGGTTACTGGCGGTCACGAGCACGTTGGAGCGCGATAAGCAACTGCGGAACGTCAGCGGAATGCTGGTGCTGGAAGACGCGAGCGTCACCGGCTACGAGATCCACGCCGGCGTGACCCGCGGAGACGGGCTTATGCGTCCCGCCGTCCATCTCGCCGGCCGGCCCGACGGCGCGATCTCGGAGGACGGCCGGATCCTCGGCACTTACGTGCACGGATTATTCGAATCCACGGCGGCCTGCAACGCGCTCTTGCGCTGGGCGGGCCTTGATCATCCGCAAACGCGGGACTACCACGCTTTGCGCGAGACGCATATCGACCGGCTGGCGGACGCTTGCGAAACGCACCTCGATCTCGCGGCCATCACGCGCTTGCTCGATATCGACCCTCACATCCATAGGCGCCAGCCGTGAGTACGTTATCTCGTTGGCGGTGCAAGCGGCCCGCCGAGCCCGCATTCTATCCCTGTGCCAGATCCACGCCCATCCCCTGGAGCAAGGACAGCGTGGCCGCGTCCTCCACGCCCTTGCCGACCACCTTTTTGCCATACGCGTGCACCATCATGGTGATGGCTCGGACAAAATCGC
>JBOIDW010000232.1:0-4907 GCA_050740655.1 Gammaproteobacteria bacterium | reverse complement strand
GGCCAAGATCGCAGAAACGCAGAGGTTGCTGTTGGCGGACATCGAAAAGCGCGAGCTCACCGAGGCCGCGCTGCGCGTCTCGGAAGAGAGCTATCGCGCCATCTTCGACGCGGCCGAGGACGCCATCTTCGTGCACGAGATCCCAAGCGGCCGGTTCGTCGATGTCAATCCCAGGGGCTCGAGCGCCTTCGGTTACACCCGCGAGGAGTTGCTGGCGATCGACATCGGCACCCTCAGCTCGGGCGAGCACCCTTATACCCAGGAAGAGGCGATGAAGCTCATCACGCGCGCCATTGCCGGCGAGCAGTTGCGTTTCGAGTGGCATTGCCGGAACAAGGACGGCAGCCTGCGCTGGGAGGAGGTGCTCTTGAAGCGTGCCACGATCGGCGGAGAGGACCGCATATTAGCGATGCTGCGCGATATGACCGATCGTAAAGAGGCGGCCGAGGCGCTCGAGCGCCAGCGCGAGGCCCTCTACCAGCGCGAGAAGCTCGCGGCGCTCGGCTCCTTGTTGGCCGGGGTGGCGCACGAGCTGAACAATCCACTGGCCGTGCTCGTGGCGCGCGCGGTGCTCCTGGAGGAGTCCGATCACCCCGCGACCCGCGCGGCTGCGGCCAAGATCCGCGCCGCGGCCGAGCGCTGCGCCCGCATCGTACGGACCTTCCTGGCGATGGCCCGACAGCGCCCGCCCGAACGCGGTCCGATCGTCTTGAACGATCTGATCACGGCGGCGCTGGACGTCTTGGGGTACGGGCTCCGGACCAGCGGTATCGAGGTCGTGCTCGCCCTGGAACTGGACCTCCCGCCGATCTCGGGCGATGCCGATCAGATCCACCAGGTCTTCATGAACCTGCTCGTCAATGCCCAGCAGGCCCTACAGGACCGGCCGCCGCCGCGCCGGATCCGCATCGCGAGCCGTCTCGACCTCGGCGCCAATGCCCTCCACGTCGTGGTCGCCGACAACGGCCCGGGGATCTCGCAGGCAGTACGCGCGCGCGTCTTCGAACCCTATTTCACCACCAAGCCCGCGGGCGTCGGTATCGGGGTCGGGCTCTCGGTGAGCCTCGGGATCATCGAGGCCCACGGCGGTACGCTCGCGCTTGACCATCCTCCCGAGGGCGGGGCGCAGTTCACGATCGTGCTACCGGTCGGGTCCTCCGCAAGCGCGGTGATCGAGAGTCCCCCGCTGCCGGCCGCGGTCACGGCGGGACGGGTGCTGATCGTCGATGACGAGGCCGAGGTGCGCGACACGCTCTGCGATATTTTGGAGGGCGACGGCCATCACATCGCGACCGCCGCCTGCGGCCGGGAGGCGCTGGAGCGCATGAGCACCGAGCCATACGACGTGGTCCTGACCGATCTGCGCATGCCCTACTTCGACGGCCAGGCCCTGTACCGCGAGATCGAGCGGCGCTGGCCCGAACTCGCCGCCGGGGTCGTGTTCATCACCGGCGACACCCTGGCCCCGGCGCTCCGGGAGCTCGCCGGTGAGAGCGGCCGCCGCGTGATCGAAAAGCCGTTCCTGCCGGCCGAGGTGCGGCGCGTGATTGGGGAGGTCATGGCGAGCCGGAAGAGCGCTCGGAGCGCGTTCCCGTCCGAATAGGAGGGTTCGCGGTAAGAAAGGCAGTCCGTAGCAGTCCGTCGCTTGACGCGGGGTCCGCGATAAGCGAAGTGGTCGACGTTGCGCACGAGGTCGCAGACACTGGTGAATGAGCCGCGATGCATCGTGTTGTGTTTCGTTCCGCTGCGACAACGCGCGGGCCGCCTGGAGAACGTGCGCATGATGCAGAGCGTCGCGCATCACGCGTCAAGCGTCAAACGCGGCGCCTCATATGTCCCCGGCGCAGATCAGGTGGACCCCGCGCCATCCACCGGCTGCGTCGACGTCTCTCGCTGCCGGGCTCGTGCCGTGGCCTCTATCCCTTCACCGACCGCCAGCGCCACCTGGAGCGCGCGCCGCCCGTCTTCGCCGGAGACCACCGGCGCGGTTCCATCGCGCACCGACGTGGCGAAGGCCCGCAGCTCCAAGCCCAGGGGATCGGAGTGCTCGAAGCTGCGCGCCTCCTGGACGATGCGAAAGCCATAGGGCTCGGCCGCGGGATCGGCCTCGCGCCGGGCGATAGCGATGGTGCGCTCCTGATAGTCGATGGAGATGTACGCATCCGCCTGGAACACGCGCACCTTGCGCATCGGGCTGTGGCTCACGCGGCTGGCGGTAACGTTTGCGACGCAGCCGTCTTGAAACTCCAGCCTGGCGTTGGCGATATCCACCTCCGGGCTTAAGACCGGAACGCCCACGGCGCGGATTGCGCTCAATTCGCTCTTGACCATGGTGAGCACGATGTCGATGTCATGGATCATCAGGTCCAGCACCACGCTCACGTCGGTGCCGCGCGGCTGAAAGCTCGCAATGCGATGCGATTCTATGAACAGCGGCTTCTTGAGCGTGCCTGCCAAGGCCTGCAGCGCCGGATTGAAGCGTTCCAGATGGCCTACTTGCAGCACCAGTCCCCGTTGCCTTGCGATCCGGATCAGCGCATCGGCCTCTTCCACGGTGCGGGTCATGGGTTTCTCGATCAGCACGTGTACCCCGGCCTCGAGACAGGCGCGCGCGATCTCGAAATGCGCCTCGGTCGGAACCACGATCGAGGCCAGATCGATCCGGTCCAGGACCGATAGATGATCCGTATAGGCCCGCGCGCCGTGACTCACGGCGAGCCCGCGCGCCCGCTCCGCTATCGGATCGACGACGGCCGTGAGCACGGTGTCCTCCAGTACCGCGTATTTCTCGGCGTGGAAGCGGCCTAGATAACCCGCCCCGATGACCGCGGCTCGCAGTCTTGCCATCGCCGGTTCAGGTATCGAATCGGCCGTTCAGCGTATGATGCCGCGCGTCGATTGTTCGACGAAGCGGATGAGCCGCTCCAGCTCCGGGACCCCGGGCGCCAGCGCCTTGAGCCGCTCCAGGGACTCCGCTACGCTCAGGCCATCGCGGTAGAGGATACGGTAGGCGCGCCGCAAAAGGGTAATGGACTCGCTGCTGAATCCGTGGCGCTTCAAGCCTTCGCGGTTCAGGCCATGGGCGTGCGCCGTCTCGCGAGCGACCATGACGTAGGGGGGCAGGTCCTTGACGAGCGTGGAGGACATCGCCGAGAAGCTGTAGGCGCCGACGCGGCAGAACTGGTGCACGAGGGTGAATCCACCCAGGATGGCGTGGTCCTCGACGACGACGTGGCCGGCCAGGGAGGCGCCATTGGCGAACACGGTGTGATTGCCGACGATGCAGTCGTGGGCGACGTGCACATAGGCCATGATCCAGTTGTCGTCGCCGATGCGCGTTACGCCGCCGCCTTGCACCGTGCCGCGGTTCATCGTGCAGAATTCGCGGAGGGTATTGCGATCGCCGATCTCGAGCCGTGTGTCGGCACGCTCGCCGCCGTATTTCTTGTCCTGCGGGTCGCCGCCCAGGGAACAGAATGGATGGATACGGTTGTCGCGGCCGATGCGGGTGGGTCCCTGGATCACCACGTGCGGACCGATGGACGTCCGTTCACCGATCTCCACGTCCGCGCCGATGACCGACCACGGCCCGATGGAGACCTCGGGCCCGATACCTGCGCTCGGGTCGATGCTGGCGCGGCTGTCGATCAACGGCCGGAGATCGCTTGCGTCGCCATGATCGTGGCGCTCGCCACCAAGTGCCCGTCCACCCGTGCCACGGCCTCGTAACGATAAACGCCCCGCAGCTCCCGCTCCAGCCGGACGTGGAGATACAGCCGGTCGCCGGGTACGACCGGCTTCTTGAAGCGCGCCTTGTCGACGCCGACCAGGTAATAAACGGCGTTCGGGTCTCGCCGCACGTCGCCTGAATGAAACGCCAATAGCGCGGTGGCCTGGGCCATGGCCTCGAGGATCAACACCCCCGGCATGACGCGGCGCTCGGGGAAATGCCCGTTGAAGAACGGTTCGTTGCAGGTGACGTTCTTATAGGCCACCAGCGACTCCCCGCCGCTGTATTCGACCACCCGATCGACCAACAGAAAGGGATACCGGTGCGGCAGCAACGCGAGGATCTTTTCAATATCGAGTATCAGGTTCTCCACCGTCTGCGCCCCCAATCAGCCCGCCTCGGGCCTATCGCCTTCATCCGTTTCTGCTGCCGCCGGCGCCGGGTCGCGCGTCAGTTGCCGGAAGCGCGCCACGCGCTTCCACCACTGGCGGTCCTCCTCGGCCGGCCACACCGAGGCGTAGACGCCGCGTTTGCGTATCGACTTCGACACCGCCGCGCCGCCCTTGATGATCACGTCATCGGCCACCTCCAGATGACCGCCGAAGCCGACGCCCGCCCCGATCATGCAGCGCTTGCCGATGCGTGTGCTGCCGGCCACCCCGACGAACCCCGCCATCGCCGTATGCTCGCCGATGACCACGTTGTGCGCGACCTGGATCTGGTTATCGAGCTTGACGCCGTTGCCGATGATGGTGTCCTTCATGGCCCCGCGGTCGATGGTGGTATTCGCGCCGATCTCCACGTCGTCGCCGATCTGCACCGAGCCCAGTTGCGGGATCTTGATCCAGCCCGCGGCATCGCGGGCAAACCCGAAACCGTCACTTCCGATTACGGCGCCGGGAAAGATCAGGCAACGCTGGCCGATGCTCACGTGCTTCAGTACCGTGACGCGCGCGACCAGCCTGGTATCGCTGCCGATCCTGACGCCCTCGCCGAGCACGGTGAACGGGCCGATAGAGGCGCGCGCGCCGACCTCGGCGCCCTGCTCGATCAGCGTATAGGGACCGACCCAGGCGCTGGGATCGACGTGGCTGGCAGGATCGATACAGGCACTGGGATGCACGCCGGCGGAGACCTCGGGTGACGGATGCAGCAGCGCGGCGGCGCGCGCGTAACA
>JBOIDW010000231.1:0-4167 GCA_050740655.1 Gammaproteobacteria bacterium | reverse complement strand
CAGTGGACTGAGCACCACCGCCCATTCCGTGGGGCCTAATACGGCGATCAAGAGTGCGCACGGCAGGATAATGCCCAGCCGCTGCGGAAAGACCGGCGCGTCGGTGTACGCGGTAAAATCGAAACGACCCTTCACTATGTCCGCCGCCACTTCTGCATACGCGTGGTCGTCCAGCCCGACATAGCCGTTGAACATCTGTAGCCGCAGCGCGAGCCCCAGCACCAGGATCGCGGCAAGCGCAAGTACGGCGCCCTTTCCTGCCGTTGGATTTAGCCGTGTCATTTTGGATACCTGGACGTTAACTAAGAATCGAATGAATACGGGTCTGGCGGCATGCACAGGAACTGCGTACTGAACGAGTTCATGACCCACCCTCATTGTAGTGTATGTGGCGATTTGGGCAAGGCGGCGGCCAAGCCCTAGGTCCCGCGCCCCGATAGACGCGGGTCGAAACCAAGTAAGCCTTAGCTTCCACCGTCGGCTACGCCTTTGTTCCTGAACTTCTTGAGCAACACCGGCGCCAGCGCCAAGGCGCCGAGTAAAACGAAGGCCACGATCACCTCACGCGACAAGAGGTTATGCAGTGAGTCCAGACGCCCGAGCGACTGGCCCAGGTTGGCGAAGACGAAGCTGCCCGGCACGATGCCGATCGCGGTGGCTATGACATAGGTACGGGTGCGGATCCGGGTGAAGGCCGGCGCCAGATTAACGAGCCAGAACGGGAAGAGTGGCACCAAGCGCAGGAACAACAGGTAATGAAACGCGTCCTCATGAAACCCATGGAGGACCTTGGCCGCGGCGGCGTGTTGCTCCAGACGCCTGCGTGCAATATCGCCGACAAGATAGCGCGCGGCCAGAAATACCAGTGTGCCCCCCAGGGTCGCCGCAACGACGATAACGGCCGTGCCGACCCAGCGACCAAACAAGAACCCCGTGACGAGAGACAAGAGCGCGGCACCTGGGATACTGAGCGCGATCGCCGCTGTGTAGATGAGCAGGGAGAGTAGGAGCATACTCCCGTAGTGGCTTGCGGTGTACTGAAGGAGAGACTCGCGATGGGCCTTGAACGCGGCCAAGCTCAACCATTGCTCGCCACCGAGCGCGATATACGCGATCAAGCCGGCGAAGACCATCGCGACGATAAGCCCCCTGGGCATAACCTTGTCCATCACCTTCATCCCGAGCTCCCCCGCAAGGCGAACAGTCGCTGCAACCAGCGCTTGCGCGAGGGGGTTAACGCCGCCTTCATGGGCTGCTCCGCCACACGACGATTGATCTGGGCGAGCGTCGGGTAGATGTGTATCACTCCCGCCAGATCAGAGACCTTCATGCCTTTGGCCAGGGCGAGCACGTATTCATGGATGAGCTCCCCGGCGTGCGGCCCGACCAGCGCGGCGCCGAGCAAGCGGCCGCGCGGTGTCGTGACGATCTTGGCGCAACCGGCGGTCGCGCCCTCGGCCTGGGCGCGGTCGATCCCGCTAAAGGGAAACGTGTAGACCCGGTGGGGGATATTTTCTGCCCTGGCCTCCGTTTCCGACAGCCCTACCCGCGCGAGCTCCGGATCGGTAAACGTACACCAAGGGATGAGCTTGCGCTCCACCCGCGCCGGCCAATGGAATAGGGCATTGCGCAGGACCACGCCCGCCTGATGTTCCGCCACGTGGGTGAACAAGTGTGAACCCGTGATGTCGCCGCAGGCATAGATGCGCCGGTTGCTGGTGCGCAGGCGTGTGTCCGTCACGACACGGCCTTGCTCGACCTGCACGCCGGCGGTCTCGAGACCCAGGTCTTCGACGTTTGCTAGCCGGCCGGTGGCGATCAAAACGTGGGTGCCCGACAAACAGTGCTCCTGCCCGTCATGGTGTTTTAAAAGGACTCGGATGTCTCGGCTGCCGCTCTCTACCCGCAATGCCCGGTGGGCTAGCCAGAGCCCCACGCCCTCGTGCCGTAGCTGGGCGGCGACCAGCTCCGCGAGATCGGCGTCCTCGCGCGGCAGGACCTGCGGTGC
The DNA here is from genome assembly GCA_050740655.1 of Gammaproteobacteria bacterium. GTDB lineage: Bacteria > Pseudomonadota > Gammaproteobacteria > JACCXJ01 > JACCXJ01 > JBOIDW01. The sequence continues at coordinate 2,159 of JBOIDW010000231.1, read as the reverse complement.
CTGCTCGACCACCTCCACGCCACTGCCAAGGCGGCGGAAGCCCTGAGCCAACTCCGCACCGATAGGCCCAGCCCCGAGGACAATCAAGCGCCCGACCTGTTCGTCTAGCGCGAACACGCTCTCATTGGTCAGGTAAGCGATCGCATCCAGCCCGGCAATGGGCGGGACAGCGGGCCGCGAGCCCGTGGCCAACACAAAGTGTTTGGCCGTGATCGCGCGCTCATCGACCTGGAATATCTTTGGATCGATGAAGCGGCCGTCGCCGAAGATCACCTCGACCCCAAGCCCGCGAAAACGCTCCGGGCTGTCATGCGGCTCGATCGTCTTGATGACCGACTGGACCCGCCGCATGACCTCCCGCATCTGGATGTGGGGCAGGTGCGCCGGGATGCCAAAACGCCCGGCCTCGCGCATGTTGTGGGCGACGTAAGCGCTGTGGAGCAGGGTCTTGCTCGGCACGCAACCATAGTACAAGCAATCTCCGCCCAGCGCGCGCTTTTCGATCAGCGCCACCTTAGCGCCCAGCGTAGCGGCGCCGGCGGCCACCGTCAGTCCGGCCGCCCCGCCGCCGATGACACAGAGATCGAATTCGGGTTTACTCCTCAGGGTGTTCATTTATAAAATCATCCCGCGGCCCTCCGCAGCAGTAACCAGCAACCGAGGCTGATCGCCGCCAGCATCAGGTCCTCAACTACGGTAGTCCAGTGCAGCGGACGGACCAGAAACACGCCGAAGCAACCGCAATTCGTCAATGAAATTCCACGCAGCAAAGTGATCATGGCCAAGCTGGCGTAAGCCAAGTGGAAATAGAGCGTAGCCAGGACACTTCGGAGTAGGCTGCGACCCAGGAGGATGTTGAGACCGATGGTAAATTCAGCTAGCGAGACGGCGAGGGCCAATGGCAACAGCAGTGTCTCCGGCAGCTCGAATCGGTAACTCGCTAGCACGTCGGAGAACCCGCGGTTATCGAGGAGCTTGCCTATGCCCGTCGCGAGAAACAGGAGTGCCAAGAAGTAACGGCTGGCGGCCCGTACGTAACGCCGGGCCGTTCCCTCTCGCATCACCGGACCGACACCCTGCGCGAATTCGCAATCGTCCAGTCATAGTCGATGAAGCGGACCTCGTAGTCCAGCGGGAGTGGCTCAGGCAGGTACTGATTCACGTAGGCGATTAAGCTCGGTGTGGCCGCAGTGAGGAAATCCTCGCGATAGAAATCCAACAGTTCGCTCAGGTAGACCACACGGCTGTCGTGCGCGACCTTGAGGTTGCGTGCCTCGGCGAAGAACCTGCGTGCCTCCCGATCCAACTCCGCGCCGAGGTCTCTGCCGGTGAACGGTGTGCGCGGCAGTATGGGGCAACCAACGGCGCTGCAGTTCAGGGCAAAGTGCACGCGCGGGTCGCACAGCGGACGGATTACGTCGTTCTCATACTGGTAGAGCGACATCCGGCGATTGGCGATCACCAGCTTGCTCAGATAAAAGAACCGGACCTTGGCCAGACCGGCATGAGTCTCCGGGATCCCCTTCTCCAAGACGTTGTACATGGATAAAGCGTTATAGCTATTGACGTAGTGGGCGAGCCGCTCGTTCCTGGTCGCGAACCGGTGGGCGGGTGTCCGCGCAACGTACGCGACGTAATGGTCGAGATCGGCCCGATCCCGTGCGAGCGCCGGGAAGTCTACTTCGCCGCGCTCATTGACGTGGCGGGCCAAGACCCGCGAATAGGCCTCGATCGGTGCTCCGCGCGCGGGATTGGGCGCGTACTCCGGGGCCTCCACTAGGGTCGTACAGGCTTGCAGTGTAAGTAGTACGCAGAGGAACAGGTAGACGGGGATGGGTTTCATCGTCCCGGTCCAGCGGGATCGCCACTAGGACTCTTGCCGATCGGCATGTGTGTGTCCCAAGGCCCGCTGGCGGGCACGGCCCTTGAGGTATTTCAAGGGATAGACCAACGTCGTATCGGTCCCGGGGCGCGGCTGTCGTAATCCCGAGATTGCGGGGTCCGTGCCTGTGGCTCCATGCGTTACCGCACCTGCTTCGGCGGCCGGCCTGCCCGGCAGAATGTAGCGCTCGCGTTTGGCGTTGTGCAAACACATCGACATCGGTCCTTCCGCCGTCGCTACCATGAAGACGCAAGCGTGTACCCGATCGCGCTCCAGC